>CAXQKF010000349.1:0-5971 GCA_964224285.1 Donghicola sp. | reverse complement strand
TACACGACGCTCTTCCGATCTCAGATGGCTGGTCAGGTCCGCGCCAAAGGCGAAGCGCGCCGCACCCGTTCGGACTTCATGAAGATGGAACAGGATCGCGGGATCTCGGTCAGCGCCTCGGCGATGTCTTTCGATTTCGGCAAATACCGCTTCAACCTCGTTGACACCCCCGGTCACTCGGAATTTTACGAAGAAAACTACCGCACCCTGACGGCGGTTGACGCGGCGATCATGGTGATCGACGGCGCGAAGGGCGTGGACAGCCAGACCCAGAAGCTGTTCGAAGTCTGCCGCCTGCGCGACCTGCCCATCCTGACCTTCTGTAACAAGATGGACCGCGAGAGCCGCGATACCTTTGAAATCATCGACGAGATTCAGGAAAACCTCGCCATTGACGTGACGCCTGCCAGCTGGCCGATCGGCATGGGCCGCGATTTCCTGGGCTGCTACGACATGATCAACGACCGGCTTGAATTGATGGACCGCGCCGACCGGAACAAGGTCGCCGAGTCGATCAAGATTCAGGGTCTGGACGACCCCAAACTGGCCGAACACATCCCCGCCGACATGCTGGACCAGCTGCGCGAAGAGGTCGAGATGGCCCGCGAACTGCTGCCCGCGCTTGACCCTCAGTCGGTGCTCGAAGGGCACATGACCCCGATCTGGTTCGGCTCTGCGATCAACAGCTTTGGCGTCAAGGAATTGATGGACGGGATTGCCAACTACGGCCCCGAACCCCAACCCCAAAGCGCCGATCCCCGCCAGATCAGTCCCGATGAAACCAAGGTCGCGGGCTTTGTTTTCAAGGTGCAGGCGAACATGGACCCCAAGCACCGCGACCGCGTGGCCTTCGTGCGTCTGGCCTCGGGCCACTTCAAGCGTGGGATGAAACTGACCCATGTACGCACCAAGAAACCCATGGCGATCTCGAACCCCGTGCTGTTCCTTGCCTCGGACCGCGAACTGGCCGAAGAGGCTTGGGCTGGCGACATCATCGGCATCCCCAACCACGGCCAGCTGCGCATCGGCGACACCCTGACCGAAGGCGAGGCGATCCGCGCCACCGGCATCCCCAGCTTTGCGCCAGAACTTCTGCAAGGCGTCCGCGCGGGCGACCCGATGAAGGCCAAGCACTTGGAAAAAGCCCTGATGCAGTTCGCCGAAGAAGGCGCGGCCAAGGTGTTCAAGCCGAACATCGGCTCGGGCTTTATCGTTGGCGTCGTTGGCGCGCTGCAGTTCGAGGTTCTGGCCAGCCGGATCGAACTAGAATACGGCCTGCCCGTCCGGTTTGAATCCAGCCAGTTCACCAGCGCCCGCTGGGTGTCCGGCGCCAAGGCCGATGTGGACAAGTTCGTGAACGTGAACAAACAGCACATCGCCTACGATCACGACGGCGACGTGGTCTACCTGACCCGCATGCAATGGGACATCGACCGCGTGGTTCGGGACCATCCTGAACTGAAACTGACCGCGACCAAAGAAATGATGGTCTGATTTTCAAACGAACCAAGGGATGCGGCTGGCCAACTGCCGCATTCACCGCCCAAAGCCTCTCCCGCCGCGAGCCATAGCTTCGTGGCGGGGACACCGGACCAACGAAAGCCGGTGATCAATTTCTCTGCGACAACGCTTCAGTTCCCCAGAGAAACCAAAACCCCTTCAATGCACTATCAAAAAGGACGGCGCTGCCCGCCCCTCCTTCCTTTTGGCACCCAAAGGGAAACCGGCCAGTCGCCCATGAAATAAGCACCAAACGGGCCAGCTACATGAATTCCACCATATTTCGGTAACGGGAATTACAGTACAACGCTGCAACTCATTAATGATTCTAACCAATTATCACCAAAGAAAACGCAGCTTCGTCTCTGCGACATTCCCGATCTGCCTTTCGATCGGCCACGCGACAAGGACACACCATGACCGCTGATTTTGCCCACGTGAATTACCAAGGTGCGATGCAGCTTTTTCTGCTGTCTGTGCTGGGAAATGACTCCAACCGGATCCTGAGCAGCAGCAGCACTCGGATTGACTATGGCGTGAACGCGATGCGCGATCCCTACACCAACTTCTTCGGGTCGGGGATGGACGGGTCCGGCGCGGGGACTGTCAACCACATCGACATCTACTGGCCCAACATCGGTTCGACTGGGATGATCATCGACGGTATCCCCAACATCTCGTTCCAGACGCTTCTGGCCGTGGCAGACGCGGATGATCCGCTGCACACGCTCAACACCCTGCTGGCGACGGTGGACTGGACTGGCTCTGGTAGTGTCTTCGGGGATGCGTTCCTCGGGTTTTACGGACAGGATTCGGTTTCCGGCGGCAAGGGCAGCGACGTCTACACCGCCACAATGGGCATCGGTCAGGCCCGCGCGATCACCGACAGCTTTGATGGCGGAGAGGATATCGACTACGTCACCCTCGTAAAGCTGAGCACCGGCGTGAACGCCAACCTCGACACAGGGATCGTCAGCTTTAGCGAAACGGTTTCCGGCACGAAATACAGCCGCACCCTCCTGCTCAGCAACGTCGAGGAACTGACCGGCACACGCTTCAAGGACAAGATCGTCGGCTCTGACGAAGACGAGGTCTTTTTCGGGGCGGCCGGACGGGACATCATCCGCGGCCAAGCCGGAAACGACAGCATCATTGGCGACCGCGGCAATGACCGGCTGTATGGCGGGGATGGCGCAGACTGGCTACAGGGCCGTCATGGCAAGGACAGGCTCTTTGGCAATGCAGGCGATGACCTGCTGTCCGGTGACGCAGGCCATGACCGGCTGAAGGGCGACGCCGGCAATGACGAACTTGAAGGCGGCGCGGGTCGCGACAAACTGTGGGGCGGTACGGGCAACGACGTGCTCAGCGGCGGCCGTCATAAGGACACCTTCATCTTTGTCTCGGGCGGCGCGGATCAGGGCAATGATCTCGTCCTCGACTTCAACCCGCGGCAGGACACGATCAAGTTCACCGGCAACGATGTGAGCGTGACAGTCACCCACGAATACGGCGACACGTATGTGGAGTATGACGGCGGAACGATCCGCCTGCTTGGCGTGACATGGCTGGACGAAGGCACCCACGTCTTCTGATCGACCAATTTTCTGACCCTGCGCCGCCGCTTGTCAGGCTGGCGGCGCATCCACCGATCCGGTCAGAGTGACACACCGCCCACACACCGCGCTATGGGGCCGGACGCGCCTCGCGCACTGCGGTCAAAGCTTCGTACCCGTCCCCTGCCAATCCCAGAAGCCGCCGCGGCACCCCTTCGCCTGCGGCATCCAGCGCCATGGCCAGCGTCAGCACACGCCGCCCCCATAGGGCGGACCAGCGGTGATCATCCCCGCCCGCCGCAACCAAGGCAGACAGATCGCGCTGTAGTTTTGCTTCGGTCTTGTGGATCAAACGCACACTTGGACGCGGCAAGGCCATGACACACAGCACAACCGCCAAAGCCCCGAGCACCATCGCGGCCCCAGACCCCAGAATTTCGGGCATTGGCGCCACGCCTGCCCCCGCCTGACTGGCCAGCATAAAGCACATATTCGCATCCAGCGCATAAGGCGCTGTGCGCGGGTTGGCGCGAGCCACGGCACCAACCGCGATAAACGGCAACAGCCCCAGCACCAGCGCACCCCAATCGCCTGTATAGGGCTGCACACCAATCCGGTAGAGCATCCCCGCCAAAGCCCCGATGGAAACACCGACAATCAGTTTGGGCGCCATGATCTGCGGAACCGGCATCGACCCCAGAACCAACGCGAAAATCACCATCGAAAAGGCCATCAGCTCGCCCACGATACTGCCCGTCAGGATGAACAACATCGACCCGACCAAGCCGCTCGCAGCAGCCAGAGAGGCCCCCCTCAGCGCAAGAGAGGGATCATGCGGCGGGACCAACCGGCGCAGGTCATACCCCGAGGGCGCAACCGCCTGCAGATCCTCGACCCCGATGGCCAATGCCCTACGCGCTTGAACCAAGCGGGCAACCGCGGGGTAGCCTATCTGCTCGGGCGTCGGGGTGGGCCGCGTGCCATCCGCGGCCAGCACCTGCTGCGCTTGGGCGCGGGCGCCTGCATCCCGACCAGCGGACGCTGCGGCCTCTAGCACGCTCAGACCCGCCGCGAGGATCGCATCGAGCGCCGCCATCCTGCGATAGCCCTCTCGCGATCCTGCCGCGACCAACCGTGCCCGCGCCTCCAGAGCGGCCCCTTGGCGCAGGGTATCCGCGACCGCGTCATCCAGAACCTGTTCACTAGCGTCCTGCGCCAGCAACAATCGGGCAGTGGCGATAAACCGGTCCGCCAAATCAACCCCAGCAGATCGAAACCCTGCCCGATCCGCATTCGGCGTAAAGGGCGCGACGATCACCGCAACAGCGATCCCCCCGATCAAAGTGCAGATCATGCGATCCAGCGCCAAAGAGAATTCCCCGCTGGGGTCCAGCATCGCAGGCACCACGACCACCCCCACGGTAATCGCGCACATCAGCGGCATGTAGCTGCGCACGCCGGACCACAGATGGATCAACGCCGCCCCGACCGCCAGCAACGCCGACATTCCGAGCCCTGTCACCCAAGGCGCAGGCGACACCGCCAACAGCAACAGCCCTGCCCCGCCGCCAATCACAGTCCCGACCAGCCTCCAGACGGCCCTCTCTATCGTGACCCCGCGCCAAGGCTGCGCGACCACCCAAACGGGCATCGAGGCCCAGAATGCGTGGTCCACATCCAGCGCGGTCGCCACGACAAAGGACAGCCAAGCTGCCATCCCGAGGCTCGCAGCGCGCACCCAATCGGATCTCGTCATCCATCCATGCCTTTCCCGACCAGAGCAGAATGCGGGTCTCTCGACCGATCAAAATATGGCTTCAATCGCCGTGACGCGCGGCGATGTTCTGCTCTAGCCGCTGCAAGAGGCGCAATGTTGCCTCGATATCTTCTTCTGGAACCCCCTCGAACAATTCGCGGCGCAGTGCGGAGAATCGCGCGCCTAGGTCTGACAGAAATGCCCGCCCTGCCCTGGTCGCGCTCACCAGTTTGGCACGGCGGTCGTCCGGGTCTTCGGTTCGCCGGACCAACCCTTTGGCCACCAGCATATCCAGCGTCCGGACAAGCGTCGGTCCCTCGATCGCGAGGCGCTCTGCCAGATCCTTTTGACGCAGGGGATGATTTTGCCGCGCCAGATAGCGCAGCGGCAGGGATGTCGCATCGCTCAGCCCGTTCTCAGCGAAAACGGCATCCATTTCCTTGCGATAGCGGCGCGAACATAGAAAATTCAAGAGCAAACCTATCGGAATTCCCGAACCAGTTTGACGCCCCCTGAAAACAAGAAAGGCTGGCGCGCGGACGCACCAGCCTACATTCCAAAGTCAGAGAGTTCCGCCTAGGTCAACAGACCCAGCATCCACGCCAAGATGGCGGCGCCACCTGCCAATCCTGCAAGGCTCAGATACAAGCGCCGGGTTATCTTGCGCTGGATCACCATCATTTCCATACGGTCGTAACCGTAGTGGCGTCCGAATTCCTGATAGTTTCCGCCGTATTGACTACGCACCACGGAAACATGTCGCGCTGGTCCGGTACCTCTTTCAAACTGATCGCCGTACATGATTGCCCCCATTCTCCCTGGTTACACTTTCGCAAAATGCACGCCAAAGAAGAATAATCTCTTAACGGCAGGTTGAATTCCCATTCGAGGTAGCGCTCCACCCCTTTTGGTCACATCCCCGTTCAGTCGCATAGGTAGGCAAAGCGCAGCCCGCCCCAATGGCGCCCGTTGACGTAGATCGGGGCCGAGACATCCTTCATCATCCGGAATTCACCGTTCCCCATGTCACGGCGGTATGCCTGCAACAGGAAGGGTCGCGTGCTCTTGCCGGCGGCCAGCCCGACTCGGTCGTCAAAGATCCGGCGGTTGCGGGAGTTTTTGGAGTTCCATTTTGCCTCGCCGTAACGCTGCGGATGGC
>CAXQKF010000348.1:0-2789 GCA_964224285.1 Donghicola sp. | reverse complement strand
CGCGTTTCGCGAGCCACGCAGCGGGCGTCAAGTACCAAGGCCGAACCGACGTGATGATGGTCGCGCTGGACGCAGGCAGCAGCATTGCTGGCGTGTTCACCCGCTCGGCCACACGGTCCGCTCCGGTTCTGGACTGCCAAGCGAAAATCGGCGGTGCCCCTGATGAGGGCGCCGTCATTCTGGTAAACGCGGGCAACTCGAACGCCTTTACCGGCAAGGCAGGCGTCGAGTCCGTCCGCGCGATCACCTCGTCGGTTTCAGAGATCATGGAAACCCCTGCAGCGCGTGTCTTCACATCCTCGACCGGTGTTATTGGCGAGCCGATGAAGCACGAGCGCATCATCGCAGCCCTCGAAACCCTGAAGGGCAAGCTGGACGAGAACGGCATTCAAGACGCCGCGCACGCGATCATGACCACCGACACCTATCCCAAGGGCGCCTGCGCGACCTTCGAGGTTGATGGCAAGACAGTGAACATCGCGGGTATCGCCAAAGGCTCGGGCATGATTGCCCCCGACATGGCGACGATGCTGGTCTACATCTTTACCGACGCAAAGATTGATCAGGCCGATTTGCAGACGCTGGTCAGCGCGTTCACAGACAGCACCTTTAACTGCATCACGGTGGACAGCGACACCTCAACCTCTGACACCCTCCTGATGGCCGCTACGGGCGCCTCCGGGGCAACCGTGAGCCACGACACCAAAGCATTCCGTGATGCTCTCCACGCCGTCATGCTGGACCTGTCGCATCAGGTTGTCCGCGATGGTGAGGGTGCGCAGAAATTCGTGACCATCAACGTCACTGGCGCACGCAATCACGCGCAGGCCAAAGTGCACGCAATGGCCATCGCGAACTCGCCGTTGGTCAAGACCGCCATCGCTGGCGAAGACCCCAACTGGGGCCGCGTTGTCATGGCTATCGGCAAATCCGGCGCCGAAGCCGACCGCGACCTGCTGAGCATCCGCTTTGGCGACATCCTCGTCGCGGAAAAGGGCTGGGTCAGCCCCGAGTACCGCGAAGAGCAAGGCGCTGCGGTCATGAAAGAGCAGGAGATCACGATTAACGTTGATCTGGGCCTTGCGGACGGGTCGTCCACCGTATGGACCTGCGACCTGACCCACACCTACATCGAAATCAACGCGGACTATCGCTCGTGACCAAGAAGATCGTTCTGGTTTCCGCTGTCGCGCTCATCGATCCCGATGGGCGCGTTCTTCTTGCACAGCGCCCCGAGGGTAAGTCCATGGCAGGTCTCTGGGAATTTCCCGGCGGCAAGGTCGAAGAAGGCGAATCGCCCGAGGACGCGCTGGTGCGGGAATTGCACGAAGAACTGGGAATCGAGACCTGGAACAGCTGTCTCGCGCCCCTCACTTTTGCGTCACATTCCTACGACAATTTTCATTTGTTAATGCCATTGTTTGCATGTCGGAAGTGGGAGGGCGTTCCGATCCCGCGAGAAGGCCAGCAACTTGTGTGGGCACATGCCCGAGATTTGCGCAAATACCCCATGCCTCCGGCTGATATTCCGCTGATACCCGTTCTGAGAGACTGGCTGTAAACCATTTATTAACCAATTGCCTCTCAAACTGGCTGGGAAGGTATAGGGCCGAAATATCAAAATGCAGCAAAAAGGGTAGTCAAGCGTTATCCTAATTCTTCAGGCCTAAGTCCTAATCATGACGATTTTATGATGCTTTTTCGGGCGTGGTAGCGTATATTCTAGGTACGCAATGTCTGGCGGAGGATGATGACATGATGCGCACTATCACATTCGGGACTTCGGTTTCCGTACAGGGACTTTACGTACGAGATCTGGCGGATGGCCGTATTCTCGTACGCGTGGACAACCGTGAGATTGCCGGTCGTCCCGCGACTATCAAATAAGAAGACTTACCCACCACTCACACTACAAAGAGGCCCTCGCGGGCCTCTTTTTTTTGTGCATCCAGACTATCGAACAAAAGAAAAGCGGCCCCGAAGGGCCGCTCGAATTTCGCAAAATGTCGCGCAGATCAGAGAGTACGTTCGACTTCTTCGCGCTCGAAGATTTCGATGACATCCTGCGGGCGGATATCGTCGTAGTTCTCGAACGCCATACCGCATTCCTGACCCGAGATGACCTCTTTGACTTCGTCCTTGAAGCGCTTGAGCGTCTTGAGCGTACCTTCGTGGATAACCACGTTGTCACGCAGCAGGCGCACACCAGCCGAACGGCGAGCCACACCTTCGGTGACCAGACAGCCTGCAACTTTGCCGATGCCGGTAACCTTGAAGACTTCTTTGATCTCGGCGTAGCCGATGAAGTTTTCGCGGATCTCTGCCGACAGAAGGCCACTTGCAGCCGCTTTGACGTCGTCCACGAGGTCGTAGATCACGCTGTAGTAGCGGATTTCCACGCCCTTCTGGTTGGCGCTGTTGCGGGCCGGAGCATTTGCACGAACGTTGAAGCCAAAGACCGGTGCACCGCTGGCTTCTGCCAGACCGATGTCGGTCTCGGTGATCGCGCCCACACCAGAGTGCAGAACACGAACGCGGACTTCGTCGTTGCCGATCTTTTCCATCGCCTGAACGATCGCTTCGGCCGAACCCTGCACGTCTGCTTTGACCAGGATGGGCAGTTCGCTGACATTCTCGTCGGCTTTTGCCTTGGCCATCAGCTGCTCCAGAGTAGTCGCGGCGCCAGCGGCGGCACGCTTCTCTTTCGCGGCGTTCTCACGGTATTCCGCAATCTCGCGCGCCTGAGCTTCGGTTTCCACAACGTTCAGAACGTCGCCCGCTTCGGGGGT
>CAXQKF010000347.1:0-12018 GCA_964224285.1 Donghicola sp. | reverse complement strand
GGCCTGACATTACCCGGACAGGAGTAACCATGACCGTACTTGGCTGTATTGCCGACGATTTTACCGGTGCAACCGATTTGGCGGGCCTTCTGGCCCGTTCAGGCGTCCGCGTGTCCCTGCGCATGGGCATCCCCGAAGAAGAGCCTACTGACACCGCCCCCTTCGAAGTCATCGCCCTGAAATGCCGTACCGCGCCCGTGGACGAGGCCGTGGCCCAGTGCCGGAGGGCGCTGGACTGGCTGAAACGGGCAGGGGCGCAGCGGTTCTTCTGGAAATATTGCTCGACCTTCGACAGTACGGCCGAGGGCAACATCGGCCCCGTGGCCGAGGCGCTGATGGATGACCTTGGCGCATCGCAGACCATGTATTGCCCTGCCTTTCCCGAAAACGGGCGGGCGATTTTCATGGGGAACCTCTTTGTCGTGGAACTGCCCTTGGCGGAAAGCCCGATGAAGGATCACCCCCTGACCCCCATGCGCGACAGCAACCTGATGCGCCTGCTGGCGCCGCAGGTGGCGGGGCAGGTGGGCTTGGCGAACCGTTTGGCTGTGGCCCGTGGGACCGAGGCCCTGCGTGCCCGATTGTGCGAACTTCAGGACCAAGGCGTGGCCCATGTGGTTATCGACGCCGTGGCGGACGAGGATCTGTATACCATCGCCGAGGCCTGCCGTGACATGCCCCTCATGACCGGCGGCAGCGCGGTGGCGATGCCTTTGCCCGCGCTCTATGTCCGCGATGGGGTGCTGGCCGCCGATGCCGAACGCGCCGTGCGTCCCGATCTGCCGAACAAGACCATCGTTCTGTCGGGCAGCTGCTCGGCCATGACCCGCGCGCAGGTCTGCGAATACAGCGTGAATGCCCCCAGCTATCGTCTTGATGCCTTTGATCTTGATAAGCGTGGGATTGGCCCCGCGCTGGCGTGGCTGGCCAAACAGGACCTGAGCCAAGCACCCCTGTTCTACGCCACCGCCGAGCCTGACACCGTCCGCAAGGCGCAAGAGGCATTCGGCGTCGCCGAAGTGGGCGAGATGATCGAAAACGCACTGGCCGAACTGGCCCAAGCAGCCTTTAGCGCCGGCGCCCGCCGGTTCGTTGTGGCGGGTGGCGAAACCAGTGGCGCGGTCACGCAGGCGCTAGGGGTCACACGTTTGGACATCGGTCAGGAAATCGCGCCCGGCGTGCCGTGGACCTATGCGGAAAGCGACGGGGAAAAGATTGCTTTGACCCTGAAATCCGGCAACTTTGGCAAAGAGGGCTTTTTTGCCGACGCGCTACAGGTGCTGGAGGATCAATGACCGAAGAAACCAAGCTGCGCGAAGAGATGTGCCTGCTGGCAAAGTCCCTGTTCGACCGCGGTCTGACGGGGGGCTCGACAGGCAATATCTCGGCCCGCACGCCCGACGGGGGGCTCTTGGTGTCGCCCACGGGGACCAGCTTCGGGCGGCTTGATCCGGCGCGGCTGTCGCGGTTTGACGCAAACGGCACCCTGATCGGCGGCGACAAACCGACCAAGGAAATGCCCCTGCATTCGGCGTTCTACGAGACGCGGAACAAGACCGGCGCGGTGGTGCACCTGCACTCCTGCCACTCGGTCGCGTGGTCCCTGATGCCCGAAGTGGACGAGGATAACTTCCTGCCGCCTCTGACCCCCTATGCGATCATGAAATTGGGCAAGGTCAAGCTGCTGCCGTTCTTTATCCCCGGTGATCCGGCGATGGGCGATGCGGTGCGCGGGCTGGCGGGGAAACGCAGCGCGGTCATGCTGGCCAACCACGGCCCCGTTGTGGCCGCCAAGGACGTGGAATCCGCCTGCAACGCCATCGAAGAACTCGAGGACACCGCGCGTTTGGCCATCCTTATGCGCGGCTATGATGCCAAGATGCTGAGCCCTGAAATGGTCCAGCAGATCGTCACCAAATATGATGTGGAGTGGGACTGATGAAATTCTCTGCCAACCTCGGGTTCCTCTGGCGGGAACTGGACTTGCCCGACGCCATCCGCGCCGCGAAAAAGGCCGGATTTTCGGATGTGGAATGCCATTGGCCCTATGACACCCCCGCCAAGGCAGTGCGCGAGGCGCTCAAGGAAACCGGCATGACCATGCTGGGGCTGAACACCCATCCGGGCGATCTGGACGACGGGGATTTCGGCCTCTGTGCGCTGCCCGACCGCATGGACGAGGGGCGCGCCGCCATCGACCAAGCCGTCGCCTATGCCAACGCCACGGGTACCAAGTGCATCCACGTCATGGCGGGCAAATCCAAGGGGGCAGAGGCGGCCAAAGCCTT
The DNA here is from genome assembly GCA_964224285.1 of Donghicola sp. Taxonomy (GTDB): domain Bacteria; phylum Pseudomonadota; class Alphaproteobacteria; order Rhodobacterales; family Rhodobacteraceae; genus Donghicola. The sequence goes on along the minus strand of CAXQKF010000347.1, from coordinate 9,730 downwards.
TGTCACAAATCTGCGCTATGCCTGCGAGCGGGCGGCGGCGTTTGGCATTACCATTCTGATCGAACCCCTGAACACCTATGACGTGCCGGGGTACTTCCTGACCTCGACCGCCGAGGCGCAGCGGATCATCGACATGGTGGACGAACCCAACATCAAGTTCATGTTTGACTGCTATCATATGCAGCTGATGCAGGGCGATCTGACCAACACCCTGCGCGATCTGCTGCCCAAGATCGGGCACATCCAGATCGCCTCGGTCCCCGACCGCGCGCAGCCCGATCATGGAGAGCTGGACTACAACTATGTCCTGCAACTGATTGCCGATCTTGGATATTCCGCGCCCATCGGGGCCGAATACAAGCCGGTTAAACCCACCGATCAGACCTTGGGCTGGTTGAAAAAGTACCTCTGACAAATTCCCGAAACTCGGGGCTTTTCAGGTTGGAAATTTTGGTATACCAAATTTCCAAACCCAGCCGGAGCGGGAAGGAGGGGCCCGCTCCGGCACTTTAATCAGCCTATGGGGAGGGACCATGTCAGGCATGATTTTCGCTGACAGTCTGTCGCGTCTGGGAACCGAGTCCGCCTTTGTTGTGCTGGCGCGGGCGCAGGCTCTGGCGCAGCAGGGCAAAGATATTATCAACCTCGGGATCGGGCAGCCGGACTTCAAAACGCCCGAGCATATCTCGGAGGCCGCGATCAAGGCGATCCGCGATGGCCACCACGGCTATACACCCGCGAACGGTCTGCCGGTGCTGCGTGAGGCCGTTGCCGCCGACCTGAACCGCCGACACGGGGTCGAGGTGAACCCTGACAACGTGGTCGTCGTACCGGGCGGCAAGCCCACCATGTTCTTTGCGGTGATGATGTTCGGCCAACCGGGCGCAGAGATCATGTACCCCAATCCGGGCTTCCCGATCTATGAATCCGTGATCAAGTACAGCGGCGCGACGCCCGTGCCGATTGCTTTGGAAGAACAGAACGGCTTTGCCTTCAGCGCCGAACAGGTTCTGTCTCAGATCACAGAACGCACCCGCTTGATCATCATCAACAGCCCCGCGAACCCCACGGGCGGCGTTACGCCCAAGGCGGAGATCGACAAGCTCGTGGCGGGCCTGATGGATCACCCCCACGTGGCCCTGATGTCGGACGAGATTTACAGCAACATGCTCTATGGCGGGCGGGAACACGTCAGCCTGCTGCAATACCCCGAAATCCGCGACCGCCTGATCATGCTGGATGGATGGTCCAAGACCTATGCCATGACCGGCTGGCGGTTGGGTTATGCGGTCTGGCCCGATGCGGCGGTGGACCACGTGACGCGCCTGTGCATCAACGACCACTCCTGCGTGAACGCGCCGACCCAGTTCGCTGGTCTCGCCGCCCTGACCGGACCGCAGGACTGCGTGACCGAAATGGTGGCCCAGTTTGACGCCCGCCGCCAAGTGATCGTGGACGCCCTGAACGACCTGCCCGGGGTGCGCTGCGCCGATGCCGCGGGGGCGTTCTATGCCTTCCCGAATATCGAGGGGACCGGCCTGACCTCGAAACAGGCGCAGGACAAATTTCTGGACGAGGCGGGGGTTGCGACCGTTGCCGGTACGTCCTTTGGCGCGTGGGGCGAAGGGTATCTACGCTTCTCTTACGCGAACTCGACCGAGAATATTCTTGAAGCGATCAGCCGCATCAAGAAATTGCTCTAAACCACGGAAAGGAAATGTGAAATGTCCGATGTAAAACTACTTGTCTGTGGTGCCTTCAACGAAGAAGAGCGCGCGCGGTTCGACGCAAATTACCCAAACGTCTACGCGGCATCGCCCGATGACATCGCCGGTCTGGATGTTTCTGTGCGCGATGGCATCACCGCGGTCGTGTTCAAGGGACACGCCCCCTTTGGCGGCGCGGCGATGGACCCGCTGGCGAACCTTGGCCTGATTTCGAACTTTGGCGTGGGCTATGACGCGATTGACGTTGTTGCGGCCAGCGCACGCGGGATCAAAGTCACCAACACCCCCGACGTGCTGAACGACGACGTGGCCGATCTGGCGGTTGGCATGATGCTGGCCCAGACCCGCAACATGGTCGAGGGCGACAACATCACCCGCTCTGGTCGTTGGGCTGGTGGCGGAAGCCTGCCCCTGAACCGCAAGATGACCGGTGGCAAGGTCGGCATCTGCGGCATGGGCCGCATTGGCCGTGAAATCGCCGACCGTCTTGCAGCGTTCAAGATGGACATCCACTACCACTCGCGCAGCGAAAAACAGACACCCGGTTGGACCTATCACGCCGACCCCAAATCCTTGGCCGAGGCCGTGGACTGGTTCGTCGTCGCGCTGGTCGGCGGTAAGGAAACCGAAGGCTATGTCAGCCGCGACGTGATCAATGCGCTTGGCCCCAACGGTGTGATCATCAACATCAGCCGCGGCACCACCATCGACGAAGAGGCGATGCTGGACGCGTTGGAAAGCGGCGCGATTGCGGGCGCGGGCCTTGATGTGTTCATCAACGAGCCGCATATCAACGAACGCTTCTACGAGCTGACCAATGTGGTCCTTCAGCCCCACCAAGGCTCCGGCACCCACGAAACCCGCCGCGCCATGGCAGAGGTGCAGCTGTCCAACGTCACTGCGTTCTTTAACGGGGACGCGCTGGTCACGCCGGTGAACTGATGGAGCAGATCGCCAACCCGTTCAAACGCGCGATCATGGCCGGTCAGCAACAGATCGGCCTCTGGTCCACCATCCGCGACAACGCCGCGACCGAGATGATGGCCGGTCTGGGTTATGACTGGATGCTGCTGGATTGCGAACATACGCCGAATGACCTGAACAGCATTCTGTCGATGCTGCAGGCGATGTCCGCGTATGGCACGCATCCTGTGGTGCGTCCGACCGAACTGAACCCCGCCGAGATGAAGCGCCTTCTGGATATCGGGGCGCAGACCATCCTGATCCCCTATGTCCAGACCGTCGAAGAGGCGCAGCTGGCCGTGGACGCGGTGGACTATGCCCCCCGCGGGTTCCGTGGCATGGGCGGATCGACCCGTGCGAACAAATTCGGCGCGGTGCCCGATTACTTTACCCGCGCCCGCGAGGAAATCTGCCTCCTGGTCCAGATCGAGACCGAGAAGGGCCTTGAAAATCTGGATGAGATCGCCGCGCTAGAGGGCGTGGACGGCGTGTTCATCGGGCCTGCGGACCTGTCGGCCTCGATGGGGCATGCAGGGAACGCACGGCACGCCGATGTGCGCGCGGCCATCGTGGACGCCATCCAGCGGGTGCGCGGGCTGGGGAAACCGGCTGGCTTCCTGTCTCTGGACGACGAGTTGACGGCGATGGCGGTCGAGGCGGGTAGCCTGTTCACGGCTGTCGATCTAGACATGATCGCCATGCAGCGCACTCTGCGGGACCGACTGAAACAGGCCCGTGCGGCCTATGGGGGCTGAACGTCACCGATCTGTGAACGAAAACGGGGTCTGAAAATCAGCGCTGCTGCGTTAAAGCCATGAGAGGAGTTTTTCATGGCACATTCACATACTGCAGCAGACGACCGCCAAGAGCCTCACGATCTGGGGCTCCGTCACGATTTGCCACGCCTGATCGGTCGCCGGAGCGCGCTCGGGTTTCTACTGGGGGCCGGCGCGGTGGCGGCCAGCCCCGCAGCCGCGTTGCAATGCGTGGTCAACAGCACCGAGACTGCGGGCCCGTTCCCCGCAGATGGCACCAGAGGGCGGGGCGGCAGCATCAACGTCCTCACCCAAGAGGGCGTCATCCGCAGCGATTTGCGCCCCAGTTTCAACGGGATGACACCAGTCGCCCAAGGTGTCCCCCTTGCGCTGACATTGACCTTGGTAGATGCCAATGACGGGTGCACCCCTTTGGCGGGCAAAGCGCTGTATCTGTGGCACTGCGATGCTGTGGGCAAGTACACGCTCTATGATTATGACGACCGGAACCACTTGCGCGGCGTCGGTATTTCCGATGCAAAGGGCGAGGTAACATTCACCACGATTTTCCCGGGCTGCTACAACGGGCGCTGGCCGCATTTCCATTTCGAAGTCTTTGACAGCGCTGATGAAATTCTGACAGGGCGCGACAGCCTGCTGACCTCGCAGATTTCGCTGCCCGAGGCCGAATGCGCCGCCGTCTATCGCGCCGCATCGGACATCTACACCAATGGCACCCGCCATCTGGAGCGTCAGACCTTTGATCGTGACATGATCTTCGCGGACAATACCGATGCCCAGAAAGCCCAGCAGATGATGCAGCTGACGGGCTCCCCACAAGAGGGATATTCCGGCACCTGCGTCATTGGTTTGGCCTAGAACGAACTGGCCCGCCCTGTTTCGGGGCGGGCCGTGTTTTCATGCGGCAGGTTTGTCGTCTTCGAGGTAGTAGCGGATGTTCTCCTCGAAGGTTTCGTCCGCAGTCAGGCCCAGCTTCAGCGCCTTTTGCGGGCGCATGTCGAAACGCCAACCTTTGACGATGGCCAGAATTTCGGGCTGGTCTTCCCAACGGATCAGCTTTTCTGGCTCGGGGCCGCAGACGTTGCGCATGGCTTCGATCATCTGGCCGATGGTCCACATCCGGCCAGGCATCATCATGCAGCGGTTCTGGCCCAGATCTGCCTCGGGGATTTCCGCGCCCTTGATCAGGTTCTCCACGCATTTGCGGGGGGACAGGTAGTAGTGCGGGAAATCGGGGTCTACGGGGCAGACAGCCTCTTGGCCGTTCAATGGCTCGCGAAAGATCGAGGACATAAAGCCACTGGCCGCGCGGTTCGGTTTGCCCGGACGGACCGAAATCGTCGGCAGACGGAACCCGCGACCGTCCACAATGCCCTTGCGGCTATAGTCGTTGAGCAGCAGCTCGCCGATGGCCTTTTGCGCGCCATAGCTGGTTTGCGGGTTCAGGAAGCTGTCGTCGATGATGGGGTCCGCGACCTCACCGCCATAAACGGCGATGGAGGAGGTAAAGACCACGACCGGCTTGGTGCCCAGTTCGCGGCACCGTTCCAGCACGTTCAGGGTGCCCATCATGTTGATCTTGTAGCCCAGATCCATGTCTTCTTCGGCTTGGCCCGAGACGATGGCTGCCAGCAGGTAGATCACGTCGGTCTCCGCATCAATCACGGTGCCAACACTGGCGGGATCGGCGATGTCACAGGTGACGGTTTCGACCGCAAAGGGGGCCTCGATCTGTGCGGGGTCCACCACATCGGCCAGCACAAGGCTGTCAATCTGTTGGCCGCGCAGTTCCCCGCGAACGGCCAGCGATTTGGCCAGTTTCTGACCGACGAGGCCACCGCCTCCGATAATAAGTACTTTCATCAAAATCTCCTCCCAGAGAAATTACAGCAGCCCGCGGCCCGCCAGATTGCGCATCAGCGCGGCGGTGCCAAAGGTCCATTCGGGGCATTCGGTGGACAGGCGCACGGTGTTCCGCAGCTCTCCCAGATGGGGTTCAGAGATGCTGACCACGTCGCCAACCTTGTGGGTAAAGCCCTGACCGGGGTTGTCGCGGTCCTGAATGGGGGCAAAGAGCGTCCCGAGGAACAGGAAGAACCCGTCGGGATACTGGTGATGTCGCCCGCAGGTTTGCGCCGCCAGATCGGCGGGATGGCGGCTGATTTTGGTCATCGAAGAATGACCGTCCAGAACGAAGCCATCCTTGCCCGTGACCTTTAGGGTCAGCTCTGCGGTTTCGACCTGCGCCATGCCGTAGCTGTCATCGAACAGGCGGACGAACGGGCCGATGGAACAGCTAGCGTTGTTGTCTTTGGCTTTGCCGAGCAATAGGGCGCTGCGTCCCTCCACGTCGCGCAGGTTCACATCGTTGCCAAGAGTCGCGCCAATGATCTGGCCGCGGCTGTTCACGGCCAGCACAATTTCGGGCTCGGGGTTGTTCCAGTTGCTGACGGGGTGCAGGCCGACAGAGGCGCCGAACCCCATGGCGCTCATGGGTTGGGCCTTGGAGAAGACTTCGGCGTCGGGGCCGATGCCGACCTCCAGATACTGGGACCAAAGGCCCTCGGCGATCAGGACTTTCTTGACCTCCATCGCCTTGTCACTGCCGGGGATGATGCCGGACAGGCTGTCACCGATCTTGTCCTTGACCTTGGCGCGGATTTCTTCGGCGCGGTCGGCGTCACCGGCGGCTTGTTCCTCGATCACGCGCTCGACCATGGACTCGGCAAAGGTCACGCCGCAGGCCTTGACCGCTTGCAGATCGCAAGGGGACAGCAGGCGCAGGGCGTTCTCATCGGCGGTTTCTGTGCTGGTGGCGGTCAAGTCGGACAGGGTGCAGATGACGTCGCCCTCCAGACCCCGCACGTATTCGGCAGGGTCCGGCATTTCCAAGAGGTCACGCATGGTCGGTACGGTTATCGAGGTGATATCCACCACCTGGTCCCTGCGCAGGGTCACAACCACAGGGCCGATGTTCGGACGCCAGACGCGGCCCACAAGCGTGGCGTTCGGGTCGGTATTCTGGAACGGCAGCATGGGGGCTCCTTTATTCGGCAGGGGGCAGCATTTTGCCCGGATTGAGGATGTTTTTCGGATCAAGCGCGGCCTTGATCGCGCGCATCAGCGCGACGGCGGCCCCGTGTTCGGCATTCATGTACTTGATCTTGCCAAGGCCGATGCCGTGCTCGCCGCTGACCGTGCCGCCCAAGCGCAGTGCAGTTTCAGCGAGGGCATCGGTGAACTCTTCGGCGGCTTTCATCTGGTCGGGATCGCTCGGGTCCAGAGAGACCCCCGAGTGGAAATTCCCGTCCCCCACGTGCCCCACAATGGTCGAGGTCAGCCCCAGCCGTTTCGCATCATTCTGGGCCTGTACGACCGCTTCGGCCAGTTTGCTGATCGGCACGCAGACGTCGGTGGGCATCAGGTGGCCGGTCTTGCCCAATGAGGCTGAGGCGTAGTGCGACTTGTGGCGCATGGCCCAGAGGGCGTTGCGATCCTCGGTCTTGGTGGCGGTCTGGTAGGCCTCGACGCCGAAATCCTCGGCGATGGCACCGAACATTTCGGCCTGCTCGGCCACGCCGTTTTCGGACCCGTGGAATTCTAGGAACAGGTGCGGGACTTCGGGCAGGCCCGCGTTCGCATAGTTGTTGAACCCGCGCACCATCATCTGGTCTACCAGCTCGATCCGCGCCATGGGGACGCCGGTCTGGATGGTCAGGATCACGCAGTTGACCGCGTCCTCGATGGTGGGAAAGCGGCAGGTGGCGGCGCTGATCGCCTCGGGGATGCCCTGCAGCTTGACGGTAAGTTCGGTGATGATCCCCAGTGTCCCTTCGGAGCCGACCAGCAGGTGGGTCAGGTCATAGCCGGTGCTGGATTTGCGCGCCTGAGTGCCGGTGCGGACAATGGTGCCGTCGGCCATCACAGCCTCGAGCGCCAGAATGTTTTCGCGCATGGTGCCATAGCGGACGGCGGTGGTGCCGCTGGCGCGGGTCGCGGTCATGCCGCCGATGCTGGCATTCGCACCGGGGTCCACGGGAAAGAACAAGCCAGTTGCGCGCAGCTCTTCGTTTAATGCGATGCGGGTGATGCCCGGTTGGACGACGGCATTCAGATCCTCGGGGTTAACCTGCAAGACGCGGTTCATCCGGTTCATATCAAGGCTGATGCCGCCGCTTGTCGCCAGATGCTGTGCCTCGAGCGAACTTGCCGCGCCATAGGCCACCACGGGGCAGTCGTGGGCGTGACAGATGTTCAGGATGTCCGAGACGTGTGGGGTCGTCTCGGGATAGGCGACGGCGTCGGGCGGGGTCAGGGGATACCATGTCTCATTCTGGCCGTGCAGGTCGCGGTCGGCTTGGGTGGTGACCAGACGGTCCCCCAGCAGGGCCTTCAGTTCGGCAATTGCGGTGTCGTGCATCATTTGCCCCAGCGCAGAACAAGCGGATCAAGGGGGCGCAGCAGCTCCAACAGCATCGCGCGGGTCGCGGGGTGCAGGGGGGCGATGGGGTGGCGGCAGAAATCGGACTTGATCACGCCGCCCTCCATCATCGCGGCCTTGGCCGAGCGGAAGCCGCACTGGCGGTTTTCGTGGTTCACGGCGGGTAGAACGCGGGCGTAGCCGTCGATCGCAGCCTGACGGTTGCCAGCGAGGAAGTCACGCACAATCGGCCCGATCAGATCGGGGATCATCGCGCTGGTCATGGTGCCGGTACAACCCGCGTCCAAATCCGCCAGCAGAGTGATCGCCTCTTCACCGTCAAAGGGGCCTTCGATGGCATCGCCGCCTTGTTCAATCAGAGCACGGAGTTTCATCGCGGCTTGTGGGCATTCGATCTTGAACAGCTTCAGCATCTCGACCTCTTGGGCCATTTTCACCAAGAGCGGGACGGGTAGATCGACGCCGGACAGGGGTGCGTCTTGCAGCATGATCGGGATGCCGACCTCGCCCACAGCGCGGAACTGTTCAAAGGTCTGCTCGGCGGTGCCCTTGAGCAGAGCGCCGTGGTATGGGGGCATCATCATGACGATCGACGCGCCAAGGTCTTTGGCGAACTGTGCACGCTCTACCACGATGGGCGTTGCATAGTGGCTGATGGTCACGATCACCGGCACGCGGCCTGCGACGTGTTCTAGACAGAGACGGGTGAGGGTTTCGCGCTCGGCGTCGGAAATCAGGAACTGCTCCGAGAAATTCGCCAGAATGCAGATGCCGTCCACGCCTTGGTCGATCATGCAGTCCAGAACGCGCTTCATGCCCTTCAGATCAAGGGTGCCATCGGGGTTAAAGGGCGTCGGCGCGACGGGCCAGATGCCGGTATAGGGTTTGGTCATGGGGTATCCTCAGGCGTCAAAGGCCAGCTGCACCTTGATCGCCTGCGTGCGGTCGTTGGCGGTTTCAAAGGCGGTCAGGAAGTCGGCGAAAGCGAATTCGTGGGTGATCAGCGGCTTTACGTCGGTCAGGCCAGCGGACATCAGTTTGACGGCCACGGCGAATTCCTCGTGAAAGCGGAATGACCCGCGCAGTTCCAGTTCCTTGGCGGTGATCTGCATCATCGGTAGGGACATGTCGCCGGACAGACCCAGTTGCACGATCACGCCGCGGGCGCGCAGGGCAGGGATCGCACCGGCCAAGGCAGGGGCCGCGCCAGAGCATTCGAACAGCACATCGACGGTGCCCTTGCCCACCGCATAGGGGGCCAGCGCATCGGGGTTCGACATGGTGTTCAGGGTGACATCCGCGCCAACCTTGGCGGCCATCTCCAGCGAGTTGTCGGAAATGTCGGTGGCTATAATCTCGGCCGCGCCGGCACGGCGGGCGGCAAGGATCGCCAGCAAACCGATGGGGCCGCAGCCCGTGACCAGAACCCGCGCGCCCATCATCTGGCCCGCGCGGCGCACCGCGTGCAGGGCGACGGACAAGGGCTCGGCCATCGCGGCCTCTCCGGCGGTCAGGTCATTGGCGACGTGGCACTGGCTGGCCATGACGGTGATGTCCTGACGGAACGCCCCCTGAATATGGGGAAAGGGCATGGCCGATCCGTAGAACCGCATGTTCAGGCATTCGTTCGGCAGGCCGCGGTGGCATTCAACACATCCGCCGCAGGGGCGAGACGGGGACACAGCCACCAGATCACCGACCTGAACGTTGGTCACATCCGCGCCAACCTCGGCCACGCGGCCTGCAACCTCGTGGCCCAGAACCATCGGTTCCTTCAGGCGCACGGTGCCAAAGCCGCCGTGGTTGAAATAGTGCAGGTCCGA
>CAXQKF010000346.1:0-2860 GCA_964224285.1 Donghicola sp. | reverse complement strand
GGGCGTGACGCCGCGATCTGGTCGGCCTTGCAGCAGCGGGGGGTGGTACTGCGCGCCATTCAGGGCTAGATCAAATCCCGGACTAGGCCGGGAGGCACTGAATGACGACCTTTACTCTTGCCGAAATCGCCGCCGCCTTGGGCGTTGACGTTCATGGCGACGGCTCTTTGACCATCGCGCGGGTTGCGGAACCCGCTTCGGCGTCTGATGCCGACCTTGCGCTGGCCATGAAGCCCGAATTTGCAGACCAGATTTCTGCGGGCGCGGCGCAGGCGGCGCTGCTCTGGCAGGGGGCGGATTGGCAAAGCTATGGTCTGAAGGGCGCGATCCTCATGGACCGCCCGCGCTATGGCATGTCCAAACTGTCGGCCATGATGGACGCAGGGCAGGGCTATGCACCCGGCATTCACCCCACGGCAATCATTGATCCCACCGCACAGCTTGGCGAAGGCGTCAGCGTCGGGCCGTTCTCGATCATCGGGGCGGGCTCTGTCATTGGCGCTGGCTCTGTCATTGCCAGCCACGTGACCATCGCGCCGCGCGTGTCGATCGGGCCTGATGCCCTGATCCACCCGGGTGTGCGGATCATGGCGGACACCACCATCGGTGCCCGCGCGATCCTTCATGGCAACGTAGTGATTGGCGGCGACGGCTTTTCCTTTGTGACCCCCGAGAAATCGGCGGTGGAACAGGTGCGCGATACCCTCGGCGACAGCAGCGGCACCCGCGCGCAGGCGTGGGCGCGCATCCATTCGCTTGGCGGTGTCGAGATCGGCGATGATGTCGAGGTCGGCGCGAATTCGACCATCGACCAAGGCTCCGTACGGGCGACCCGTGTGGGCAGCGGCACCAAGATCGATAACCTTGTTCAGGTCGGCCACAACGTGGTCATCGGCACCGACTGTCTGCTTTGCGCTCAGGCGGCTGTTGCGGGGTCTACCGTCATCGGAAACAACTGCGTTTTGGGCGGAAAATCCGGCGTCGCGGACAACATCAAGATCGGCGACAACGTGGTGATCGGCGCGGCTTCGGCGGTTTTGTCGAATGTGCCTGCGGGTCGTGCTATGCTTGGTTATCCGGCGGTCAAGATGGACACCCATGTCGAGACATACAAAGCCCTGCGCAGATTGCCGCGCCTCTTGCGGGAATTCGCCGAGCTTAAGAAAACTGTTTCAAAAGACGGGTTAAGTGGCTAAATCGCCATAATGCCAACGAGAAGGGTAAACCCATGACCGTGAAGGATAAAGTTATCGCAATCATCGCCGAGCAGGCCGTACTGGAGCCGTCGGACGTGACCCTGGATAGCACCCTAGAAGATCTGGGAATCGACAGCATGGGTCTGGTCGAGAGCATTTTCGCCATCGAAGAGGCTTTTGACATCTCGGTCCCGTTCAACGCCAACGATCCTTCGGAAAGCGATTTCGACATCAGCTCGGTCACTGCGATCATTGCCGCCGTTGAAAAGCTGGTCGCGGAGCAGTCGTGAGACGCGTCGTCATTACCGGCGCGGGGACGATCAACCCGCTGGGGGGCGACGTTCCCAAAACTCTGGAAGCCATGCGCGAAGGCCGTTGTGGCATCGCAGAGCTGGACATCCGTGATCTGGACAGGCTGGCCATCCGCATCGGTGGGCAGATTCTGGATTACCACCCCGAAGACCGTTGGAACCGTCAGCAGATTGCCCTGTATGACCGCTACACCCAGTTTGCGCTGATCGCCGCCGAAGAGGCGCTGTTGCAGGCGGGGCTGACCTTTACCGGTGATCTGGCGGCGCGTTCCGGCGTGGTGCTCGGGACTGCGGGCGGGGGGCTGCAAACGTCGGACGAGAATTACCGGACCGTTTACGAAGAGGGCAAGAACCGCGTTCACCCTTTTGTCGTGCCCAAGCTGATGAACAACGCCGCCGCGAGCCACATCTCGATGGCCCATAACCTGAAGGGGCCGTCCTATACCGTGGCCACCGCCTGCGCGAGCTCGAACCATGCAATGGGTCAGGCCTTTCACATGGTCCGTGCGGGCATGTCGGATGTGATGATCACCGGCGGCTCGGAATCCATGCTGTGCTGTGGTGGCCTGAAGGCTTGGGAAGGTCTGCGTGTTATGTCCAAGGACGCTTGCCGTCCGTTCTCGGCCAACCGTAACGGGATGGTTCAGGGCGAAGGCGCGGCGATCTTTGTCTTTGAGGAATACGAGCACGCCAAGAAGCGCGGCGCGGAGATTCTGTGTGAAGTCAGCGGGTTCGCGATGACCTCTGACGCAGGTGATATTGTTATGCCGTCCAAACAAGGTGCGGCACGGGCGATTTCCGGTGCATTGGCGGATGGCAAGCTCAACAAGTCTGCGGTTGGTTACATCAACGCCCACGGCACAGGCACGGCGGCGAACGACAAGACCGAATGCGCTGCTGTGGCCGATGTGTTTGGCCATCACGCGGACGAGCTGATGATCTCTTCGACCAAATCCATGCACGGGCACCTGATTGGCGGCACCGGCGCGGTCGAGCTCTTGGCGTGTATCATGGCCCTACGCGACGGGATCATCGCGCCCACCATCGGTTACGAAGAGCCGGACCCGGAATGTGCGCTGGACGTTGTGCCCAACGAGGCCCGCGAAGCGCAGGTCGATGTCGTTCTGTCAAACGCCTTTGCGTTCGGTGGCATGAACGCGGTGCTGGCTCTTAGAAAGCACTGAGTTCTGGATCATTCCACGAAAAAGGCCGCCTCAACGGGCGGCCTTCTGTTTTTGAGGATAGTCTCGATCAGCGCGCGGGGATCGCGTCAAATGCGCTGGTAAAGCCGGACAGCGACATGGTCAGCGTGACCTTCTGATCGGGGGCGACGCGGGGCACGATGACCAGAGT
>CAXQKF010000345.1:0-8521 GCA_964224285.1 Donghicola sp. | reverse complement strand
TCCTACTACGGCGGCGACAAGAAGGTGGATCTGGGCTTTGTCGGCTCGTGCATGGTGCACAAGGGTGACATCAAGATCGTCGCTCAGATGCTCAAGAACCTCGAAGAAGCCAACGGCAAGGTCGAGTTCAAGGCACCGCTGGTTGTTGCGGCTCCAACCTACAACATCATCGACGAGCTGAAGGCCGAAGGTGACTGGGACATCCTGCAGAAATACTCGGGCTTCGAGTTCGACGATCTGTTCCCCAAAGCCAACGCCCGCACCGAGTACGAGAACATCCTCTACCTCGAGCGTCCCGGCTGTAACCTCTGCATGGGTAACCAGGAAAAGGCCGCCAAAGGCGACACCGTTCTGGCGACCTCGACCCGCCTGTTCCAGGGCCGCGTCGTAGAAGACAGCGCCGAGAAGAAGGGTGAATCGCTCTTGGCTTCGACCCCCGTGGTTGTTCTGTCGGCAATCCTTGGCCGTACGCCCAACAACGACGAGTACAAGGCCGCGGTCAAAGGCATCAACCTGACCAAGTTCGCACCGCCGCAGGAAATCCCCGGCACCTCGCGCTCGGTGCACTTCTAAGACCCGCGCCGATCCGGCAAAAATTCAGGGGCCGCTCTATTCCAGAGCGGCCCTTTTCTATTGCCCGCAACAGCTTGTGTCTTGCGCGGGTCTCGCGATTGCTGTTGCCTGAGCCGAACCTAACAGGAGCGCCCCGATGAAGATTGCTGTTCTGGATGATCATGCCCGCGTGGCCCAAGACTATGCGGACTGGGGCAAGCTGGATGCAGAGGTCGTGTTTTTTCACGACCCCTTGCCTGATCCAGCCAAAGAACTGGCAGAGTTCGACATTGTCTGCCTTATGCGCGAACGGACGCCCTTTCCGGCCGAATTGATCAACGCCCTGCCCCGCTTGCGGCTGATCGTGACAACCGGCCCGCGCAACCTGTCCATCGACCTTGCGGCGGCAAAGGCGCGCGGCATTCCGGTTTGTGGTACGCGTTCGCGCAAGACCACGACCTCGGAATTAACCATGGCGATGATGCTGGCCCTGTCCCGCCGCATTCTGCCCGAAGCCGCTGGTCTTGCATCCGGCGGATGGCAGGGCGCACCGGGGCGTGACTTGGCGGGCCTGTCTCTGGGCATCGTCGGGCTTGGCAAAATCGGCCGGCAGGTCGCGACCATCGGCGCGGCTTTCGGGATGCATGTCAGCGCATGGTCCCCGAACCTGACCGAAGACCGCGCGGCCGAGGCCGGAGTGACCTACGCCCCCAGCCTGACGGAATTGGCGCGGACTTCGGACGTTCTGACCGTCCACATGGTATTATCCGACTCGACCAAAGGCCTGATCGGCGCCGACACTTTCGAGGCCCTGCCCGATGGTGCGATGTTCCTGAACACCTCTCGCGCGGGATTGGTGGACCGCGCCGCGCTGTTTGCAGGCCTGCATCAGGGCAAACCCGCGATGGCGGGCATTGATGTCTACGAAGACGAACCCCTTCATGCCGATGACCCGTGGCGCAAGGCCGGCGCAGACTTTGGCCACCGACTGCTACTGACCCCCCATCTGGGCTACGTGACCGAGGCCACATGGCGTGTCTTTTACGAAGACACCGTCGAAGCGATTGAACAGTTCATGGCCGGAACGCCGATCCGCTTGCTCTGAATTCCGGCATTGATGGGCGTCACCTCTGTCCACTATAGTAAAACGATGCAAGAAGACGATCTTGACCAGAAAATTGGCGCCCGCATCAAGACAGAGCGCGAAAGCCGGAATTGGTCCCTGACCGATCTGGCCGAACGCGCTGGCGTGTCCCGCGCCATGATCCACAAAATCGAACGCGGCGAAAGCAGCCCAACAGCCAAGCTTCTTGGTAAACTCTCGGGGGCGTTCCAGATGACGATGTCCACCTTGATGGCTCGGGCCGAGGCCGAAGGCGGGCACCTGTTGCGCCGCGACGCTCAGCCTGTCTGGACGGACCCAGAAACCGGATATGTCCGCAGACACGTGTCCCCCAAGACGCAAATTCCGTTTGATCTGGTCGAAGTCACCCTGCCCGCAGGGGCCGTCGTGCCCATGCCTGCAGCGGCCTATGCCTTTTTCGAACAACTGATCTGGGTTCTTGAAGGCACCCTGATTTTCCAAGAAGGCGGCGTGCGCCATGTGCTTGGCGCAGGAGATTGCCTTCATTTGGGGCCGCCCACGGACTGTGTGTTCGAAAACGCCAGCGCTGCACCCTGCACCTACGCAGTGATGCTCCTGCGCCATGCGGGACCATTGACGTCAAATCCACAATAGTGGACAATTCCCGCATACCCAACCGGAGTCGGGCTATGCACATCAGAGACGCCACCCTCAGTGACCTGCAAGGGATCACCGACATCTACAATCACGCCGTCGAACACACGACAGCCATCTGGAACGAACGGCTCGTCGATCTGGGGAACAGGCAAGCGTGGTTTAACGACCGCACCGCGTTGGGCTATCCGATCCTTGTGGCGACCGATGGGGATAACGTTCTGGGATACGCGTCTTTCGGGGACTGGCGCGCATTCGAGGGCTATCGCCACACAATCGAACATTCGGTCTATGTGCGCGCGGACCAGCAGGGCAAAGGCATCGGCAAGGCGCTCATGGTCGCGCTCATCGCCCGCGCCAAAGACATCGGAAAACACGTCATGATCGCAGGGATCGAGGCGGGGAACACCGGATCCATCCGCCTGCACGAGACGCTCGGGTTCCAGCAAACCGGCCTGATGCCCGAGGTCGGAACCAAATTCGGCCGCTGGCTGGATCTGGCGTTCTTGCAGCTGCGGTTGGACGCACGCAGCGATCCCGACGGATCAGCCAAATGAACCTCTACATGGTGGTCCTAATTGCGGCGGGGGCAGGCCTTGTGGTGCAGAATATCTTGATGACGCGGATCACCGATCAGACCTCGATGATCCTTGTGGCACTGGTGCTGAACTCGGCGGTGGGTCTCGTGCTGTTAACCACGCTTTTGCTGTGGAAAGCAGGCCCCGGCGGGCTGGTCGCCGTCGCTGGCCTGCTGAAGCCATGGATGATCCTGCCCGGCCTTCTCGGGTCTTTCTTTGTGTTCGCCAGTATCACAGGCTACGCCCAACTGGGGGCGACATCGACGATCTCACTTCTAGTGGCGAGCCAGCTGATCTTTGGCCTAGGATGGGATGTTTTGCGGGCAGATCGCGTGGCCCTGACGCAAATGGGCCCCGCAACCTTGGGGGCGGTCCTGTTGTTGGCTGGCGCGTATCTGATTGTCAGCCGCTCTCCTTGATGGCGCCTAACCTCTAGGCACCACCGGAAAAATCCGCCGTTTGGGCGTGATCCGAAAGAGGTGGTATCCTTGCATCGGGCGCGGCCCGTCCGCACTCTGGCCACGCATGATGCAGCAGGACACCACGCCATGAGCTACTCTTACACATTCGGCGCAACCCGTTGGCAGTTTGACACACTGCGCAACCTGATGGCCTGTGCCACGCCCCATCGGTCAGGCGATGTTCTGGCCGGGATCGCAGCACAAAGTGCAGAGGAACGGATCGCCGCGCAGTATTGTCTGGCCGACCTGCCGCTTAAGGCATTTCTGGACGAAAGCCTGATGCCGGACGTCAAGGACGATGTCTCTGACCTGATCGCCAAGCAACATGACGAAGAGGCTTTCGCGCCTGTTTCTCATTTGACGGTCGGCGCGTTCAGGGAATGGCTCTTGGGGGCCGAAGGGGCCGACATTTCCAAAGTCGCATGGGGTTTGACCCCTGAAATGGCCGCCGCTGTGTCCAAGCTGATGCGCAATGCCGACCTGATCTCTGTCGCGCGGAAAATTCAGGTTGTTCGGGCGTTCAGGACAACGGTTGGCCTACCCGGCACAATCGCGGGGCGCAACCAGCCGAACCACCCCACGGATGATGCGCTGGGGATTGCGATCAGTGCTGTGGACGGGTTGATCTATGGCTCTGGTGATGCGGTGATCGGCGTGAATCCGGCCACCGATGGTATCAACGAATACATCAGAACCGCACGCATGCTGGACGAGCTGCGCCTTGCCTTCGATATGCCGGTCCAGTCCTGCGTTCTGGGCCACGTGACCACCGCGATCGAAGCGATGAACCTCGGGGCGCCTGTCGATCTGGTATTCCAGTCCATTGCTGGGTCCGAAGCGGCGAACGCCGGTTTCGGGGTCACTCTCGCCCATCTGACCGAAGCCCAAGAGGCCGCCCGCACCCTGAACCGCGGCACAGTGGGACAGGACGTGATGTATTTCGAAACGGGCCAGGGGGCGGCGCTGTCTTCGAACGGGCACCACGGGATCGACCAACAAACGATGGAGACCCGCGCCTATGCGGTCGCCCGCGCCTATGACTGCTTGCTGGTGAACACGGTGGTCGGCTTTATCGGGCCAGAGTACCTCTATGACGGCAAGCAGATCATTCGCGCGGGGCTCGAGGACCACTTCTGCGGCAAGCTCTTGGGCGTGCCGATGGGGGTCGATGTCTGCTACACCAACCACGCAGAGGCCGATCAGAATGACATGGACATTCTGCTGCACGCGCTGGCGAACGCAGGGGTGAACTTTGTGATCACCGTGCCGGGCGCGGACGACATTATGTTGAACTATCAAAGCCTTGCGCACCATGATCTGGCACAACTGCGCGAAACTCTGGGCCTCAAAGCTGCGCCGGAGTTCGCAAAATGGCTGATGGACAAGGACATCATTGATGCCGCAGGCTGCCCGACCGGTGCGCAAAACTGGCTGAAGGGCAGCACGGGGCAACTGCTGGAGATGGCACAATGACAAACACCCCTGACCTGCCGCGCCGCATTTTCACCCCGGACGCTCTGGAGCATCTAAAGCGTTTCACCGATGCACGGATCGGCCTCGGCCAAGCGGGGGCTTCCCAACCCACCTGCACAGTGCTCAAGTTCGCTCTGGACCACGCAAAGGCCCGAGATGCCATTTCGTCAGAGCTCGACGTCACAGGGTTAAGCGAGGTGCTGGCGGACGGACCGTGGCCTTTGACTGCGGAATCCGCCGTGTCCTCCAGAAAGGAATACCTGACACGGCCGGATTTGGGCCGGACGCTGTCAGAGGCATCCGAACAGGCGCTTGGCACCTCTGGGCAGACCTGCGCGCTCTGTATTGTCGTGGCCGATGGCCTGTCGTCGCTCGCGGTGAACCAGAACGCTGCGCCTCTGGTCGAGGCGTTAAAGGAACGGCTGCCGGATCTAGAGATCGGGACGGTCCTTTTGCGGAATGGCCGCGTCGCCTGCGGTGACAAAATCGCGCTCGCGCTCGGGGCGAAGGCGGTTCTGACCCTGATCGGAGAGCGCCCCGGTCTGTCGGCGGCGGATTCCCTTGGGGCCTATCTGACGTGGCGACCGCGGGCGGACACCCGCGATTCCGAACGCTACTGCGTGTCCAACATCCGCAGGGGCGGGATGGAAACCGGCGCGGCGGCTAACCTGATCAAAACGCTATTCGAGCAGAGCCGTTTGGCAGGCCGCAGCGGAGTCGCCCTGCCCAGTGGGGAGTGACGCCGCAGATCAATCCCGCGAGACGCGGCACAGAATTGCATCGTGGTCCGACAAGGTCTGACCCGTCGCATCGGACCGGATCAGCAAACTGTTTGACGTTGTCAGGCCACGCGTCGCGAACCAATCCAGCTTCATCTGACGCTCCGGGTGGCGGGTGATCAGGCTGGGGCGCGTGGTCATACCCGCAGGCGTGCCGGCCCATGAATACCCGCGTGCTTCGGACGCCGCGAACAATCCCTCTGCCTGCCAGTTATAGTCCGGAGGCATGTGATTGCCGGTATTCAGATCACCGCCAATCACCACCGGAAGATCCGGCGCAAAGCGATCTACAGCGTCGAGCAGCCTTTCAAATTGGGCACAGCGATGTTCGGCACCGGAGTTACTCTCTAGATGGGTCGAGACGACGCACAAGGGGCCAGCTTGGGTCTCCACCTCTGCCAAGATCGCCATACGTCCACCGACCCGAGGTTGCGCGGGGTCAGCTCCGAAATCGGGGCAGAACCAGTGGCCGTGATCGTCCAGGCGCAGCATTTCGACCTTCGTGAAAGGCGTCCGCGACAGGATTGCATTGCCGTGCCACCCAAGTGCGTTGTGATCGTCTGTGCAGAACTCCAGTTCCGTCGGGCTGCCCAAGCCAAGCTCGAAAAACTCCACCCCGAAGGCATAGTGCATCCCCAAGGCCGCGGCCATCTCCGCGGTGGTGTGGCGCTGCTGGGTGCGGGCCATGCCGCAGTCGACCTCGGACAACAGAACGATATCAGCGCCATGCGCAGCCGCTACGGCGGCGGTTTCCTCGGGGAAAAGACAGCGTTCGACATTCCAAGCGATGACGCGCGGCGATGCTGGCACAGGTCCGGTGCCCTCTCCGCCAACCTGAACCGCGTTCATGCAGTCCAGCCCTGCCAAGAGCGCGCGGTGCGCAGCCGAGGTGCGGGGTGCCTTTCGGATGGCGTCGATTTGCGCTTCGGTGACGGGGGGCAAGACGTCCAAAGCAATGGTCACAGTCGGCGTCCCGTTTCGCTATCGAACAAAGAGACCGCATCGGGCTTGAGCGACGCGGTCATGGGGCCAGTCACGGCGGGGAAGTCCTTGGCCACGTGTATGGTGACGGGCTGATCCGCGGTGTGGCCGTGCAGCAGGCGATGGGCGCCGAGCTCTTCTATGATGTTCACGTTAATCGCCAAGGGGCCGGTGACGTCTGGCACAATATCCTCGGGGCGGATGCCAACGGTGACTTTGCCCTGATGGGTGTGGCGGTGCAGAGGCGTTTCGCCCACGTGGACCTCCGCCCCATTGGCGTGACCATCGAACAGGTTCATCGGCGGTGCGCCCATGAAGCTGGCCACAAAGGTCGACGCAGGGCTGTGATAGACTTCGGACGGGGTGCCGATCTGCTCGATCACGCCGCCGTTCATCACGATAATGCGGTCGGCCATGGTCATCGCCTCGACCTGATCGTGGGTCACGTAGACGGCGGTGACGCCGAGACGACGTTGCAGGGCCTTGATCTCGATCCGCATCTGGTTGCGAAGTTTGGCATCCAGGTTCGACAAAGGCTCGTCAAACAGGAACAGCGCGGGATCGCGAACGATGGCGCGGCCCATGGCAACGCGCTGACGCTGGCCGCCCGATAGCTGGCTCGGCTTGCGGTCCAGATAGTCGTTCAGGTTCAGCATTTTGGCCGCTTTGGCGACTTTGGCGTCGATCTCGGCGCTGGGGATTTTGCGGTTCTTCAGACCGTAGCCGATGTTCTTGCGGACCGTCATATGCGGGTACAAAGCGTAGTTCTGGAACACCATCGCGATGTCGCGGTCTGCGGGGTCCACGTTGTTGACCACATTGTCGCCGATATAGAGCTCGCCTTCGCTGATCTCTTCGAGCCCCGCGATCATCCGCAGCATGGTGGACTTGCCACAACCCGAAGGGCCGACCAGTACCACGAATTCACCATCCGCGATGTCGAAGCTGGCGGGTTTTACCGCCTCGAACCCGTTGGGATAGGTTTTGCGGACAGCGTTCAGTTTGACCTGTGCCATGGGTAAAATTCCTTACTTGTCGGATTCCGTGAGGCCCTTGACGAACCAGCTCTGGAAGAAAATGACGATGAGAACGGGCGGCAGGATCGCGATGATCGCCAAGAGGTTAGAGCGCCCGTATTCCGGCAGGTTGGTGCCTTCGAGGGTCTGGGTGATCTGCTTGATGCCACGGACCAGTGTGTACATGCCCTCGTCCGTGGTGATCATGGTGGGCCACAGGTACTGGTTCCAACCGTAGACGAACATGATGATGAACATCGCCGCGATCATGGTCCGCGACAGGGGCACCAGAATGTCGACGAAGAACTTCATGGGGCCCGCGCCGTCTATGCGGGCGGCTTCGACCAGTTCTTCGGGGACCGAGCGGAAGAACTGCCGGAAGAAGAACGTCGCCGTGGCCGATGCGATTAGCGGGATGATCAGCCCTTGGTAGGTGTTCAGCATCCCCAGTTTCTGCACGATCTCATAGGATGGCAGGATGCGGACCTCGAGCGGCAAAAGCAGCGTGGTAAAGATCACCCAGAAGGCCAGCGTGGCGAACTTGAGCCGGAAGTAGACGATGGCATAGGCGGCCATCATCCCGATGACGATCTTGCCGATGGCAAAGCCGAACCCGAGGATCATCGAGTTATACAGCATCCTCAGGCCCGTATTCTCGCCAGAGAAGCCATCGGCCTTGAACATCGCCTTTTCAAAGTTCACAGGCAGCTGGTCGCCAAAGACCAGACCCGGGCCGAATTTGGTGGTGTGCAGGTCCGTGGTTGATGCCATCTGGATCAGCATCACCACGGGCAGGATCATGATCAGCGAGCCGATGATCAGGATGGAGTGGTCCAATACCGCGGACCAACGGATACGACGTGCGGGAACAGACATCTGGGGGTCCTCAGGTATAGTGGATGCGGCGTTCGACCATGCGGAACTGGAAGATGGTCAGAGCCAG
>CAXQKF010000344.1:0-2217 GCA_964224285.1 Donghicola sp. | reverse complement strand
ACCTATGACAGTGGCTCCAGACAGGACCGCGAGTGGCGATTGAAGGTGTCCGATGACGGCACCATTCAGGCCGAAGCGGACGACTTGATCGGGACCGGACGCGGATGGCAGCGCGGGGATGCCGTGCAGTTGAACTACCGCATCCGCTTGATGGAGGACGCAGGCGGCCACGTTTTGGATGTGACGGACTGGATGTATCTGACGCCGAACGGGGTGATCATGAACCGCAGCCAGTTCAGGAAATTCGGAATCACGGTGGGCGAACTGGTGGCCACCATGCGCCCAAAGGAGGCGGCGTGATGGACTGGAGCGGAAAACGATACTGGCTGATCGGCGCGAGCGAAGGGCTGGGCCGCGCCTTGGCCCATCAACTGAGCCGTGTCGGCGTCGAAGTCATCCTGAGCGCCCGCTCGAAAGAGCGACTGAATGCATTGGTGGCCGACCTCCCCGGTCGGGCGCGGGCCGTGCCGTGTGATGTGTCCAGCCTCGACAGCCTGAGGAAAGCCGCTGAAACGGTAGGCGACGTGGATGGCGTGATCTATCTGGCGGGCGTCTACTGGCCGATGGAACCCAAGGACATCGACGCCCAAAAGATGGAGCGGATGGCGGATGTGAATTTGGGCGGCGCGGTGCGTGTCGCCGGGATCATGGTGCCGAAATTCGTCGCCCGTGGCAGCGGGCATCTGGTGTTTACCGGCAGCCTGTCGGGCTTTCGCGGTTTGCCCGGTGCGGTTGGCTATGGGGCGACCAAGGCGGGGGTCATGTCACTGGCCGAAACGCTTCATGCGGATTTGCGCAAGACAGGCGTGCGGGTGCAGCTGGTGAACCCCGGTTTCATCAAGACGCGCCTGACGGACAAGAACAAGTTCAAGATGCCCTTCCTGATGGAGCCCGAGGACGCCGCCCGCGAGATATTTGACCACATGAACTCTCCTGCCTTTGCGCGGAGCTTTCCGACGGTGTTTTCGTGGCTGTTCCGTGTGGCAAATATCCTGCCGGACTGGGCTTACTTCCGGCTGGTGTCGTGAATGATGTGTGTTGCCCTAGATCAAGGACGGCTGGCGGATAAGACCGGATGCTGGATCAGGGCCGAAGAAGGAAACGCGCTATGTTGAACATACCTCCATCGAAAGTTGCTCAGATCATCTTGCTGGCGCACGAGTTGCGCATGAACTCCGGCGAGATGGAAATCCTGACAGAGGATCTGTCAGATGACGAAGTCCAGACCATGGGGCGGATGGACGACAGCGAGATCCGCTCTTTCATCGACGATCTGAACGAAGAAGAGCAGATTGATCTGATCGCCCTAGCGTGGATTGGTCGTGATACCTTTACCGTGGATGAACTGGACGAAGCCCGCGCCACAGTCGAGAGCGAGGCCACGAGTTCCGCCGCAGATTACCTGATCGGGATGCCGAATCTGGCCGAGTTTCTAGAGAGCGGGCTGGACGCCTTTGGCATCTCTGCCACGGACGAAGAAGACGACATCATGTGAAAAAGGGGGCCGTGGCCCCCTTTGGTTATACGTTCACCAGATGTTTGCGATAAGTCGCTAGAGCGCGACCCCAAACGCCGGAATAGGTGTCCTCTAGCTGCATGAGCCAAGGCAAGAGTTGCCCAGCAAAGTCCTGCGAGCTTTCGAGAGGCAGCATGGACGGCAGGTTGTCGATGGCGGTCACATCCAGCGGAGGCGTGTCATGGACGCGGGTCGCGGGCTCTGCCCCGGTTGTTGCCTGATTGTACAGGGGCACGGGGTTGAAATCGCTGTCTGGATCGCAAGCGATATCCCCGATGACCGAGAGCTTGCGCTCTGCCTCTTTGGCCGTGGCGGGCACAAAGACAGGGGTCTTGGGGCTGGCGAGTATGCAGTTCAGAAACACGTCATGTTCCAGAATCTGGGGGAAGGGCCCGCCGTGCGCGGTTTCCTTCATGTCCCATTTCGTGACATCCACGTTCAATTCGGCACATAGATCGCTGGCACCGGTGCCCACGCGGCCCAAAGCGCCAATGACGATCGCGTTCGGGCGGGGCTGGTCTGTGCGGTCCAGCTCTTCGCGCAGCATGGCGCACATGGTTTTGGCGTTGGCATAGCCCTGCATCGGCGGGCAGATGCCACCGGATTTCTGCGCGGCCCATGCCCGCAGCGCCACAGCTGCGCCCGCGTAACCAGCCCAGTATCCGAAGGCAGCGACACGGCGGCCTTGTTCGTTCAGCAGG
>CAXQKF010000343.1:0-2353 GCA_964224285.1 Donghicola sp. | reverse complement strand
CTCGAAGTCAGAGCAGGGTCAGATCGCCTGCCATCTGGCGGCCATCACGGCCTTCTTTCAGCTCGTAGCCCACTTTCTGGTTGTCAGCCAGACCGGTCAGACCCGACCGCTCTACTGCAGAGATGTGTACGAACACGTCCTTGCCGCCGCCATCGGGCGCGATAAAGCCATATCCTTTGGTGGTGTTGAACCACTTGACGGTTCCTGTGGGCATAGCCCCTTACTCCTTCTAGTCGTCTTCCCCGCATGGCGAGGCCTTGTCGTAACATCCACGCGACAGTCAAACGACTCGCTCCGAGAGTTCGGCTGCTTTGAGGTGCTCACAACCCCAGCGTTGCACGACCAACGTAAAAATCAAGCAAAACACAGTTGTAATCGTCGTCACATTCTCGAAAGTGGCAAAAAAATAGGAGAAGCGAATGATCCTCTACGGGCTAAAGACTTGTGATACATGCCGCAAAGCAGTCAAAGCGTTGCCTGATGCCGAATACATCGACGTGCGCAAAGACGGGGTCGCACCAGAGGTTCTGGAGCGTGCATTTGCCCGTTTCGGCGACAAACTGGTGAACAAATCCAGCACCACATGGCGTCAACTGGAGGTTGATCAGCGTGAACGCCCCGCTCTGGAGCTCTTGGCCGAGCATCCGACCCTGATGAAACGCCCCCTGATCGAGGAAGGCGACAAGATGTGGCTGGGCTGGGGGAAAGACGTGCAGGCAGAGCTGGTTGGATGATCACCCGTATCTACCGCGTTCGCATTTACCCCGAGTTGCGGGACGAGTTCGAGCCGTTGTTCCAGACGGTTGCGCTTGGGTCTGTGACCAAATTTGCGGGCTGCGCGCGGGTTGTGATCGGCGGTCCGGCAAAGGGGACGCCGGACGAATACGCGATGATCACCGAATGGACGGACGCTGCCGCCCTGACCGAATTCGCTGGGGCAGACTGGTCGGTCGCCCATATCCCGCCGGGGATGGAGAAGTTCGTGCGGGAATGCTGGGTTCACCACTTCGAAGCGATAGGGCTCCGAGACTTTGGGTGAGGGAAAAGGTGGCACTAAGCGCCTTACTCAATTGCTTTCACGAGGGGATCAGCTGGATAACCAACGGCGCTAGATTGCAAATGGTCGCGATCGTTACAACCACCGTGAGCCAGTAGATGCGTTTCGTGAGAACTCGCATCTCCTCATTGATCTTTGTTTGCTGCCGAGCCCGCATTTCGTCGAGGTAGTAGCTTAAACCCATTTCTGTACTGCTGGCTTTGTTGTCGTGCTGAGCCTCAAGTTCAGCATCTGACAGTGTTCTCAATTCCTTCAGCGTGAATGCCACTCTGACCTCCCAAAACTGCTCTGAAATGCGCATTAAAAAAGGCCGCTCTGATCTGAGCGGCCCTTGGTGTTTTTACTTCAGGTCGGGCGGGGTTGCTTCGCCCGACAGCTGGACGACGATATCGTCCAGGGTCGCCATCGAGGTCTGCTTTTCACCCAAGCGGCGGACCGAGACGGTGCGCTCTTCGACTTCTTTCATGCCGACCGCGATGATCACAGGCACCTTGCCGAGCGAGTGCTCGCGGACCTTGTAGTTGATCTTCTCGTTGCGGAAGTCGGCCTCGGCGCGGACGCCTTTGGCCTTCAGGGCATCAACCACTTCTTGCACGTAGCCGTCTGCGTCCGACACGATGGACGCCACGACCACCTGGCGCGGGGCCAGCCAGAAGGGCAGTTTACCTGCCGAGCTCTCGATCAGGATGCCGATGAAACGCTCGAACGAGCCCAGAACCGCGCGGTGCAACATGACAGGGCGGTGCTTTGCGCCGTCCTGACCGATGTAGTTCGCATCCAGACGTTCCGGCAGGTTGGGGTCAACCTGCAAGGTGCCGCACTGCCATTCACGGCCGATCGCGTCGGTCAGGGTGAATTCCAGTTTCGGGCCGTAGAACGCGCCTTCGCCCTCCTGGATTTCGTAGTCATGACTGGCGGCGCGGCAGGCGTTGCCAAGGGCGGCTTCGACGCGATCCCACGATTCATCGGAGCCGATCCGCTTTTCGGGGCGGGTGGACAGCTTGATGGTCCAACCGTCGAAGCCGAGGTCCGCGTAGATTTTCGACAGGAACTCGATGAACTTCTTGGTTTCCGCTTCGATCTGGTCGTCGGTGCAGAAGATGTGCGCGTCGTCTTGGGTAAAGCCGCGCACACGCATGATCCCGTGCAGAGCGCCCGAGGGTTCATAACGGTTGCACGAGCCGAACTCGGCCATACGCAGGGGCAGGTCGCGATAGGATTTCAGACCCTGATTGAACACCTGCACGTGGCAGGGGCAGTTCATGGGTTTCAGGGCGTTGATCGCCTTTTCGCGGG
>CAXQKF010000342.1:0-3327 GCA_964224285.1 Donghicola sp. | reverse complement strand
CGACGATGCGGCCCATGCGGGTCGAGCCGGTGGCCGAGACCAGCGCCACGTCGGGATCTTCGACCAGTGCGTTGCCCACATCAGCGCCGCCGATCAGCAGTTGGGCCAGCCCTTCGGGGGCATCGCCGAAGCGGTCCAGCGCCTTTTGCAGGATCGCCATGCTGGCCAGTGCGGTCAGCGGGGATTTTTCGGACGGTTTCCAGATCACGGGGTTGCCGCAGACCAGTGCCAGTGCCGCGTTCCACGACCAGACCGCCACGGGGAAGTTGAAGGCCGAGATGATGCCCACCACACCCAGTGGGTGCCATTGTTCCATCATGCGGTGACCGGGGCGTTCGGTGGCGATGGTCAGACCGTAAAGCTGACGCGACAAGCCGGTGGCGAAATCGCAGATGTCGATCATCTCTTGCACTTCGCCAAGGCCCTCAGACGGGATTTTGCCCGCCTCGATGGAGACCAGACGGCCGAGATCATCCTTGGCAGCGCGCAGTTCCTCGCCGAACAGGCGGACCAGTTCGCCGCGTTGCGGGGCAGGGGTGACGCGCCATGCTTTGAACGCCTGTTTCGCGGTTGCGATGGCGGTGTTGGTGCTGTCGATGGTGGCTTCGGGCAGGGCGCCTGTTTGCTCGCCAGTCACGGGGCTATAGCTGGCGAGCGTGCCGCCGGTATATGCGGCCTCGTCTACGCCGAGTTTCGACAGAATCTCTGCGGCAGCATTGGAAAGGGTCATTCGTACTCTCTTCTGTTGGGCCTTCGGAAGGGCGAAGGGAGGCGCGTCACTCTGCGGCGGCGGCACCAGTGGTCAGGATGGAAATGCAGCGCGTGCGCGATGCGTCCTCGATCTGTTGATAATGGTCGAACTCGTTCAAGACAGCTTGGCCAAGGTCGGCCTCGAAGCGTTGCTGGTTGGGGCTCGCGGTGAATTCCTGCGCAGAGTCGTCCCCGAGGTTCGATTGGAAAATCCCCGCCGCGCTGACGGGCAGGAAGTCCTCGTAGACGATGGGGTCAATCCGCAGGTAGCCCGCCGCCAGTAGGGCGTCGGCATCGGTTTCGGTCAGTTGGCCGGCCGCAGCGGCCCCTTTGTCGGTAAGAGCCCATTCGAAATAGCCCAGACCTTGGGCGCGGATATCCCCCAGATCATCGGGGAAATCAGCAAAGGTCGCGCCAAGTGTCTCCATATAGGTTTCGGCGTTCGAGCCATCTGCGGCGGGCAGGCAGATTTTGCGCGTCGCGGTCAGCAACTGGTCATACAGAGCGCGGCCTTTGGGGGTGAGCGCCTGACCTCGCGCCTCGATCTCGCCGAAACGGGCGGTATGAGACCCTTTGACCCCGTCAAAGCTGACCGCTTCGGACAGGGCCTTGAAACTGGTCTGGCGTAGAAGGATGGGGCATTTGCGACGCGGGGGGCCTTCGACGACGGCCTTGGGGGCGATCCCGTTTTCCGGCATCAGATCCTGTACGCGGTCAATGTCCAGCGTGCGGGGCGTCAGGTGGTTGATGTGCGGCCCACGGAAAGACACGACGTCCGCCACAAGGCGGTGTGCGTCATGCAGTTTCTGGTAGAGATCGGCGCTGACATTCGCTTCGGGGTGCCAGCGGAAGGTTTCCAGAGCCTCGGCGACAAAGGCGTCGGCCTCTTGATATGTCAGCCCACCTTTCGTTTCTGCGTGCTCGATCAGCTCTAGGCAGCGCGAGGTGTAAATCTGGCGGGCAAGCAGAACTTCGCGTGCTGTCTTGCGCAGATTTTCGTCCGCGATCAGGTCGAGTCGCAAAAGCGAAGTGAAGACCCGGAACGGGTTTCGACGCAGGGCGGCTTCGCCCACGGGGCGGAAGGCGGTCGAATGAACGGGGACGCCTGCCTCGGTCAGGTCGTAATAGCCGACGGGGTGCATCCCCATGATCGCAAAGAGGCGGCGGATCGTCGCCAGTTCCTCTGCAGTGCCGAGCCGGATCGCACCATGTCGCTCTTCTGAGATGCGGGACAACTGGTCGGTCTCTTCGAGATCCGAGCGCAGCGCGCTATCGGCCTCCAGAACCTCTGCGTTCACGTCCGCGACGATTTTCATCAAAGTGCCGTAGGCAGGCACCTCTGTCCGGTACATCTCTGACATTGCAGAGGAAAACCGGCTTCGGATGTCGTCCGGATGCACAAATTTCGTATCAGACATCGCGATGACCTCACTTTGGCAAGCTAATTGCAGTGACCTTACAGGACGCCATTGGAAAATGTTGTGACGCCTTGGCCCGATCTTATTCCCATGTGGAATGATCCCGCCTTTGCAGGGCAAAGTCACGGCCTGTTTTGAAAGGAAAAGGAAGGTCTAGAATAGAAAATGACCCGACGCATAGCGCCAGGCCATTCCCAATTTCACTGAAGCCGCTCTGCTTCTGTAAACGAGCACTCGATACCAAAAAATGGAACTCATACTCGACAGCAACCACGCGCTGTCGTTGGCTTGGTTGTATCGAATGAGCACCCCAAAGTCTATAACGACGCAGAAAGATATCCCGTAAGTTTACGTTACGTTACCTTACGTTAAGGGCAACTTGAGCGAGAATTAGTACCGCTTCAGGGTGTCTCCAAAGGCGATCCGCGGTGTCAGCTCGATGATTCTCTCGGGGTCGGGCGAGTCGGGGTCATTCCGCGCTGCGATTATTTCCGCAGCTTTCTGTCCGATTTCCTTGCGGCAGGCGTCCATGGTCGCAAGTTGGCGGGGTAGCCCGTCCAGAAGTTCGACGCAGTTAAAGCCTGCCAGACCGTTTTGACCGGGGATATCGATTCCCTGCTCCAGCAGCCACAGCATACCACCCGCGCCGATCATGTCGTTCGAGTAGTAGATGAAATCCAGATCCGGCGTGCGTTCCAGTAGCGCCTGAGTCAGTTCGCGTCCCTTCAGGAGGGCAGAGCCACCAGAGTAGAACTCCTGATCCGCAATTTCGATGCCTGCCTTTGCCAGTGCCTCGGTGAACCCTTCGAAGCGTTTGCGTGCACGGTGGTCCATTGGCATCTTGGTCCCGAGGAAGCCAATCCGCTGGTACCCCTGTTTGATGATCGCCTGAGCCATCTCGCGGCCTGCGCGGCGATGGGAAATGCCGACCATGCTGTCCACGCATTTGCCGTCCACGTCCATGATCTCGACCACGGGGATGCCGGCTGCCACTAGCATCGCGCGGGCAGCGTCGGAATGCTCGAGGCCTGCTATAATGACGCCAGAGGGCCGCCAGGATAGCATTTCGTACAAAACGCGTTCTTCGGTCTCGGGGTTGTAGTCTGTGACGCCAACCACCGGTTGCAAGTCGGTCTTGCTGAGAACTTCGCTGATGCCG
>CAXQKF010000341.1:0-17659 GCA_964224285.1 Donghicola sp. | reverse complement strand
CTTTGCCTTGTGGAGTCCGGACTTTCCTCGGACGACCGAAGCCGCCCGCGGCCATCCAGCCCTCCGCGCAGTGTGTGGATTATTGGGTGTCGGGCGTGCGGTCAACGGCAAAGCGATCTGCCAGATCGACAGCCGCCGCCACATCGGCCCCCGACAGCCCCCCACGCCCCCAAGAGCGGAAGTGCATACGGAAGGCATCTAGCAGCGTCTCAGGCTCTGCCTGCGCCGTGTAGCCATAGTCCCGCAGGGCAGTGAGGAATGTGTGCCAGCAGGCGTCGCCCTGCCCCGTGGGGCGCGGCCAGACGCCGTGTCCGCGCAGCGCAAGCCCCTGCCAATCGAACCGCCGCCCCGGATCGACCTTGCGCCCCGGAGCCACGTCGGAATGCCCGACGATCCGATGATCCGGAATATCCCAGCGCCCGCGAATCTGCCCCAGCAGGTCCACCAAGGCATCCATCTGCGGCACAGGGAACGGGCTGGAGCCGTCATTCACGATCTCGATCCCGATGGACCGCGAATTCACATCCGCCTCGCCGCCCCAGTTTGACAGGCCCGCGTGCCACGCCCGCCGCCCCTCGTCCACCAAAGGAAAAACGCCCCCTGTCGGACAGAGGGCGTAATGGGCCGAAACCTCGTATTCAGGATCACACAGGCGATCCAGCGTGTCGGTCAAATCCAGCACGGTGTAGTGCAGCACGATCATGTCGGGCTGCACATCCCCTTTGCGGGGGCCGTGATTGGGCGACCGGCTCAACGCACCGCGTTGCGGAACGGCTGCGGATCCCAAGTGCAGGCGAAACCATCGCCATCAGGGTCCACACCCAGCTTGTCCTTGTCAGGGCCGCCTTTGGCCAGGAACGCCGCCTGCGCCAGATCAGCCGAAGCGTATTCCGCACAGGCCCGCGCATACTTCGCCTCTGCACGGAAAGAGCTACGCTTGTACAGGGGCTGACCCACACGGTTGTTGGTCGCCAGAGCATAGGACACCACATTCACGCTGCCATCAGGGCGCGAGGGGAGAGCCTCGGGCTGGATCACAGTATACAGGCTCCGGTTCCGCTCGATCAGCTGCTTGTCATCTTCGATCGAACGCTCGCTGCTCACTGCCGAGAAATCGTTCTCGGACGAAATACCGTTGGCGGCTGTCGCCAGCACAGGCGCAGGGTTCGACGGGCTGGCCTGAAGCGGCACAGCCCCGCTATTCGCAGCGGCAAGGTTCGAGGTGTTGATCGCCTCTTCGGATGCAGCTTTGACCTCGGCCAGAGTGCGCGCACGGGGCGGCTGGCCGGGGGTCAGAGTACCCGCATTCCCAAGGGTTTCCGATGACACCACAGGTGCCGACGGAATGCCGCCCTGCAACTGTGCCTCACGGGCCGAACGGTAGCTGTTCGATGTGACCCCTGCCCCGCTGTCCGGTACGGTCGGCCCGCACGCAGACAAACCAACCAAAGCCAACAGAACAAATCCCGTGTGTCGAAGCATTATCTCACCTCAAAGTTGTGCTTAAACAGCACTTACCACCACTTGGCCGGTTTGGAAACAAAGCCGGCGGCCTGCTCCAGCGCGTAAGCGGTATTCAACAGATCACCTTCCTCGAACGGGCGACCGATCAGCTGCAGCCCCAGCGGCAGACCCTTGGAGTCCAGACCGGTGGGCACAGCGATCCCCGGCAGACCGGCGAGGTTCAGCGTCACAGTAAACACGTCGTTCAGGTACATCTCGACGGGGTCCGCGCTCTTCATCTCACCCAGACCAAAGGCCGAGGTAGGCGTCGCAGGCGCTAGAATCGCATCCACACCAGCGGCAAACGCGTTCTCGAAGTCGCGCTTGATCAGGGTGCGGACCTTGCGGGCCTGATTGTAGTAGGCGTCGTAGAAACCGGCGGACAGCACATAGGTGCCAACCATAATCCGGCGCTTCACCTCGGGGCCAAAGCCCTCGGCGCGGGTCTTTTCGTACATCTCGTTGATGCCGTCGCCCGAGCCCAGTTTCGCACGGTGGCCGTAACGCACACCGTCATAGCGCGCCAGGTTCGAGGACGCCTCGGCAGGTGCAATCACATAATACGCGGGCAGTGCGTATTTGGTGTGCGGCAGGCTGATCTCGCGGATTTCGGCACCGGCAGCTTTCAGCATCGCCGCGCCTTCGTCCCACAGTTTGGTGATCTCTTCGGACATGCCCTCAGGGCGGTATTCCTTGGGGATACCGATGACCTTGCCGCGGATATCACCGGTCAGCATCGCCTCGAAGTTCGGAACCGGAAGGTCGGCGCTGGTCGAATCCTTCATGTCGTGACCTGCCATCGCCTCAAGCATGATCGCCGCGTCGCGCACGGTTTTGGTCATCGGACCGGCCTGATCAAGCGAGCTTGCATAGGCAATGATGCCCCAGCGCGAGCAACGGCCAGAGGTCGGCTTGATGCCCACGGTGCCGGTGAACGCAGCAGGCTGACGGATCGAGCCGCCAGTGTCGGTGCCGGTCGCCGCCAGACACAGATCCGCCGCGACAGCCGCCGCCGAACCACCCGAAGACCCGCCGGGGGTCAGCTTGCGGTCGTCAATCTTCCACGGGTTAACCGAGTCGCCATAAACCGAGGTCTCGTTCGAGCTGCCCATGGCGAACTCGTCCATGTTCAGCTTACCCAGCATCACCGAACCTGCATCCTGCAGCTTCTGGCTGACGGTCGATTCATACTCGGGAACGAAGCCTTCCAGAATGCCGCTCGCCGCCTGGCTCGCCACACCCTTGGTGCAGTACAGATCCTTCATGCCGATGGGCAGACCGCACATGGCAGGTGCATCACCCGCCTTGATCCGCTCGTCTGC
Organism: Donghicola sp.; assembly: GCA_964224285.1. Taxonomy (GTDB): domain Bacteria; phylum Pseudomonadota; class Alphaproteobacteria; order Rhodobacterales; family Rhodobacteraceae; genus Donghicola. The sequence continues at coordinate 14,834 of CAXQKF010000341.1, read as the reverse complement.
CGCCTTCGCACGCTCCAGCGCCAATTCGGGGGTCTTGTGCACATACGCGTTCAGCGCATCGGCACCATCAATGGCTTTCAGACAGGCTTCGGTCAGTTCGACCGACGTCACATCACCCTTGCGCAGCGCATCACGCGCCTCGGCCAGCGTCAGTTTGTTCAGCTCGGTCATCGGATCACTCCACAACTTTCGGCACGGCAAAGAAACCCTCGCGGGCGTCGGGCGCATTGGCCAGAACCTTGGCCTGATAGTCACCGTCAGTGACCACATCCTCACGGCGCTTCAGGCGCTGGGGCGTGACCGAAGTCATGGGTTCCACGCCCTCGACATCCACTTCACCAAGCTGCTCGATGAAGCCCAGAATGCGGTTGAACTCTTCTGCCAGCGCAGGAAGCTGGTCGTCCTCGACCTTGATCCGGGCCAGTTTCGCCACTTTTGCGGCAGTGCCAGTGTCGATCGACATGGGCCATCTCCGTCTGTCTCGTATTTCCCACGGGCTTTACCGCCCAAAGCCCGCGCCCGCAAGCATCAGACCACGCGACACACCCACGAAACCGCAAAGCAGCGCCCCGCACCCTCTTTCTTGGCAAAAATACCCCATACCGGCGGGCATCAGCCCGCCAAAACCTGCGCGCCGCAGGCGCTCATTTCCGCAATCCGGCAAAGAACGCCGCCAGCAAAGCCCCCGACCGCGCCTCGTCGATCCCGTCGTAGACCTCGGGCACATGATGACACTGAGGGTGGCTGAACACCCGCGGCCCCTGCCTGATCCCGCCGGACTTCGGGTCGGACGCCCCGTAATACAGCCGCCCGATCCGCGCGTTGGATATCGCCGCAGCGCACATGGGGCACGGCTCTAGCGTCACATACAGATCGCACCCTGTCAGCCGTTCCTGCCCCAACAGGCGGCAGGCCTCGCGGATCGCCAGAATTTCCGCGTGCGCGGTAGGGTCGTTCAGCTCTCGCGTCCGGTTGCCAGCCTGCGCGATCACCTCGCCCCCGCGCAGAACCACGGCGCCCACGGGGATCTCTCCTCGGGCGGCGGCGGCTTCGGCTTCGGTCAGGGCGATTTGCATATGCGAACGGAATGTCATGGGTTAGGCTTATCTGTAGCGTTCCCCCTTTCGCAATCCACAGAGTTTCGCTAGACGCGCCCAATGACCCAGAAAACACCGCAAAACCGTCCCCGGCCCGGCAAGCCCGCGCCCAAGGCCAACGCCAAACCGCGCCCCAAGGCCAAGCCCGCCGCCGCCCCTCAGGCGAAACCGCAGGCTGGCACCCCCGAGGGTGATCGCATCGCCAAGGTTCTGGCCCGCGCTGGCGTCGCCTCGCGCCGCGAAGCCGAGAAGCTGATCCTGGCTGGCGTGGTGACGGTAAACGGCAAGGTCATCGACAGCCCCGCGCTGAACGTCACATCCCGCGACCGCATCACCGTGGATGGCAAGCCCCTGACCGCCGCCGAACCTATGCGCCTGTGGCTCTATCACAAGCCCACCGGCCTTGTGACCACCCACAAGGACGAACAGGGTCGCCCCACCATCTATGACAACCTCCCCGAGGATATGCCGCGGGTGATGTCTGTGGGCCGCCTCGACCTGAACTCCGAAGGGCTGCTCCTGCTGACCAACGATGGCGAGTTGAAGCGCAAGCTTGAACTGCCCTCGACCGGCTGGCTGCGCAAATACCGCGTGCGGGTAAACGGCAGACCCACCGACGAGACGCTCGCCCCTCTGCGCGAGGGCATCGAGGCCGATGGAGAACGGTTCCAGCCCATGATGGTCAACCTCGACCGTCAGCAGGGTGCAAACGCATGGCTGACCGTCGGCCTGCGCGAGGGCAAGAACCGCGAAATCCGCCGCGCCATGCAGGAAATCGGCCTGACTGTGAACCGCCTGCTGCGGGTCAGCTACGGCCCCTTCCAGCTGGGTCAGCTAAAGGAAGGTCAGGTAGAGGAAATCCGCCCCCGCGTCCTGCGCGACCAGTTGGGCATGGAGCCGCTGCCCGAAGTGGAAGAACCGGCGAAAAAACCGGCCCCCAAGCGCCGCCCGCCCCGCGTTCCGCGCAAAAAGCCCTGAATTTCCGAACTCCTTCGTATCTTTTTCACGGAACCTGCGGTAATCATCCAAAGGGTGTGAAAGTGGGGCGGAGGTATCGCAATGCTGGCAGCCGTTTCATCCGGCGTCAGACCGGGGGCGCATAGGGCGCCCCTGCCGCAGCGTCATGCTACGAATCCCTCATCCAGATGGTCCGGTTTTCCTTGCCGCGGGTTTTTATCCGCAAGCGGCATGACTATGTTCATGGATGTGAAACAGACACACATAGAATACGCCCACCGTTTCCCGCAGCCAGCCCTCCGGCGGCGACGTATGGTGCTGGCATGTCGATCATTTAGCCAAGTCATTATAAGGGGTAGAAGGTGACCGGAACGACCTTGCAAAAAATTGCATTCATTCTGCTGTTCATCCTGATTATGCGCGTCGCAATCTCGGGGGGTGTGTGATGGCCCAGCGATACGGCGGACAATTCAGCCCCGACGGCACCTCTGCCCCCACAGAGGCCAAGCCCATGAAACACGCCAAGCGCAAGCGCGCGGGCGGGCGGGCGAACCTGCTCTTTATCGCGCCCCTGCCCATGATCGCGTCGGTCTTTGGCGCCGGTCCGGTCGAGATGGTGTTCAAGCTGTCCGCTCTTGGGACGATCCTGCTGGCCGCGTGGCTGACCCGCGAAGGCCTGATCGCCGAAGAGGCCTATAACGCCCGCAAGGTCGCCCGCCGCCCCGCCATCCCGCGCAAAATTTTCGGCGCAGCTCTGATCGGTATCGGTCTGGCGCTGGCCTCGTTTTCGGACGCCGCGAATGTCATCGAACCGCTAATCTACGGGGCCGTGGGCGTGGTGCTGCACCTGCTGGCCTTCGGGCTTGACCCGCTCAAGGACAAATCCGCCGAGGGCGTGGATACGTTCCAGACCGACCGCGTTGCCAAAGCGGTCGAGGAGGCCGAAGCCCATCTGGCCGCCATGTCCGACGCCGCAAGACGCACCAGCGACCGGCAGATCGAACAGCGGGTGAACGGCTTTGCCAATACCGCCCGCGATCTGTTCCGCACCGTGGAATCCGACCCGCGCGACCTGACATCCGTGCGCAAATATCTGGGGGTCTATCTGCTGGGGGCCCGCGATGCGACGACCAAATATGCCGATCTGGCCGAACGTGCACCCTCTGGCGAAGCACGTGCGGAATACCTGTCGCTGCTGGATGATCTGCAACAGAATTTCGCCGACCGGACGCGCAAGCTCATGGTCAATGACAAAGCCGATCTGGAAGTAGAGATCGGCGTGCTCCGCGAGCGCCTCGCCCGCGAAGGCATCCGTCACACCGAGTAATATTTTTCAGAGTTCATTTAGAGGACCGACCCATGACCACCACTCAACCTGTCCAAAAAGCCTACGTCCAAGCCGCTCAGGATCTGCACAAAGTCGAAGAACTGAATGCGGCCATCCTGCCTGCCCCAACCGAAGAGATCGTCCCATTGGAAGCTGCCGACGCCCCTGCCTCTGCTGAAATCACCCGGCGCATGGCCGAACTGGACATGAGCGATTCCAACTCGATCGTGACATTCGGGTCTGGCGCTCAGGCGGAACTGCAAGAAATCTCGCAACAGATGCTGGACGGTGTCCGCAACAAGGACGTCGGCCCCGCCGGTGACAGCCTGCGGGATATCGTGACCACCATTCGCGGCTTCTCGATCAGCGAGCTGGATATCCGCCGTGACCGCAGCTGGTGGGAAAAACTGCTGGGTCGCGCGGCACCTGCCGCCAAGTTCGCGGCTCGCTACGAGACCGTCCAAGGCCAGATCGACAAGATCACCGACAACCTCTTGGGCCACGAGCACAAACTGATGAAGGACATCAAGTCGCTCGACCTGCTCTACACCAAGACGCTGGAATTCTACGACGAACTGGCACTGTATATCGCCGCTGGCGAGGCCAAGATCGCAGAGATGGACAGCCAGACCATTCCCTCCAAAGAAGCCGAAGTTCAGGCCGCTGACGCAAACGATCAAGTGATCAAAGCGCAAGAACTGCGTGACATGCGCGCTGCCCGCGACGATCTGGAGCGCCGTGTCCACGATCTGAAACTGACCCGTCAGGTGACCATGCAGTCCCTGCCCTCGATCCGTCTGGTGCAGGAAAACGACAAGTCGCTCGTCACCAAGATCAACTCGACCCTCGTGAACACCGTGCCCCTGTGGGAAACCCAGCTGGCACAGGCAGTCACCATCCAGCGCAGCGCCGAAGCCGCCGCCGCCATCCGCGGTGCGAACGATCTGACCAACGAACTGCTGACCGCCAACGCCGCCAACCTGCGCGAAACCAACCGCAAGGTCCGCGAGGAGATGGAGCGCGGCGTCTTTGACATCGAAGCGATCAAGACCGCCAACGCGGACCTCATCGCGACAATCGAGGAAAGCCTGCAGATCGCAGACGAGGGCAAAGCCAAGCGCGCTGCCGCCGAAGCCGACCTCAAGGCGATGGAAGCAGAACTGCGCGACACGCTTGCCGCTGCCAAAGCCAAAAAGACCGGCCTTGGTGACACTGCGGCGACCTCTGTTCCCCAGAGCTAACGACGCGAAGGCGCTCTGTTTTGATCCGATACGCCCACTGTCTCCGGTTGCTGACTTCTGCGAGCCTCGCTGGCCTGGTTCTGGCCGCGTGCGCCCCGAATCCAAAGTCTGCAACGGTTGCAGTGCCGCGGGCGGCGACGCCCGTTTCGGAAGAAGCCAGAGCGCTTTTGCCCGATCCGAATCCGGAATACGTGCCCGCCAGCTATAGCAGCCGGTCCTTGGGCACGTATTACGCCCGCCTTCAGGACCGGTTGCTGGGCTCGGGAAAACTGCGGCAGGATCTGGGGCGCGACATTCCTCTGACCGTCGATCAACTGACCCATAATTTCGTCGAGATCGCACTCAAGGACGAATATTCCCGTGGCGGTTCCGGCACCATGCGCAAGAGCCGTGACAGCACCCTGCGCCGCTGGGAAAAGCCGGTGTGGGTCTTTGTGGTCTTTGGCGCGACTGTCCCGCCCGCAGAGCGGGAGCGGGCCATGACAGCGGTCGAATCCTATACCAACCGGCTCGCCCGTGTGACCGGTCATGACATCCGCATGACCTCTCGCGAAAATGCCAACTATTACGTCATGTTCATGGGCGAAGATGACCGTCTTCCCTTTGGTGAAAGCCTGAAACGCGCTATCCCCGAGGTGGACCCTGTCACCATGAACGTCTTCAAGTACACGCCGCGCAACCAGCTGTGCGTGGCGCTGACCTTCCGCGATCAGACGGGCAGCCCCCGCTTTGGCAAGGCGCTCGCGATGATCAGGGCAGAACATCCGCAACTGCTGAAAATGTCCTGCCTTCACGAAGAGATGGCGCAGGCGCTGGGTCTGCCGAACGACAGCCCGACGGCCCGCCCCTCAATCTTTAACGACGACGAGGAGTTCGCGCTCCTGACCCGACACGACGAACTCTTGCTCCGCATTCTGTATGACCGCAGACTGAAACCGGGCATGACCAAAGCACAAGCCGTCCCGATCGTTCGACAGATCGCGGCCGAGCTGCTGGGATAATACCAAACAGAAGGACCTCGCATTATGGGGATTTTCGACTTTCTCAAAGGCGAATTCATCGACGTCATCCACTGGACCGATGACACCCGCGACACCATGGTCTGGCGCTTCGAGCGCGAGGGCCACGAGATCAAGTACGGCGCGAAACTGACCGTCCGCGAAGGGCAGACCGCTGTGTTCATCCACGAAGGCCAGATGGCAGACGTGTTCACCCCCGGCCTGTATATGCTGGAAACGAACAACCTGCCGATCATGACCAAGCTTCAGCATTGGGATCATGGTTTCCGGTCGCCCTTCAAGTCCGAGGTATACTACGTCGCGACCACGCGGTTCACCAATTTCAAATGGGGCACCAAGAACCCGATCATGGTGCGTGACCCTGAATTCGGCCCCGTGCGCCTGCGGGCTTTTGGCACCTATGCGATCCGCGTGATCGACGCCGCCCGTTTCATGACGGAAATCGTGGGCACTGACGGTGAGTTCACCAGCGACGAGATCAGCTTCCAGATCCGCAACATCATCGTGACCCGCGCCTCGCAGGCCTTGGCGGCCAGTGGCATCCCCCTGCTGGATATGGCCGCGAACACAGCCGATCTGGGCAAGGTCATCGCCGCGCAGGTGTCCCCGACGCTGGCGGAATACGGGCTGGAAATGCCCGAATTCTACGTCGAGAATATCTCGCTGCCCGCCGAAGTCGAAAAGGCACTGGATGCCCGCACATCGCGCGGCATTGCGGGCAATCTGGACGACCACATGAAATGGCGCGCCGCCGAGGCGATGAACGCCCCCGGTTCCGCGGCAGGCGCTGCAATGGCCACCGGCATGGGTGCAGGGATGGGGATGGCAATGGGCCACCAGATGGGCCCGTGGGGTGCGATGCCCGCCGCTGCAGCCCCTGCCCCGCAGCCCGCGCCAATGGCACCGCCCCCACCGCCGGTCGAACACGTGTGGCACATTGCTGAAAACGGCGCGACCACTGGCCCTTTTTCCAAGGCGCGCTTGGGCCGCATGGCTGCGGATGGGCAGATGACCCGCGATACGCTGGTCTGGACCGCCGGACAGGACGGCTGGAAACGGGCCGAGGATGTGATGGAGCTGGCGCAACTGTTCACGGTGATGCCGCCGCCCCCGCCCCCTCCGCCGCCCGTTGGCTGATGCACTTGGCCCGCCCCCGACAGGGCGGGCATTTTCACCGATCAGAACGACCCAAAGACATTCAGGTTCCCCGTAGATGGCGCCCAATTCCCCCGACCGCCAAGAGCACCGCTTTCCCTGTGACCAATGCGGAGCGGATTTCCGATTTTCGCCCGAACAGGGGATGCTGGTCTGCGATCACTGCGGCAACACCGCCCCCATGGTCGAACGCCCTGAGGCCCCCGCGATCAAGGAGCTGGACTTCAACGCAGCCCTGAACCACCGCCTGCCCGAGGCCGAGACCGAGGTCACCCGCGTTCTGAACTGCCCGAACTGCGGCGCTCAGGTGGAATTCGACGGCGTCACCCACGCCAAGGAATGCCCCTTCTGTGCAACCCCTGTGGTGACCGATACAGGCACACACCGTCACATCAAACCGCGCGGGTTGCTGCCCTTTGGGCTGGATGAAAACGGCGCGCGGGATGCGATGAATAAATGGCTCGGCGGGCTGTGGTTCGCCCCGAACGGCCTGCAGGAATACGCCCGCAAGGGGCGCAAGATGCAGGGCGTCTATGTGCCCTATTGGACCTATGACGCCGACACCAAGACCCGCTACAGCGGTGCACGCGGAACCATTTACCACGAATCCAAACAGGTGACCGTGAACGGCAAGACCGAGACCCGCACCGTCCAGAAAATCCGATGGACCCCCGTGTCAGGCCGCGTGGCCCGCTGGTTTGACGACGTGCTGGTTCTGGGCTCCAAGTCCCTGCCGCAGAAATTCACCGACGCTCTGGAGCCGTGGGACTTGTCGGCGCTGGAACCCTATTCGCCCGAATTCCTCGCAGGCTTCCGCGCCGAGGGCTACACCGTAGCGTTGGACGAAGGGTTCGAGACCGCCCGCATCAAGATGTCCCGCGTGATCGAGCGCGACGTGAAGTTCGACATTGGCGGCGACCGTCAGCGGATCAGCAACATGGACACACAGGTCAACGACGTGACCTTCAAGCACGTCCTGCTTCCCGTCTGGGTCGCGGCCTATAAATATCGGGGCAAAACCTTCCGCTTTGTGGTGAACGGACGCACGGGCCGCGTACAGGGGGAACGCCCCTATTCCGCGTGGAAAATTGCGGCGGCGGTCATCGCTGGCTTGATCGTAGCGGCGGGCGTGGGATACTTCATCGCAATAAATCAATAAACTTGAAGAATTCCGGTCTTCGGTTATTGGTAGCGCAAACATGAACAAATGAGGCCCCCCATGATCCTGTGCTGCGGAGAATCCCTGATCGACATGCTGCCCCGTCAGGCCACGACGGGCGAGAATGCCTTTGCCCCCCACGCGGGCGGCGCGGTGTTCAACACCGCCATCGCTTTGGGCCGTCTGGGGGCGCCTGTGGGGATGTTCACCGGCTTGGCCAGTGACTTCTTTGGCGACCTGCTGGCGGAAACGCTGGAGTCGTCCAAGGTGTCCACCCAATACGTCCACCGCGCCGATGCGCCCTGCACCGTGGCGTTCGTCAAACTGGTGGACGGTCACGCGACCTATGCCTTCTACGACGAAAACACCGCGGGCCGTATGCTGCCCACCGACGCCCTGCCCGATCTGGCGGACGATGTGAACGCGCTGTTCTTTGGCGGCATTTCCCTGGTGGTAGAGCCCTGCGGCGCCACCTACGAGGCCCTGATGACTCGCGAGGCCGCAAACCGCGTCACCATGATCGACCCCAACATCCGCCCCGGATTTATCAAGGACGAGGCCGCCTACCGCGCGCGCATCGACCGGATGCTGGCGCTGGCCGATATCGTAAAGCTATCGGACGAGGATCTGGCGTGGCTGATGGGTGGCGAGGATATCGACGCCAACGCCGCGCAGGTTCTGGCGATGGGCCCCAAGCTGGTCTGCATCACCCGTGGCAAGGATGGCGCGTCGGGTTACACCGCGAACGGCCGCGTTGACGTGGCAGCAACCGCTGTGACCGTGGTGGATACCGTGGGCGCGGGCGATACCTTTAACGCGGGCGTTCTGGCGTCGCTGGAACAGGCTGGCGTTTTGTCCAAAGAAGGGGTCGCAAACCTGACCGACGAGGCGATCGCGAATGCGCTAAGCCTTGGGGCACGGTCGGCGGCCATCACGGTCAGCCGCGCCGGAGCCAACCCGCCCTGGACCCACGAGCTATGAGAGCACTTTTACAACGCGTTTCCCAAGCTCGCGTCGATATCGCGGGCGAGACCGTCGGCAAAATCGACGCCGGTCTGATGATCCTGATCTGCGCTATGCAAGGCGACACCGAAGCGGACGCCGACAAGCTGGCCGCCAAGATCAGCAAGATGCGCATCTTCGAAGATGACGCGGGCAAGATGAACCTGTCCCTGATGGACACCCACAAGGCCGCGCTGGTGGTCAGCCAGTTCACCCTGTCCGCAGACACCAGCCGTGGCAACCGCCCCGGTTTCTCGACAGCCTGCCGCCCCGACGAAGGCAATTCGCTCTATGAGTACTTCAGCGAGGCTCTGCGCAAGCTGGGTGTGTATGTGGAAAACGGCCAGTTCGGCGCCGATATGCAGGTACATCTGTGCAATGACGGGCCGGTGACCATCTGGGTCGATACGGCGGCCTGAGCCCCCTCTGGAATGACGCAAGGCCCGGGACTGGAAAGCCCGGGCCTTGTGATTCCGCCTACGAGGTAAGTTGGCGGGGACTTAGGGTTCGCGAAGTGCCTCTTTGGATTTGTAGAGGGGCTTCAGCAGATACTGCAGCACGGTCTTTTCACCGGTATAAAGCTCGACTGTGGCCTGCATACCGGGACGGATTTCGATCTCGCGCTGGCGCTCTGTCAGGTTGCTCATGTCGACGCGGACGGTGACCTTGTAATGCGGGTCGCCATCGGGCGCGCTCGAGCGTTCGTCCTTGAACGTATCCGCCGACACCAAGTGCACGTCGCCCTGCAGAGCGCCGTAGATCGTGTAGTCATAGGCGCTGAGCTTGATGGTCGCCTTCTGGCCCATGCGGACCTGAGCGATGTCTTTCGGCTTGATCTTGGCTTCGACGAACAGCTCGTCGTCCAGAGGAATGATCTGCATGATCTCTTCACCCGAACGGACAACGCCGCCGATGGTGGTCACGGCCAGATTGTTCACCACACCGCGCATCGGGCTGATCAGAGCGGTCCGGTCCAGCTGGTCGCGGCTCGCTTTCAGGTTCTGCTTCAGGGTGTTCAGCTCTTTGAGGGTTTCCGAATACTTCTCTGCGCGTTCCAGATCGGACTGGGTGACGATCTCGTCAAACCGTTTCTGAGCGTCCGCCGTCGCCTTGCGGGCGCGGGTGACTTCGATCAGGGCAACGATTTTCCGCTCAAGCAGCTTTTCCAGCAGAGCCTGCTCTTCGTTGGCCTGATCCAGAACCTGCTGCGCGCCATCACGGCTTTTCACATAGTCAGACTGTCGCGCCTCGAGCAGTTTGCGTTCGGACGCCACGATTTCAGGCGCGGCTTCGGACATCTCTGTAGGGACCTCGAACGAATATTCGCCCGCCAGTTCCGCCTCTAGGCGGGCGCGGCGAATTTCCAGCGCGGTGACCTGCGCCGCGATATCGTCCACTTCGGATTTGAACTGGGTGCCGTGCAGACGGGCCAGCATCTGACCACGTTCGACCTGATCGCCCTCTTTGACGTAGAGTTCGGCCAGAATGCCGCCTTCGAGGTTCTGGATGATCTGAGGGCGGGATGAGGAAATCATCTCGCCCTGACCACGCACGATCACATCCAAGGGAGCCAGCGCAGCCCAGACAACAAACGCAATAAGCACCGCGCCCGTCATCCAGATGATGCGGCTGGGGCCGCGTGTGCGGCCCTCGAATTCGGTCGAGAGGGTTGTCATAGGTTACCTCGTGATCTTGCCTGCCGCGTTGGCTGTCAGATGGGCGACAACTTCTTCGCGGGGTCCGTCCACGGCCATGCGACCGTTCTGGAAAATCAGTGTGCGCTTGGTCAGCGACAGGATGGGCAGACGGTGCGTTGCCACAATCGTCGTGCGTCCCTTCAACCAGCTGTCCAGACGGCTGACCAGCGTTGCCTCGAGCGTCTGGTCCAGCGATGCTGTCGGTTCATCCAGAAGAACGATCGGGGGGTTCTGTAGCCAGATCCGTGCCCAACCGATGGACTGGCGCTGACCGACTGACAAGCCCTGCCCGCCATCGGTGATCTCCAGATCCAGACCTTTGTGGTGACCTTTGACAAAGGGACCAAGGCCGGCAAAATCCAAGGCCTCGAACAGACGCTCGTCGTCGCGTTCCAGCTGGTGCAGGTTCAGGTTCTCGCGCAGGGTGCCTGCGAACAGACGCACGTCCTGCCCCAAGTAGCCGATGTTGCGGCGCAGGTCGCGGGGGGCGATCTGGCCCATATCCACACCGTCGATCATCACGCGGCCTTCAGTCGGCGCATAAAGACCGGACAGCAGCTTGAGGAAGGTCGATTTACCCGACCCGTTCACACCCAGAACCGCGACGGACTCGCCTTTGCCAATCGCCAAGGCGCGGATGTCCAGAATGGGTGCGCCGTCTTTGTCGTACTTGAATTGGACATTGCGGAACTCGAAGCTGCCTTCAAGCTTGTCGCGGCGCAGATAGGTGCGGCCCTCGGCCAAGTCCTGTTCCGCTTCGGCAATAGCGTCCAGCGCATCCAGCGCACCGCGAACGTTGGACCAACGGGCCAAGGTGCCAGCCAGCTGCGTCAAAGGCGCAAGGGTCCGGCTGGTCAGAATACCGACCGCAATAATCGAACCCACAGTGAATTCACCGATGAACACCAAATAGGTGCCGGTGACGACCGCCGCGATGTAGGTGGCCTGCTGGATGCCTTGGCTCCAATAGGTCAGCGCGGTCGCCATGCGGCGCTGCTCGCCCGATTTGATCGAAGACAGGCCGGTCAGTTCAGCCCACAGACGGCGGATGCGATCTTCGCCGCGCTGGGTTTTGACAGTGTCGAGTTCAAAGATGGTCTCGTGCAGCAGACGCGACGAACGGGTCGAGGCGCCCTGGCTCTCTCGGGTCAGCTTGATCATCTTCTTCTGTAGGAAGAAGCCGGGCACGACCATCAGGATGCCGCCGATCACCAGCACCCAAACCACGCTGCCCGCAATCGAGGCGACAAGGATCAGGAACACCAGAATAAACGGCAAGTCCGCCAGCGACCCGATGGACGCAGCGGTAAAGAACTCACGGACAGAGCCGAATTCCCGCATCGCCCCGAACAGCTGCGAGGACGACACCCCACGACGGTCCGAGCGCATGCCCAGAAGCTTTTCCATCAGCATCCGCTGAATGTTCAACTCGATCTGGCGACCGGCCGAGTCCATCAGACGGGCGCGGGCCAGCTTCATCATCGCTTCGAGACCCAAGGCCACCAGAGCACCGATGGCCAGAACCCAGAGGGTCGCCTCGGACTGGTGCGGGATCACGCGGTCATAGACCTGCAACGAAAACAGTGCGACCGATACCGCCAGAATGTTCGCAATCAGCGATCCCAGAGCGATTTCGCCGATCTGACGTTTGAACTTGGGGAATTCGCCCCAGAACCAATGGGTTTCTTCGACAGTGGGCGCGTGGATTTTCTTGATCTGCTCGACGGTGACTTCGGCGCGGATCAGAACCCCTGCAAAGAAGGGCTCGAATTCGGTCAGGGGCACATAGGCGCGGTTATCCACGCAAGAGGTGTCGTAGATCACCACTTCGCTGCCGATCTGGTCAAGCACGAGGATCGACTGACCGCTGACCATCTGCGCAATCGCGGGCCAGTGGGCGGGCGTCAAGGCGCCGACCGTCATGATCTTGGTGTGCAGACCCGCGGCTTGCAGACCCGCAGCCAGCGCCTTGGGCTGGGTCGCGTCTGCGGAACCGGATTTCATCATCGCGTCCAGAATATCACGCGGGGGCACATTGACCCCCAGATATCCGGCGTAGACCGACGCCAGATCCGCCCGCGCCTTGGCACGGCCTTCGGGGTCGGCTTTGGGTTTGGTGGCCCATTTGGTGGCGATCTGTGCGATCCCCAGAATAGGATTCGCCGCCTTCTTAGGCGGCGTGACGTCGGGCGGCAGAACCGCCTTAGCTTTTCCTCCGGCGTCCTTGCCGCCGGGCTTTACGGTCAGAGCGATCGGTGCCTTGCTCATACGTCGTCCCCGTTAACCAACAATCCGAACTCTTCGGCCATCTGTAACTTTGTCAGGATCGCGTCGTACTTCAGCCCGACGTGTTCGAGCCGGCGCGAAACCATCGTTTCGTAAACATTCACCACATCCATCACCTGACGCTGGCCTGCCTCGTACTGTTCCTGGAAAGTCCGGTAGTTCGTGACCGATTGGCGTGCCAGTGTCCCAGTATTCGCGCTCTGACGATCCAGTGACGCGAGGTATTCACGCAGGCGGGCGATCTTGCGATCCGAGTCCTCTTGCGCTTGTTCAATCCGCGCTGCGGCGGCCTTCTTGTCCGCTTCGATGGCGCCCAACGCAGCGCCCGTGCCCAAGCCGATCAGGTTATCGGTCTCGATCGAGACGCCCATATCGGTGCGCACGTTGCTGGTGGTGCCACCCGCAGTCAGCGAAGGCAGAAAGCCTGCACGTTCGATTTTGGTCTCTGCAACGTCACGCTCCATTTCGGCGCGGGCGCGCAGGACGTCCAGGGGCGACACACCCGCAGGGAACATCGGCACGTCGGACACGCCGGTCACGTGGTCCAGCGGATAGGCGGACATCGCGGCCAGTTCCGCCAGTGCGGTGCGCTCTGCCTCGATGTCGGCATTCAGGGTTTCGCGGGCTTCGTCCAGCTTCAGACGTAGGACCTGCTCGTCCGAAGTATCGGACACGCCGCCTGCCACACGGGCTTCCATGATGCGCATGAATTCGGTCATGTCGGCAGCGGCCTGACGGGTGATGCTGACGCGTGCACGGGCTTTTTCGGCCTGAAGATACAGTTCCAACGCGGTCATGACGCGCTTGTTGCTGTCTTCGGACAGGGTCACAGCGGCGACTTCGACATCGGCGCGGGCCAGTTCGCGTTCGGCCTTGCGCTTGCCATTGTCGAACAGCACCTGCTCGATGAACAGGCTGGCAACAAAATCGCTCATGCTGGTCAAGGAAATCGACGGCCCCAGTTGCGGCAGCCAGTTCTTGTCCGCGGCCTTGGAGCGCAGCAGCGCCGCACGCAGTTCTGCCTCGGCAGCGCGCGCATTGGCGGCCATCACAGCATCAGCGACGGCGTCAAAGGGGCTGGCCTCGGGCAGAAGGCTCTGGCGCGACTGAAGGGTGGCGATGATCTCGGAGCGCTGCTCCTGAATCATTTCCGCATCCGGCTCGGCAGCACTGGACGCAAACGGAGACCCTTGGGTCTCTTCGTAACTTTTACCGAAACAGCCAGCCAGCGCAAAGACGGCAACGCTGGCAGCGAATGTCGCTGCCCGTCTCATGAATTCAGAACTCCGCTCGTGCACCGTTATAGTTTTTTAGTTCGGTGCGGGCCTCAAAGAGCGGCGCGTTTACCGCGCCGCTCAGTCTTACTCGTAGTAGATCAGGTGTTGAACTGGATGTCTTCGTCCACAACGATGGTCGCCCCATCATCGCCGATTGTGTAGACATCGTAGGTCTGACCGTCGATGGTCTGGGTGTCGCCGGTGGCAGTCGCGCCGGTCACGGTCACGACATCGTCCGATTCACCAGAGATTGTGACGGTGTCGCTGTTGTCCGACAGATTGATGATCTGCTCTTCGGTCAACGTCAGCGTCGCATCCGACAGGAACGACAGGTCGATCGCGTCGATGTTGAAATCGTCCAGGCCAGTCCAATCGGGGTTCACAACAGTGTCGTCGTTGTCCGGCAGCGCGATGTAAACCGAAGACGAGTTGCCTGCGTCATCCGAGTTCTCGAGGATCGCGTCGCTGCCCAGAGTACCGTTGATACCGGTTGCGAAATCAACGTTGGTATAGGTCCCCAGATCGGTCGCGGTGGTCCCGATCTCCGAAGTTTCACCAGCCTCGGTCACCGAGTACACCTGCACGGTTTCGCTCTCGCCTGTGGTGCGGAAGCCGAC
>CAXQKF010000340.1:0-31047 GCA_964224285.1 Donghicola sp. | reverse complement strand
CGGTTGTCACCGACAACCGCGCCGGTGCCCGTATGCTGACCGAGCAGATTTTGGCGACCCTGCCTGCGGCCAGCGGGGATACGCAGCGCGATCGCGTCTATTTTCTGGGTGGCGATCGCAAGCTGCCCTCGACCCATAACCGGATCGAAGGGTTCTGTGATGCAATGCGCCAACACGATGGCCCCGTAGACCCCGCACAGATCATCGCGCAAACCTATGACAAACACGCGGCGACCCAAACGATTTCCGCTCTGTATCAACAGCTTGGCGGGTTGCCGCGCGGGCTGTTCATCAACTCTGACTCTGTATTCGAAGGGGTCATGCGGTTCGTCGCGACCTTGCCAGAGGAGGAGCTGCAAGCCTGCGCCTTTGGCTGTTTCGACTACGAGCCCTTTGGCCAGCTTCTGCGTTTTCCGGTGCATATGGTCCGCCAGCGGCACAAAAAACTGGTCCAGCGGGCGTTCTGGCTCTTGGAAAACGACAGCCCGCCAGTGCTGGAGCAGGTCGAGCCGGAACTCTACAAAGCCAAAGTGTGAGTGCGCCGAAAAAACTCTGGCGCACTCTGTTCGTCCTCTGAATCAAGGCCCGCGATTAACGATAGCTGAACAGGTATTCCGCGACCATTTCAGCGTTTGCGGGGGTGGCTGCGTCGAACCCGTAGAATTCGCCGTATTTACCACGCATGGTCTCGGTCGCACGGTGGGACACCTCGCCGTACCACGCGGGCAGCATCGGGGTGTGGGCGGTCAGCGACGGGACATCCACGCCAAAGCCAAAGGCAACCTCGCCCATCGCCTGACCGACGGACGCTTCCAGATCGTCCAGATAGGTCAGGTAGAAATCAATGTCCGCACGCGAACCGACGTTGCCGTGGCCGCCCGACAGATATTCCCATTCCTGCGCGCCGATCTGCTGGATCAACTCGCGATACCCAAGGTAGCTGGCCGAGCCCGCGAACGACCAGAACGGCGGCTGATCAGGGTTAATCACGTCGGGAATATGCGCCACACCCTGCCCGTTCAGCACGAAAATCGCGTGGTCATGGGCGTGGGCGTCGCCCTCGGCAGGGATCACGCTGACAGTCAGACCTTCGAAGTCGAAGCTGTTTTCGGTCACAATCCGGGTCGGCGCAGGGTGCTTGGAGCCCAGTTTCTGCATCAGGTCAGCGGTGGCTTCGGTTGCGATGACCTCAGCCTCGGGGAAGGCGGCCAGGATGTCTGGCGCGCTGGCCAGGTGGTCGGCGTGGTTGTGGCTGTAAACAATCGCGGTCACGGGCAGATCGGTGACTTCGGCGATGGCTTTCAGCAGGCCGGCACCCTGTCCCTCTAGGGCGTCAAACAGCAAAACGCCGTTGTCGCCGACATAAAAAATGCTGCCGTAGAAGCCGCCCTGGTAGAAATAGACGCGCTCGGTCAGTTTCTGCAGGACGAACTCCTGCGTCATGTTTTTGGTAAACAGGTTTTCGATTTTCTCGCCGGGGGCCAGCGCCACGGTGCGGGATTCCGCGACATAAGTGGCACCAACGGTCGAGGGCACTTCGGCAAACGCGGCCTGTGCGCCAAGCACCAGCGCCACTGCGGTCGAGGCAATAAAGCGAAGATTGCGGTTCATGAGGGGGTCTCCAATGGGTTGTGTTGAACTCATGACCCCGAGGTATCGCGGGTGATCGTCTGCCACTAGGGACGCAAATTACGACTCTTTGTATTGATTTGGCATACGGCGAGGCGTAAACCGGCGGCTATGCTGAAACTGGATCGCCTGAGCTACTTCATGGCCGTCGCGACGACGGGATCGTTCACGCAGGCCGCACAGCAGCTTGGCGTGACCAAGGCCGTGGTCAGCGCCCAAGTCGCGCGGCTGGAAGAAGAGGTCGGCGCATCCCTGTTCCTGCGCACAACCCGCAGCGTTACGTTAACCGAGGACGGCGAGCTGCTGCTGGGGCACACCCGCCACATCCTGTCCGAAGCCGAAAGCGCCCAAGAGGCATTGCAGTCTCGCCGCGTCGCGCCCTCGGGGTTGCTGCGGATCACTGCGCCGCTGGACTACGGGACCAGTTTTCTGGCGCCAGTGCTGGCCGATTTCCGAGCCCGTTATCCGGCGTGCACCGTTTCGCTGGATCTGGACGACAACGTGCAGGACCTGCATTCGGGGAACTGGGATATGTCGATCCGGATGGGGTGGCTGTTCGATTCCAGCCTGAAATCGCGGCGGGTCGGCGGGTTCACCCAGCATCTGGTGGCCACCCCGCAAGTCGCCGCTGGCTTTGCCCGGCCGCAGCACCCACAGGACATCGCCGCGTGGCCCTTTGTGGCGAACAACGCCCTGCGCGACCCGAGCAAGGCCGATTTTCACGGGCCTGAGGGGCAGCGCGAACGGGTTAGGCTGAACGTGGTGGCGGGGATGTCGACAACGCCTGCAGTATCAGCTGGTGCGCTGGCGCATATTGGCGCGGCGGTTCTGCCGGATTTTCTGGTGAGGGATCATCTGGCTACGGGGCGATTGGTCGAACTACTACCCGACTGGCACCTACCCGAGGGCGGCATCCACATCGTTTACCCCCCTGCCCGCTTTCGCCCGCCACGGGTCATGGCCTTTACCGAGATGCTGATCGCCGCGGCCAAACAACATGCCAGATCAGAGAGCTGATCCGGCCAAAGCATTCCGCATGGCGCGTTCTAAGGCGACGTTCGCAGCCCTTCTATCATTCGCGCCCATTTTTCCCGAGACGTTCAAGCAAGGTAGAGTTTGGTCGCGCGGCATGTTTCAAAACTCAGAAATGGAGCAGTGACATGAACGACCTTTGCTTGCTGACCAATGAGCAGTTGGCCAAACTCGACTCTTTCTTTCTGAAGTCGCACGACAAGACAAAGGCTTCCACACCTGCATTCCCGGCCGGAAGTAACACAAGACACCGTTCCGGTACGACAAGCGCCGCTAAAAGCGGAGAAATCGTTTCATGATCATGTTCGGCGGGCTCACGGATTGGCGACCCGCAATGACGAATGCCCCAAGGTGTTCCTATCGGCGATCGCCATCGCTGTGACCGTCATCCATCGTTTTGAATCCTGCCCCAAAAACACAGGGGATCACAACTGAGTGCAGAATAAAACCTACACTCAATTCCGATTTACAGAGCGACAGGTGCGTTGATGCTCTGAGACCTTTTGATCGCCTCGATAACGGCGATGTTCGCAGCCCCGTCCGCGAGCGTGATACAGGCGGTTTCCTCGCCAGCGATCACTGCCGAAAAGTGCCTGACCTGTTCAACATAACAGTCACTCTGACTAATAGTGAGCGGGCGATTTACCTGAGGCACGGTCCATTCTGGTGTACCGTCAAACGTCCAGAAAGCGAGATCAGGCAAACTCATCCCTGCTTTGGTTCCTGCGAACACATGGGAAACCGCCGGCATGACTGGAAAGCGGGCACGGTTTTCTCCGGCGGTCATGTCCCAGGACCATGGGCCAACCGCGGCATCTGTCAGCGCAACTGTTATCAGTCCGCCATCGGCTAACCGCAGCAGTACCGATGCTGTATCCTCGACCGAAAATCCGCGCTGTTTATTGGATGTCATCGCAAAAACTTCGACAATTTCCCCGAACAGGTAACGCACCAAGTCAATTTCATGGATCAGGTTGATCAGGATCGGCCCACCTGAACCAGCCTCACGCCGCCATTCAGCATCGAAGTAACTGTCGGACTTTTTCAGAGTGGCAGAGATCGAACCCGAGACGAGTGTACCGAAGGCGTCGCTGTCAATCGCGGCGCGCGCGGCCTGCAGGATTGGGTTGTATCTACGATGATGTCCAACAAGGCCGGCCAGTCCGCTCTCTTTCGCCACTGAAACCAAACGCTCGCATTCCTGTGCAGTGTCTCCCAGCGGCTTCTCGACAAGAACCGGAATCCCTGCTTCAATCAATGCGATCGCCTGTGGTACGTGCAAAGCGTTAGGCGTCGCGATAATCGCGCCATCTAGCCCTAGATCTATCAGTGCCTCGTAGGACTGATAGAGTGGAACAGACATCTCCTGAGCAAGCGCCTCACCCGACGCAAAGGGGTCAACGATCGCGGCGAGGGTCGTGCGCGTACACTCTTGAATAGCGACAGCATGGGTACGCCCAATTACCCCGCCGCCAATCACGGCCAGTTTGGTATCTTTCATTTCAGTTCTCCTTTTCTAGCGCGACGTGTCCAATCAGACGTACGCGCAGAATTCATCGGTAGTGCGGTATTGATGGCGCAGTCTGGCCGTACGGATTGGTCGCAATCGAAGATCAGACCGGAATGTTCAGAGCGGTACGAAGGTCTTGCAAATACTGCAGAGACTGCGCGACGGCCTGCCTCTCATCACCATAGCCTGCTGCAAGATAATCGACCTCGATGGCAAGTACTCCGCGGTAGCCACTGTCACGCAACGCCTCAAGGATCACCGGCATTTTCAACAGCCCCTGACCAACTGGAACCGATGGCCAGAATGCAATGGTTTCCGGGTCACCTCCTGCCGCACGGACGTCCTTTACATGCGTCGCGCGGACATGAACCGCCAATTTGCATGCCACCTCGTGCGGATCCTCATAAAGCCGGAGGTTGTTCGCGGTATCGAAGCAAATGCCGAAATGTTGCGATCCGACACTTTCGACCAAATCAAGCATTTCGTCGGCATATAGGTCGATGTGGTTTTCCAGTGCGAGCGTGACGTCCAATGCTTCTGCTTCACGAGTGAAGCGGGCCAACATCGGTAACAGAACTTCGCGCTGTTGCGCCCAAGTGCCCCACCGGGTGCCACGGCCGCCAGCGCAAATGCGCATGACTTTGGCACCGACTGCCGCTGCGTCAGAGAGGCTGGCGATCCCTGCTTCCAGTTGCTGCGGAGCGTTACCGGACTCCAATCCGCGCGGGTGACCCCAGGCCCAGATCCGCTCAAGACCACAGTCGTCCAAGCGTTTCGCGAGGGCCCGCGACAGTTCACGGTCTCCGAGCGGCAGGAAGCAACTTTCAAGTGATACCGCTTCGGCCTCGAGCTGGCCCGCCACATCCAGGAAATCCCAGACCGTCCAACGGTTGTCAGGGAGCGTTTCCAGACCTGGGTAGGCTTCACCAAAGAAACGGTGAAAAGAATATGAGTCGATGCCAAGTTTCAAGAATTCATCCTAGGTTCAACTGAGGGGAGTGATGGGATTGTTTGCGACGTGGCCACACAATATACAGTTTTGTATGTTTGCGGTGTTACGCAAGAAACCAGAGCCACCCAACACGTGAAGGAGTTTTCATGTCGGACTCTGTCCAGAACCGGCGTAAGCCTGCCCAGGCGAAGCGTAAAAACGATCCCGATGCCGTTCGCGAGGATCTTCTGGAGGTTGCAATCCAAGAGTTCGCCGAACATGGATTGGCAGGCGCTAGGGTTGACCGCATTGCCGCGAAAAGTCGCGCAAGCAAGATGATGCTCTACTACTATTTCACCAACAAAGAGGGGCTTTATCTTGCAGCTCTCGAACAGTGTTACCTTCGCATCCGGGCGGCCGAACGCGAGCTCGACATTGACAACCTGTCCCCACTTGAGGCTTTGCGGACCTTTATCCGCTTCTCTTTCGAGCGTCACCAGCGCAACCCCGAACATGTGCGCCTTGTGGTGAACGAAAACCTCGCTTTCGGGGAGCACATCAGGAAATCCGAGAAACTGAAGAATCTCAATGCTTTCGCTATGGAAAAGGTCAAGTCGATCTTTGAACGCGGGGTGAAAGACGGCACGCTGAGGCCCGGAATCGATCCCACCCATTTCTTCATGACTGTCGGTGCACTCAGCTTCTACCAGGTCTCGAACAAATATACCTTTCCGGCTGTTTTCGGTGTCGACATGGATAGCGCTTCGGCGCTGGAAGAACGGTTGGAACAGATTACCCGGATTCTGGTCGATGGGATCAGAATGCCGCACAGCTAGGGAGAGCATTATTTAGACCCCAGCACGATGCGCCCAAAGTCCAGAAGGCTGCACAACCGAGCTTTGGACATTGCGATCCACTCGGAGCACCAAAGGACAGCGGCACGTCCAAGGGCAATCATCGCATAGCCCCAACAGGTCCAAGAGCCACCTGCGGAAAGATGATGACCAATCCGAGCACCAGTAACATTGCCACGA
This sequence comes from Donghicola sp., assembly GCA_964224285.1. Lineage (GTDB taxonomy): Bacteria > Pseudomonadota > Alphaproteobacteria > Rhodobacterales > Rhodobacteraceae > Donghicola. The sequence continues at coordinate 24,911 of CAXQKF010000340.1, read as the reverse complement.
TAAACGGCAGCACGCCAATGACGATGTCGCTCATCCTGCCTGCTTGTGCCCCATATAGCCGATGCCTAACGCCCTGAAGAACAAAGAGATTCATTCCGATTGGCGGGGTGATTAGTCCTAGCTCGATCAGGATGACCACGATGATCCCGAACCAAACCAGATCAATGCCCTGAGCTTTCAGCAATGGCAGGAAGATTGGCACCACCGCCACTACGATCGGAAGCCCGTCCATCACCATGCCGAGCAGAATGAATACCACGCAGACCAGCAAGATCAGCTGCGTGCTGTTCAAGCCGAGCCCCAGGATTGACTGTGACAAAGCGCGCGGCACACCGATAAAGGAAAGCACGAATTGCAGGAGGAATGCGGCAGTGACCACGAACAGGATCATCCCTGTCGTCATCGCCGTCGACAAAAGGACGCTACGAAGTGTCGGCCAATCCAATCTGCGCTTTACTAACGCGATGACAAAGGCACCGGTTGCTCCGTAAGCCGAAGCTTCGGTAGCCGTTGCTATTCCTAGATAGATCGTACCTATGACCATCCCGATCAGCAGGGCGATCGGGATGATATTGATGAGGCCTGCAAGCTTCTCACGAAGAGAGTATCGCTGGATCGCGGTTTCACCCTTTGCTCCGAACTTCGAGAGGACAAGGATTGCCGTGATGAAGCCGAACATCATCAGAATGCCAGGAACAATTCCCGCGATGTAGAGATCTCCGATCGAAACCTCGGCTACCAGCCCGTAAACGATCATGATCAGCGAGGGTGGTATGAGAATGCCGAGTGTCCCACCTGCAGCGATAGAGCCAAGGGTGATACGTTCACTATAGCCATGCTCTTTCATAGTCGGAATGGCAACAGCACCGATGGTAGTCGCAGTCGCGAGCGATGAACCGGATACGGCCGCAAAAATTCCACTCGCCAGGATATTGCTGTGTAGCAGGCCGCCAGGCAGCCGGCCCACAAGACGCGACAGGGCCGAATACAGGTCATCCGTCAAACCGCTCCGAACGAGCAACTCCCCCATCAACACGAACAACGGAACAACAGTCATCGTGACGTTGTAGTTCGTCGTCCAAGGTATTTGCCCGAAAAAATCCCAGACAGGTCCAATATAGATCAGACCAGTGATGAGCGCGGTAAGGCCAAGGGTCGTGCCGACATGAAGACTGGCCGCGAAGCCTATTCCAAGCAACAAGAGGATAAGAAGAACAGCTCCGATCATGACTGTGCCTCTTTGCTCTGGGAGATCAGGGAAAGTGCCAAGGCAGCCAAGCCGTAGACAACAAGCATTGTGTAGCCAACGGCCGTGACGCCCTGCGGCCATGCCAGACGAATGGCCACCAATGATTGCGGCAGAAAGGCACCGATCGACCAAGACTCCAGCGTTACGATCCAAGCTCGGCAAGCAAGAATGACTGAAAACCCTGTCGTGGTAAGCAGTGCAAGAAAAGCGGACAGCCGAGACATACGGCGTCCGTAGACCGACTGAAGCACATCAATGCGCACATGCGCGTCACCTGCCAGTGCCTGCGCGAGAGCCCAAGTCGCACCAAAGGCCATAACAAATGCCGCAACCGTGTCAGTGATGCCGCTAAATGGACCTCCGAGCTTGCGACTGGTGACATCTATGGTCGTAAAGACAGCCAACAAGAGAAATGACAAACCGCTAAGGACTGCCATAGCTTCGCTGATATGACGAAGCTTGCGTTCGGTTGCTTGTAACATGGAAAGCCTTGCAAGATGAGACGGGTGGGCGGCATCAAATCCCGCCCACCATCGACGTCAGTTGATGGTCACACCGCTAAGCGGGCCCAGGATGTCGTTGAAGGACTGCACAGCACGCTCTCCGACACGGGACTGCCACATTGGAAGCACATGCTTTTGTGCCGCTGCCGTAAGTTCCGGCTGCCACTCTTGAGGTGCCGGGATGACAATGGACATACCGTGCTCGCGCGCAGCTGAAAGACCGACCTGGTTATTCGCATCTCCCAGTCTCCAGCCTTCATCAGTGAAGTCCTGCGAAAGCCCGTCCACGATTTCCTTCAGATCCGCGGGCAACGCGTCATAGCTCTTTTGGCCGATAACCACATAGGCACCAAACGGGGCAAGGTTGAGGTCCGTGATCGCCGGAGTGACGTCCCAGAGCTGCATTGCAGTAATCTGGTCAGCATCGGTGAGCAACCCGTCCATCACTCCCCGCTGAAGGGCGGAATAGACCTCCGAAATCGGCATCGAAATCGGCTCCGCTCCAAGAGCTTCGACGTATGCGGCCAGGCCTGGGGAGTAGACGCGGATCTTCTGTCCGCGCAGGCTATCGAGAGACTGGAGCGGCTCACGTGTGAAGAGGTAGGCCGAGTTCCACGCAAAGTTCGAAAGAACCTTGCCACCGATCTGCGGCTCGAGTGGGCGGACAACACGGTCCATCCATGTGGCAAGGATTTGTTTTCCCTTGTCGTAGCTACTAGCAAGACCGGGAATTTCGGTCGCCTCCAGAATAGGAAGATCGCTCGCAACATAGCTGACGTTGGCTTCAGCAATATCCACCAGCCCTGTGCGCAGCACCCGCAACACCTCGGAACCGGTCAGCCCGAGCTCTTCGACAGTCGTTAGTTCAAGCTTGATGCGACCGCCGGTGCGTTGATCAAGCTGTTCTCCAAGCCACGCCCATTTACGATAGCTCTCTCCCTTTGTGTGCATGGCCATCGCCTTCCAGACAATGACCTCCTTCGACATTGCGCGACTCCCAAGTAGGCCCGCACTAGCCGCGCCTGCGGCCATCTGAAAAAAGTTGCGACGATCCATTGTTTTCCTCCTGCACATTACCAGCTCCTCCGCTGACGGCCCACCTTTATACCAACTAGTATGTTTGTCAATTACTCCAAGTTGGGCAATATCGCAAATCTCGGAAACGACTGCATCGACCCTGCAGTGGACAAGAATGTCCTTCGAACGCCCAATCGATCGGGAATTGGATTTCCACCACCTTCCACCCTGACCGTAGAGGTCCCGTCTCGCTTCGATCACATGCTTACTTCGAAGGAGCAGCTCTGAGATAAATGCGGAAGCACCGGGTCTGGTTTAGCGGCATAAGGTAGCGGAGAGGGGCGATGATCTACGAGGTTTGAATATCGTATTTGTGTGTTCCATGTTCTGCATTGCAGGACGGTCTGGCCGCTCCCGAAGTAAACGTCGACCGGCATGAGGTTCTGCAGGCTCTCGTGATCGGGCCGAAGAATGTGCTGGACTAGACAGTGCAGCGACAAGCCGAGTTCATCTGACCCTTCATCTGAAGGCGTCCACTACGCCTGCGCGTTTCCCCTGTCGGCGAAAAGCGGAAATGCCGCTCAATATATGGTGAGTTGAATTTTCAATCTTTCTGCGAAAGCAGAGAGAAATCTATCCCCGTATTTCTAAGCTGTGTTTACGAAATCGCGCACGTTCTTAGCCCCGCCTTCGACGACAACACCCTTCTCTCTTGGGTCATAGCGAAGACCTCTGATGCGAGAAGAAGACGCGATACACGCCGTCCGATGCCCCCGGTTTATAGTCGAACCGAAAGGTGCCCTGGCGACCCCTACACGACGAACTGCACGAAAGGCGAGCGACAACATGAACACGGATCGGGTTGAAGATCTTCTTACATGGTTCGCCAGTTCAGGGCTCGAAACGCTCGAGATTTCCGACGCTTCGGGGGCAATTACCCTACGTGCGCCGCGCAGTGTCGCGCCGGTTGCGGCCCCATTACCCTTACTCCAGGCATCCGCCCCTACAACGGGCGATCATCCGGTGCTCTCACCGCTCTTCGGCGTATGCTACCTTGCACCACACCCCGATGCGCCGCCCTTCGTGTCAGTTGGCAGCCGGATCAAGGCCGGGGATCCGGTGTGCGTGATCGAGGCGATGAAGGTAATGAACACCGTGACCGCGCCCATTGCAGGGACCGTGACGCGCATCCATGCGAGCGACGGCACAGAGGTCGAGGAAGGCACTGTGCTATTCGACATTGCGCCGGAGGCAGTGTCATGACCCGGACCCTGCTCGTTGCCAACCGGGGCGAAATCGCCCTGCGCATCCTACGGGCCGCTCGCGCGCTTGGCCTGCGCACCGTTTGCGTCCATTCGCAGGCCGACAGTGGCGCGCCGTGGCTTGCGCTTGCGGACGTGTCGCTTTGCATCGGCCCCGCCCCAGCCTCGCAGAGCTACTTGAACATCCCGATGATCCTGCGTGCGGCCGCGCTTACCGGGGCGGACATGTTGCATCCGGGCTACGGCTTTTTGTCCGAAAACCCCGAGTTTGCCGAGGCGCTTGAGGCCGAAGGGCTGACCTTCGTTGGACCGCGCGCCGGTGTAATGCGCCGGATGGGCGACAAAGTCGCGGCGAAACGGGCGATGATCGCCTCGGGCGTTCCTTGCGTGCCCGGCCCTGACCAACCGCTGTCCGGCAACATGGCTCAGATCGAGGCGGCGGCAGCGCAGACTGGCTATCCGCTCATCGTCAAAGCGGCGGGCGGCGGTGGCGGACGCGGCATGCGCATCGTTCGCACCCCCGAGGCGCTGGCCGAGGCGGTGATGCTCTGCCGCGAAGAGGCGCAGCGCTTCTTCGGCAACCCCGCGCTCTATGTCGAGAAGTTCCTCGAGCGGCCCCGTCACGTGGAAATCCAGGTGATGGCGGACACCCATGGGACGGCGCTCTGGCTCGGGGCGCGTGACTGCTCGTTGCAGCGGCGGCACCAGAAAGTGATCGAGGAAAGTCCTGCGCCCGGCATCCCGACCGAGGCTATCGCCGATCTCGGCGCGCGCTGTGCACAGGCATGTCTCGATCTCGGCTATCATGGCGCGGGCACCTTCGAATTCCTATACGAAGACGGGGCGTTTCATTTCATCGAGATGAACACCCGAATCCAAGTCGAACATCCTGTGACCGAGGCCATAACCGGGCTCGACCTCGTTCAGATGCAGATCCGCGTCGCTATGGGCGAGGCACTGGGGTTGCGTCAGGAGGACGTGCACTTCGCGGGCCACGCGGTGGAATGCCGCGTGACCGCCGAGGATGCGGTGACACTCCGACCCGCGCCGGGCCGCATCACCGCGCTGCATCTGCCCGGAGGGCCAGGGGTGCGCGTCGACACCCACTTGGCCGAGGGCTACTACGTACCATCCCAGTACGATTCCCTCATCGGCAAGCTAATCACCCACGGGCGCGATCGCACCGAAGCGCTCAACCGGATGCGGGCGGCGCTGGACGAGTTGCGCATCGAGGGCTGCGGCCATACCGGCCCGCTGCTGCGCCGTCTGGTCGAGGACGAAAATTTCCGGCGCGGCGGGGTCTCGATCCACCATTTCGAAGTGCTTCTGGAAAAGGGCGCCCTTACATGAGTTTACCGACCCTCGATATCGCTACGCTGCACCGGATGCGGACAGCATTGAGACAGGCAGGCGACCCCGAATTAACCCTTGAACAGGACGGTGTACGGCTGCGCATGGTTCCCGCAGAGGTCACCGACCAGGCCCCAGCGCCGCCTCGCGAGTTGGTGCTTGCCAAGGGCATCGGCCTTCTGCGCCTTGCCCCACCGCTCGGTACCGACCCGCTCGCGCCCGTCGGCAGCAACATCACTCCCGGCCAGACCGTGGCGCAATTGCAGGTCGGCGCGGCGCTGCTGCCGGTGATCGCCGAGACCTCGGGCCGCGTGACCGAGGTGCTGGCCGAAAACGGCGCGCTTGTCGGCTACGACACGCCGCTCTTCGCGCTCTGACCAGATTCCAAGGAGACCAAAATGCCCTTTTCCGACTACAAGACCGCCCTCGTGACCGGGGCCTCCGGCGGCATGGGCCGCGCCATCGCGGAACGCCTCGCGTCCGAGGGGCTGACGGTGCACGCGATCGCCCGCAACGCAGACGCCCTCGATGACCTTGCGAAAACCTCCGGCTGCATCCCGCATGTGATCGACGTGACAGATACTGCCGCGATCACCGACCTCATTGCGGGGCTCGAGGTGGATGTTCTGGTCAACAACGCGGGCGTGTCGCGCAAGGGCAACATCCTCAGCTCTGACGCCTTCGATATCGACGAACAGATCGACGTGAACCTACGCGCCGCGATGCATCTTGTGCGGCTGACCCTGCCGGGGATGGTGGCGCGCGACAGGGGGCATGTGGTCAACATCGGCTCCATCGCCGGACATTATGAGTTCGGCGGCCACACCGCCTATCACGCGACCAAAGCGGCGATCCACAGCCTGTCACGGCAGATCCGCGTCGACGCCTACGGGAAACGGGTGCGCGTAACCGAGATCGTTCCCGGCCGCGTCCAGACCGATATTTTCGCCCGCGTCGAGAAGATCGACCCCGAGGAGGCCCGCCGCCAATTCTTCGACGGCTACGAGATCCCGACCGTGGGCGATGTGGCCGATGCGGTGGCCTATGCGATCGGCACACCAGTGTCCTGCAACATCGGCCTAATCGAGATCACCCCCACGATGCAGGTGCCCGGCGGGCTGCGCACCCATCGCCCTGGCGAGGCCTGAGACATGCCTAGCCCGGACGGGTTCACGCCGCAGTCCTGCGTCGGGGCCATCGGCACGCTGCAATCCCCCTGCCTGTCGTGCGGGGGGCTGCGGTTCTCGCTGATCGGTGCACAGGCACTGTCGGTGGAGCCGGAACAGCCCTTCAGCCTGCCCCTGCAGCGGCGGCTTTTGGCACTGTCGTGCGCGGCGCGGGACTGGCCCGAGGTGGCAGAGCCGGTGCCCGGCGTCGGCAATCTGATGCTGGTCTTCGCCGATATACGCAAGCTCGATCTTGCAGCGCTAATCGACCGGATCGCTGCGCGCTGGAAGGGCCTTCTGCCATTGCCCGAGTCGGAACGGGTGATCCAAGTGCCGGTGATCTATGGCGGCGAGACCGCTTGCGACCTGGACGAGGTCCGCCGGGTCACCGGCTTCACCCTGCGTGAGATCGCCGAGCTTCATTCCGCGCCCGAATACATGGTGGCCACCGTCGCCAGCGCGCCGGGATTCGGCTACCTGATGGGGATGGATCCGCGCCTTGCAGTGCCGCGAAAGACGGTGCCCGCGCTCGACATGCCAAAGGGGGCTGTCACGATCGGCGGGGCGCAGACTGGAATTTCCGTCTCGCGTGGGCCGAACGGATGGAACGCGATCGGTGAGACCTCTGTCGGGATGTTTGACCCCTCGCTCGACCCGCCATCGCTTCTTCGGCCTGGCGACCGCCTGCGCTTTATCATCGAGGACATCCGCCCATGATCGAGATCCTTGCCACTGGTCCCGCCAACACCGTGCAGGACGCGGGGCGCTACGGGCTGCGCGCTATGGGGGTGAGCACGAGCGGCACCATGGACCCGCTGGCACGCACCGCTGCCAACCTGCTGCTCGGCAACGACGAGGGCGCGGCCGTACTGGAAATCCAGAGCTTCCCACTGCGCCTGCGGTTCACGGATGACTGCGCCTTTGCCTTAACGGGGGCAGCTGCCCCGATGCATCTGGCTGGGCTGCCATTACCAAGCAATTCGCGGGCAACGGGACATGCGGGTAGCGAATTGGTCATCGACCGGCCCAAGCTGGGGGCGCGCTGCTACCTCGCGCTGCCAGGTGGCATCGATGTGCCGCAGGTCCTGGGCTCTGCCGCGACCCATGCACGCAATGGCTTCGGCGGTTATCAAGGCCGCGACATCGCCCCTGGCGACAAGCTTCACTGCCAGCAGGCGAGGAGCACCCAGGCCGGGATCGCCCCAGCGTTCGAACCGGTTTCAAGGCTCGATCTGCGCGTAGTGCCTGGCGCGGACCTGCATCTTTTCCCCAAGGATCGGCAGGACGCCTTTTGGAACACCAATTGGCAAATCACCCCTCAGAGCAACCGCTCGGGCTATCGCTTGCGCGGTGCAGAGCTGACGCTGCCGGAGCCGGTGAGCCTCTTGTCCTATGGGCTGGTGCCGGGGATCGTGCAGGTGCCACCCTCTGGCGAGCCAATCATCCAGATGGCCGATGCCAATACCGCCGGGGGATATCCGCGCATCGCAGGCGTCATCGAGGCCGACCTGTGGAAACTGGCACAGGCTAGAATCGGCGCGCAGCTGCACTTCGTTCCGGTGGATTTTTCTACGGCAGCCGAGGCGCTTGCGGAGGTAGACGTCTATCTTGAGCAGGTGCGCCGTGCAGCGCGAATGGTAGCGGAGTAGTGCCCCGTTCGCGGCCTGCTTCCCATTAGGCAGGTCGCGAGGCAACTGCTCATCTGGCGGGCATCTGGGCAAAAACTCACTCAGATTTCCGCGCAAATACCTGCGAATATTACCGTTTCATGACAGGCTGATCCCCGGGAGGTTCACAGAACCAGAGGTACGGCCATGGACACGCGGCGACTCGAAGCTTTCATCAAGGTGGTCGATCTCGGGAGCGTCACCCGCGCCGCCTCGATCCTCAACATAGCGCAACCGGCGCTCAGCCAACAGATCATCGGGCTAGAGGCCGAATTCCGCGCCCAACTTCTCCTGCGCTCGACGCGGGGCGTGACGCCGACCGCCGCCGGAGATGTGCTCTATCGCTACGCCCGGCGCATTATCCGACAGGTCGAGGAAGCGCGGCAGTCAGTGCAGGAGCTTGACGGCACGCTCAAAGGCACGGTGTCGGTGGGGCTCGCCGGCTGGAGTTCGGTGTCGCTGCTTGGGCCGAAACTGATCGCCGCCGTGCGCGAAGAACACCCCGGCATCCGGTTGCAGATTTGCGACACCTTCCTGATCCGGTTGTCAGAAATGGTGCTGAAGGGGCAGCTCGATATGGCTGTGCTCTATGGCGACCGGCCGGTGCGGGGGCTGCATTATTCACCCATCGGCACAGAGCGTTTCTGGTTCGTTGCGCCCCCTGGCCTGATCCGCAAACAGGACACGCCACTTACGGGGGAGCAGCTTGCCGCACTGCCCTTCGTGCTGCCCACGCGCGAGAGCTTTGCCCGCGCCATGGTCGAGACCGCCTGTGACAAGGCGGGGCGGTTGCCGGATGTCACGGCCGAGGTGTTCAGCTATGACAACCTCGTCTCGGCGCTGGCGACGGGATGCGGCGGTACGGTGCTACCCCGCACTGTGGGCGAGATGCTGTCCGAGCGCACTCCGCTCGAGTTGCACGCGCTTGGCGAAGACATGCAGATGCCACTTTCGATGTGCATTCCCGACAGCAGCGGTCTTTCTGATGCCGCCTACGCGGTTCACGGCATTCTCGAGGGGCTGCTCCGCGCCGGGGCCGCGGCGACGCACGAGGACCGCGCCGTCGCCTGACCCCTCAGCGCAACCCGTCGCAGAATCTCGCGAGGCGGTCCATCGCCTCGCGCAACACCTCGGTATCGGCGGCATAGGAAATGCGAAAATACCCTTCCATCCCGTATGCGCTGCCTTGTACCGAGGAAATCTGCGCCTCTGCCATCAGCGCCAGCACGAAATCCGCGTCCGAGCGGATCACGGTCCCTGCGGCGGTCGTCCGGCCGATCAGCGCCTCGATGTTGGGAAAGACGTAGAACGCCCCATCCGGCACGTTGCAGCGCACACCTTCAATGCCGCGCAGGGCTGAGACCACCAGATCGCGCCGCGCCCGGTAAATTTCGCGCCGCTCGGCGAGATACTCCTGCGGGCCGTCGAGTGCCGCCACCGCCGCCGCCTGCGCCGCAGTGCAGATACCCCCCGTCGCCTGCAATTGCACGGTGTTCATCGCCGCGATCGCCTCGGCGGGGCCCGCCGCATAGCCGACGCGCCAGCCGGTCATAGCATAAGCCTTGGACAGTCCGTTGATGGTGATGGTGCGCGCCTTCAACGCCGGCTCGACCTGCGCAATGGTTTTGAACGTACCCTCATAGATCAAGTGCTCGTAGATGTCGTCAGTCAGGATCCAAAGCCCCGGATGTCGCAGAGCGATCTGCGCGATAGCATGGAGGTCCTCCTCGGAGCACATGGCGCCTGTCGGGTTGTTGGGGAAATTGAGGATCAGCCAACGGGTGCGCGGCGTGATCGCCGCCTCCAGAGCCTCGGGGTCCAGACGGAAGCCGAGGCGTTCAGGGCAATCGATGCGCACCGGCACAGCGCCCGCAAGATGCACGATGTCCGCGTAGGTAATCCAACCAGGCGCGGGCACCAGAACCTCGTCGCCCGGATTGCAGCCCGCCAGAAGTGCATCGAAGATCAGCTGTTTGCCGCCGTTACCGGTCAGTATCTCGTTCAGAGCATAGTCAAGCCCGTTATCGCGCAGAAACTTCGCCTGGATCGATTTCAACAGCGCCGGCTTGCCTGTCTGCGGCGGGTATTTCGTGTCGCCCGCCAGCATTGCCTGATGCGCGGCCTCGACCACATGCAGCGGGGTCGGAAAATCCGGCTCTCCGGAGGACAACGAGATGATGCGGTGGCCCTGCGCCTTTAGCTCGCTTGCCTTGTCGGTCATCGCGGCACTGGCCGAGATGGCGATCTGTGCCAACCGCTCTGCGGGAGCAAAGCGGGGCGTGCGGAAATGTTCGGTCATTGGTCTTTCCAATCAGGTTAGTCGTAGAGCGCAGATGGCAGCCACAGCACCAGCTGCGGGAAGGCTGCCAGTAGCAGCACGAAGGCGATCATGATGCCGAGATACGGCAGCGTGACCCGGAACAGCGTCGAGAGTGGATGGCCGGTCAGCGACTGGATGATGAAGAGGTTGAAGCCCAACGGCGGCGTGATCTGCGCCATCTCGACAACGATTACGAGGAAGATGCCGAACCACACCGGATCGAAACCTGCCGCTGTCACCAGTGGTAGAACCACCGGCAATGTCGTAACGATGATCGAGAAGCCCTCGAGGAAGCAGCCGAGGATCAGATAGACAACTAGCAGCACCATGATGAGCGTGAAGGGCGTGAGGTTCATGCCGTCCACGACTTCCGCCAGATAGGCCGGAACGCCGAGGAAGCTGTTGATGTTGCCCAGGATCGTCGCACCAAGGATGATAAGCCCCATCATGGCGGATGTCTGCACCGCGCTCATCAGGATCTGCACCATCGCACCCCCATTGAGCCCGCCTCGCTTCCATGCAACCAGCAGCGCGCCAACGACACCGATGGCCGCGGCTTCAGAGGGGGTCGCTAGCCCGCCATACATGGTGCCGAGCACGCACAAGATGAGGAAGGCCACCGGCGCAAGATCGGCAAGCGCCCGCAACCGATCGCGCAGAGGCAGAGCATCGAGATCGCGTTCCGCCTGCGGCACCGCCTCGGGACGCCAAGTGCAATAGGCGATAATCCAGCCGGCAAAAATCGCCGCCAGCAGCAGGCCAGGGATCAGCCCACCCGCGAACAACCGCAGAATGGATTCGTTGGCCAGAACGCCGTAAACGATCATTACCGTCGAGGGCGGGATGAGGAAGCCGAGTGTACCCGCCCCAGCCAGCGACCCCGTCGCGATGCCCGGCGCGTAGCCTCGGCGCAGTAGCTCTGACAGAGACATTTTACCCACCACCTGCGTGGTCGCCGCAGAAGAGCCGGAAATCGCCGCAAACACCGAACAGGACAACACGTTCATGTGCAAGAGCCGACCGGGCAGCAGACCCGCCCAAGGCGCCAGCCCCGAGAAAAGCGCCTCGGACAGGCGGGTGCGGAAAAGGATTTCGCCCATCAGGATGTAGAGCGGCAGCGCGATCAGCTCGGAGGTAGTGAAAACGTTGTAGGCATATTGCGGGATCAGCCGTTCCACCGGGATCGAGCTGAACAGCGCCGCACTGGCACTGCCCGCAATGATGAGGGAAATGCCGACCCACTGACCCGCCGCAAGCAGGCCGAAGATCAGCAGAACGAGAGTAAGGCTGATGACAAGCATCGGAGCGCTCCTGTGTAACGGGGGGTTATTCGTCGAGTTCTCCGCCAAAGCGCAGCGCTTCGGAGGCGACGGGCACGCGGGCAATTGCGCAAGCCAGACGCATGGCGAATTGCAGCGCCAAGAGCGCAGTGCCGAGTGCGAACACCGATTGCGGGATCCACAGCGGCGTGCCGCTCGAGATCGACACGGTGCCCATCAGAATCGCCCGATGCGCCGCGCCCGCGAGCGACCAAGTCAGAAAGACAGTGAAGCACAGCGCCAGCGCCGAGGAGACGATCTCGAGCACGCGAACCATCCGCGGCCCGCAGTTCTGCACCACGACGCCAAGACGGATGTGACGGTCCGCGCGCAGAGTCATGCCGCTGCCCAATAGGAAGGCCGCACCCATCATGTAGGAGCCGTATTCCCAAGCGATGGGTATGTCGCCACGCACGGAGGTTGTGAACTTCGACGCGAAGGCCACACCGACCTGCGCTAGCATCAACGCGGAGATGAGCACGAGACAGGCCATCCCGGCCCACCCCCCCGCCAGCGCCAGCGCATCTGTGACCCGCAAAACGCGGGCAAAGGTATCGCCGGGCGTGCGCTGCACCCCAGCCTCGATATCAGTCATGTCATGAACACTCCGGGAAAGAGGCCGCACCCCGAGGAAAGGGCACGGCGGATGGCATCAGGCGGGCGCGCGACCGACATCGGCAAGGAAGGCGTCGATAATCGGGCCAGCCTCTGGCACCTCGGCAACATAGGCTGCGATCGACGGTGCGGTGCGGGCCTGCATCTCGGCCATCATGTCATCCGAGATCTCGACCATCTTCATGCCGTTCTCGATCAGCGTGGCGTTGGCGGCATCGCCCTTAGCCTTGGATGCAGCCCAGAATTTCGGGCTCCACTCGGCGGCGGCCTCGAGCATTGCGGTGCGGCCTGCCTCGGACAGGCCGTTCCACGCCTCGAGCCCGATGGACAGGAAGTTCGTCGCCCAGATGTGGTTGGTCGGATAGATGAAGTCCATAAACTCCCAGAATTTGCCATCCACTGCAGAGGTCGACGAGGTGCCCACCCCATCCACGCGGCCCGTGGCCAGCGCAGGGATCAACTCACCCCACGGGATCTGAACACCGATGAAACCGAGATAATCGAAGGTCTCCTTGCCAGTCATGTCAGCGGCACGCACCTTTGTCCCTGCCAGAGCATCGAGCGAGCCTGCCTCGGATTTCATGAAAATCGAGTTCTGCGGCGAAGGCATTGTGGTCAGGAATTTTTGGTTGAAGCGGGCGGCGGCCTTCTCGGCCTCTGGCAGCCAGTGACTGTGCAGGATCGCCAACTCCTCGGGAGATTTGACGAGGAACGGCAGGTTTTCGAGCTTGAGGATCGGCGCGCTACCCGCTGCCTGCGCACCCAGCAGGTCCGCCATCGGCACCAGCCCGTTGGCCAACGCCTCAAGGTGTTCGGGCCCCTTGAACCCCAGCGCACCGCCGGAATGGATGTTGATCGTCACCTCACCGCCGGAGCGTTCGGCGACATCAGCGGCAAAGGCCCTGATCTCGACAGTCTGCCAATTGTCTTCGGGCAAAACTTCGGACAGGTCGAGCGTGGTCGCGGCGCTGGCCCGGCCAGCGAGCGAGGTGGTCAGGCAAAGCGAGGCGGAGCCAGCAAGAAAGCTACGGCGAGTCTGTGTGAACATGGGAAGGATCTCCTGTGTGGACGGGATGTCACGGGCCGAGATCTGTTGTCCCGTGCCCGTCCGGTCCGGAGGGCGCGGCAGGCTGAAAGAGGAGCTGCCGTCGCGCCACACGGCCCGATGACCACAAGGCTACGACAGCGAGGGCCGAAGCTCACAAGAGCGTCTGGTGATGGAGACAAAGGCTTTCGTTCTGGCCGGACACGAGAGGCCATAGCGCGCGGCGCTTGCCCGAGAAAGGAACGCGATACCGGCGCACCCGCCGCCGCTTGTTAGACACCTTTAAGACGTGACTGGCAACCGGAACCCATCAAAATGAACCTTAAACGCGGCATCGTGCTAAAACTTCTCTGGGCCCTCAGCGCGACGCTCATGCTCGCCTGTGTGCGCGGGCTGCACGGGGCGATCCCCACCGGCGAAGTGGTGTTCTTCCGCTCTGTCTTTGCTCTCTTGCCATTATTGATATGGTACGGGACGCGGGGCGAGTTAGGCACGGTGGTGCGGACTCGGTCCGTCACCAGCCATTTCGGGCGCGGCCTGTCTGGCACCGGGGGGATGTTCTTCAACTACATGGCACTGGCCTATATCCCGTTGGCCCAAGCGACCGCTTTCAGCTATGCCGCTCCTCTGTTTACGGTGATCTTCGCCGCGGTGCTGCTGCGCGAGGTCGTCCGAATCTACCGCTGGAGCGCGGTGGCCATCGGCTTTGCCGGTGTGCTGGTGATGCTGATCCCGGCGCTTGCTGCGGCAGGCAGCGGTGCCGGTCAGCAAGTGTTCCTGACCGGCGCGGGGGCGGCACTGGTCGCGGCGGCCTGCTCCGCGCTGTCGGTGATCCAGATCCGGCGTATGACCGCATCGGAGAGCCCCGGTGCCATCGTCTTTTGGTTCGCGGTGTTGACTACACTCATCGGCGCTTCGACTGCCATCTTCGGATGGGAGATGCCGGACACCCAACAAGCTATGCTGCTTATCGGCTGCGGCCTCTTCGGCGGGTTGCAGCAGGTGCTGGTCACACTGGCGCTGCGCGAGGCGCATGCATCGCTGCTCGCTCCGTTCGATTACAGCACGATGATCTGGTCGGTGCTGATCGGCTGGCTGGCGTTTTCGGTGGTGCCGGATGTCACCACGCTTGTCGGCTCGGTGATCGTCATTGGTGCGGGGCTATTCACTCTCTGGCGCGAGAACGTGGCGCGGCGCAGCCATAACGCAGCGGCGTGACCCGATTGAACATGGCTCTTGGCACGCTCCGACCGCATTCGACTACGATTCAATGACAGACCTGAAGGAGAGAGCAATGCTCGACGTCGCCAACCGCGTGATCATGATTTCCGGCGCAAGCCGCGGCATTGGCCGCGCTGTCGCGCTGCACCTTGCGGGACTGGGCTACCGCGTTTCAGCGGGGATGCGCGATCCCTCGGACGCCCCCGAAGGCATACGGGCCTATGCCTACGACGCCACCGACCCTGCCAGCGCCACCGCATGGGCCAAAGCCACCGCCCACGATTTCGGCGGAATCGACGGAGTCGTCGCCTGCGCCGGGATCAACCCGAAGGTGTTCGCCTTTGAGGAGGGCACCGAGGATCTCGACCGCATGTGGGAGATCAACGTCAAGGGCCCGCTGCTCCTCGCCCGCGCCGCGCATCCGTGGCTTGCCGCATGCGGGCACGGTCGCATCGTCACGCTCGGCTCACTCGCGGGCAAGCGGGTCGGATCCAACGTCGGCTATGCAATGACGAAGTTCGCTGTCACTGCACTGAACCACGGCTTCCGCCGCGAGGGCCGCGCCGACGGCATCCGCGCGACAGTAATCTGCCCCGGCTATGTCGCCACCGATATGACACTTAGCGAAGACGAGATTCCGCGCCACGAGATGACCCAGCCCCGGGAAATCGCCGAGCTGGTCGCCACCGCGCTGAGCCTGCCGGATAACGCAGCAATGTCCGAGATGCTGGTGCATTGCCAGTTCGAGCCGATGCTCTAACCCCTTTCCCTCAAACCGGCACCTTCCTAAACAACAACAGCCGGTATCTTCCCCCGACAGGAGACAAGACCATGACCCTCTACAGCCCTTCGAGCGCCTTGCGCGCCGGTATCCTAGGCCTCATCATCGGGTTCGCGCCCCTTGCTGCTATGGCACAGACGGTTGCACTTAACCTTGCAGACGTGTTGCCCGATAGCAACTTTATGGTGGAGGCGGAAAAGCAGTTCGCAGACGAGGTGAGCGAGGCCACCGGCGGCCGTGTCGCGATCACGGTACTTGCGGGCGGCGCGCTCGGCTTCAAGGGGCCGGAGCTGCTGACGGCGGTGCGCGATGGGCTGGTGCCAATGGCGAACATGCCCGGCGTACAGCAGAACGGCGAGGACCGGCTCTTCGACACCGAGGGCCTGCCCTTCCTTGTCAACAACCAGGCCGAGCTGGCGGCGCTGCACGAACACCTGTTGCCCGCATTCGACGAGGTCGCGGCGAAGTACAACCAGAAGTTTCTCTATCTCGTGCCGACCCCGGCGCAGTTCCTTTATACCAGCGTCGAGGTGGACAGCCTTGAGGGCCTGACCGGGCTGAAGGCAAGGGCAGGCGACAAAAGCGGCGTCGATGTTCTGAACGCGCTAGGGCTGGCAGGGATCTTCATGCCTTGGGGCGAGGTAATCCCAGCGCTGGCCTCCAAACGTGTCGATGCGGTGCTGACCTCGGCCACCTCGGCGGTCGACGGACGGTTCTGGGAATTCCTCGATCATATCTACCTGATCAACGGCACCGGGCTGAGCCATATCGTGACTATCAACCTTGATGCGTGGAACCGCATCTCTCCCGAAGATCAGGCCACCATCGAAGAAATAGCTGCACGGTTGCAGCCGGAGTTTTGGGAACTGTCGAAAGCAGAGGGTGATGACGCGCTCAAGATCCTTCAGGAAAACGGCATGACCGTCGTCGACTACCCCGCCGACATGCGCGAGGAGATGATGATCCGCACCGGCCCGCTGCGCGACGAGAAACTGGCACAAATGCCCTCTGCCCAGCCCATCGTCGACGCTTATCGCGCCGGACTCGGCCAGTGAGCCTTGCTGATGTAGCGAGCCGGCTGGACAGGGGGGCGACCTCCCTGTCCGCAGCGGCGATGGTGCTGGCGGTGGCCTGCCTTGCGGGGGTGCTGGCGCTGGTGTTGCTGCAGATCGCGGCCGGGCTACTCGGAGGGATCGTTCCGGCGCTGTCGCGGATGCTCTCGGCCTCGTGGGAACAGGCGGGTTTTCTGATGGGCGCTGGATTCGTGCTGGCAATGCCTGCCACGCTGCGACGCGCGGGCCATATCCGGGTCAGCCTGCTCACCGATCATCTGCCGAAGGCAGGCGCGCGGGTGGCAGACATCGCCGCTAGCCTGATCCTCTCCGGCATGGCGGGGTTCCTTGGCTATGCGATGACCCTGCGGGCGCTAAAATCGCTTGACGCTGGGTCCGCATCCACCGCCAGCCTCACGCCGCTCTGGATGCCTGAGGCCGCTTTTGCCATCGCCTTTGCGCTGTTTGCGCTACAGGCGCTGGCCCGCACCTTTCTCGGCCTTGCTGGCCAGCCCGTCGAGGCCCCGCGCGAGACGGTAGACACCGCCCCCTTCAGGACTCCCTCATGATTCCCTCTGCCCTCTTTCTCCTCGTGGTCATCTGCGGGCTGCTTGCGCTCGGCCTCTGGGTCGGGCTGGCGCTGCTGGTCGGGGCTTCTGCTGTCATCGTCGTCTATACCCAGATTCCTTTGGGGCCGCTTCTGACGCAATACAGCCTCAACATCCTCACCACGCCCGACCTGATCGCACTGCCGCTGTTCATCATCATGGGCGAATTCCTCTTTCGCACAAACCTGTCGCGGCAGCTGTTCTCGGGACTGGCACCCTGGACGGCGCTACTGCCGGGGCGGCTTCTTCATGTGAACACCGTAGCCTGCGCGATCTTTGCCTCGATCTCCGGGTCCTCGGCAGCGACAACGCAGGTCGTGGGGCGTATGTCGCTGGCGGAACTGCTGCGGCGCGGCTATCGGCGGGACATCGCGCTCGGTTCGTTGGCAGGTGCGGGCACGCTGGGGTTCCTCATTCCACCGAGCACGATCATGATCATCTACGGCGTGCTGGCACAGGAATCCGTGCTGCGCCTGTTTGCCGCTGGGTTGCTCCCGGGACTGCTGCTGGCAGCGCTCTATGTCGCCTACGTGATGATCCGCGCGATCCTAGCGCCAGAGATCGTGCCCGAGGCGGAACGGCTCGAAGCCCACCTTCCCCTACGCGAGCGGCTTCGGGCATCTCGGTCGCTCGGCCCGGTACTGGCGCTGATCGCGCTTACGCTGGGGTCGATGTATCTAGGCATCGCGACACCGTCCGAGGCGGCGGCCATCGGTGTCGTCGGCGCCATGATCATCGCCTGGATCGATGGCGGGCTGACACCCGCAGTCCTGTGGCAGGTAGCACAGGGGGCGGCCTCGACCTGCGCGATGATCGGCCTGATCATGATGGGCGCAACCGTACTTTCTATTACCACAACCATCCTCGGCTATCCTGCGATGATCAACGGCTACGTCAGTGCGATGGACCTGTCGCCGATGACTCTGATCGCGGTGATGCTACTGGTGTATCTCGCGCTGGGTTGCTTCATGGACGGGTTTTCTATGATCGTAACAACGCTGCCGGTGTTCTTGCCGCTGGCGGTCTCAGCGGGGTTTGATCAGCTGTGGTTCGGGGTGTTCATCATCATCGCCGTCGAGATGAGTCAGATCACGCCCCCGGTAGGTTTCAACTTGTTCATCATCAACAACCTGACCGGCGACCGGATCGGGCATATCGCACGCGATACGCTGCCCTTTTTGCTGCTGATGGCGCTGGCGGTAATGCTGCTGGTCTGGGTACCGGGACTGGCGACCTGGCTACCCTCGGTGCTGATCGGCTAGGTACTGATGAGCCTACGAAGGATGCTGTGCACCGCGTGTGCGGCATTCGACATCGGATCCGCCTCGGGGGTGCAGAGCGCAAGCGGTAGCGCCATATCGGAGGGCAGCGGCAACAGGTGCAGCGGCAGGCGCGTGCCCAGTTCCTCTGCCACCGCGGCGGGCACCACCATGCCGCCGACGCCTTGCTGCATCAACCGCCCCGCCGTTTCCAGCGTATAGACCTCGGCCCGCACCCGTGCCCGGCGTCCCAATCCAGCTAGCACGCGGTCAACCATCTGGCGCTGGAAGGAGGTAACCGGCGGCAGGATCAGTGGCACTTCGGCCAACAGCTCCAACGCCGTCGGACCTGCGGAAACAAGCGCCTCCGGCAGCGCCAAAACAAACCGCTCTTGCCCGCAGGGCTCAACCGTGAGACCGCGCACCTTAAGCCCGCCGTACAGGTAGGCCATATCCAGCCCGCCCTTCAACACCATCTCGCTAAGCGGCACCGGGAAAGTGTCGCAGATCTGCACGAGAATGCCGGGGTGTTCCTCCAGCACCGCCGAGATCAGCCGATCGCCTAACATAGATGCCGTGCTCCAGGCGGTCAGCCCCACACGAACATGGCCATGCAGGTTTTCGTGGGCATCGCTGACGTTGAGCTGCGCATCCTCGAACTGGCGTAGGATCATCCGCGCGTGACGATAGAGGATGCGCCCCTCCTCAGTCGGCGTGACGCCGCGCGGGCTGCGGTCGAGCAGCTTTACCCGCAGCTCGTGTTCGAGGCTCAGAATCTGCTGGCTCAACCCCGGCTGCGCCACCTTCATCAGGCTTGCAGCCCGCGTGACCGAGCCGATATCGACCACCTTGACGAAGGCGGCAAGCCTCTTGAGGTCCATCAGTCCGCGATCTCTGTCGAAGGCGCGACGGTTACACCTAGCGCAGTTACCGTCTGTCGCACGAGACGCAGCAACTTCGCCGAGCCGTCCGTGTCGCTATGCACAAGGATACCTTTCGCCGGAACTTTCAATACGCTTCCATCGGGCGTCACCACCTCGCCCGCCTCGACAAAGCGCGTCACCCGTGCGGCCAGTGCGTCATGATCGTGGATCACCGCACCAGGCAGGCCGCGCGGCACAAGGCTGCCATCGGGTTGATACGCCCGGTCCGCGAGGAACAACGCCATAGTGCGCAGCCCTGCTTTTCGCGAGGCGGTCTCGACCAACGTGCCGGGCTGCGCATAGACAATGAGATCGGGCGAGTTGCGCCGTACCACCGCCGCCAGCGCATCGGCCAGCGACTCGTCCGCCGTGGCCGCATTGCCGAAGGCTGCATGATAGCTCACATGCGTGACCTTGTGCCCGACATCGGCGGCAATCCCCTGCATCGCGCCAAGCTGGTAAGCGAGCATGTTGCACATCTCTGGCAGAGTGAAGGGCATCGCCCGCCGCCCGAAGCCGATCAGGTCACGAAAGCCCGGATGCGCCCCGATGGCGACCCCGGCCTTCATCGCATCGGCGGCACAGCGCGCCATGATGTCGTGGTCGCCTGCATGAAAACCGCAGGCGATGTTGGCCGAGGACACCTGTGTCATAAGCGCCGCATCGTCAGCGACGCGCCAGCGACCAAAGCCCTCTCCCATGTCGGAATTGATGTCGAGTTTCATGGTTATGTCCTTTCCCTAGCCTCTTCGCGCCAGAATACCCTTGCCGCCGCGCGCCTCGGTATCGGGCTTCGCGATACAGTCAGAGCGGCGGCTTCTGCCCCCAATGCCGTGCTGGTCTGCCCCCAGAAGCACATGGAATGAGCGTCTTACTCTTCGCCGTGATGGGGTGGACCGAGGCAACCGGAGATCCCCCATGCAATTCGACATCAACACTGACCTCGGCGAAGGCTATGGCCGCTGGAGCCTTGGCGATGACGCCGCGATGATGGAGATCGTGTCCTCGGCCAATGTCGCCTGCGGAATGCACGCTGGGGACGCAGTGATCATGGATCGCTGCGCGGAGCTGGCGGCCCGGCATGGCGTAGCACTTGGCGCGCATGTGGGGTTGCCAGACCTTTGGGGCTTTGGTCGGGTTTCGATGGACATCGACGCGAAGGTCATGGGACGGCTCGCGGCCTACCAAATCGGCGCGCTGGCCGCCATCGCCGCCGAGCGCGGCATCAAGGTGAGCCATGCCAGCGGCCACGGCGCGCTCGGGATGATCGAGCGCGAGCGCCCCGAGGTAATGACGGAAATTTTCCGCGCCTTCCATGCCTTCGATCCCGGGATCCTGTTGGCGGTCCCGGTGCACAGCCCTGGCGAAACCTGCGCCAACGCGCTCGGCATGCGACGCATCGGCAAGATCTTCGCCGACCGCGCCATCGATGACAGCGGCCAGCTGGTAAGCCGCAAGCTGCCCGGCGCGGTTCTGACTGACCTCGGCGCGATCCGCGCAAGGCTGGAGCAGTTCCTCGAGACCGGCGCTCTTCTTTCAGTGACGGGCAAGGCGGTGATGATGGACGCGCGGTGCATCCTGATCCACAGCGACACCAACGGCGCGGTTGCCATCGCGCGCACCGTACGCGAAGCGATCGAGGCGAAGGGGCACGAGGTCACACCGCTCGACCGACTTTCGTCGATCTAAGGTCAGTCGATCCGCTTCAGTATCTCCTCCAGCTTACCAAACACCAAGCCAATCGCGTCCTCGGTGACGATGAAAGGCGGCAACAGCGCGATGTTGTCGCCGGTCAAGAGGATCATGAACCCATCTTCCCAAGCCATGCGCATCGCCCGCGCAATCGGTACGATCGATGACCAGACCGAGCTCCATACAACGGTACAGCAGTTGGATGTCCCCACAACCCTATAAAAACTGGGTGTGCGAGATCCAGATATAGACCGTGCCCGCGAGATCGTGCTGTCCAACCCGGACTAGAACCCCACTAGTTCGAGGCTCACACCCTCAAAGCACTTTTACAAAAAGCATCGCAAGACGCGACACCTAAACCCCTACACTGGGGGGGGGGTATCCGCCAACGCATTCGCGCCGTCTACCCTGCGCCTCCGGAACAGGATGCAGGCCCACATGACTTTGCGCCAGAGTGAGCCACGGCACACGCCAAATGCGCAGCGCGTGCGTCGGTCTAGCCCCCGATCTCTCCTGTGTACCCCAGCGAGGCAGACGCGGCCTGACCGGCTGCGCGCAACAACGCGATGTACTCCGGCTTTTTCGCTTCGTCGAAGCGGAATAAGGGGAAAGCAATCGAAATTGCCCCGATCGTCTTGCCCGTGTGATCCAGAACCGGTGTTGCCATGCAGCGCACCCCCGCCTCGGATTCCTCGATCTCTTCGGCGTAGCCTTGGGCCTTGATGCGCGCCAGTTCGACTCTTAGCGCCTCTTTGTCGGTGATCGTTTTCGGGGCCAGTTGCACCAGATCCATCTGGTCCAGCCGTTCGCTGATCTCTTCTTCATCACGCCACGCCAGCAGCGCCTTGCCGAGAGAAGTGCTGTAGATCGGGTTCCGTTTGCCCAAAGTCGAGTGCATCGACAGGCTGTAGGCCGAGTCATATTTGTGGATGTAGGCCACACGGTGATCGGTGCCGTCCAGCACCCCCAGATTGATGGACTCGCCCGTTGCGCGGGACAGCTTGCCCATTTCCCGATCGGCCACCCGCAACAGATCCGCCTGCCCCGACAATGTCCGCGCCCCCAATGAGAACAGCTTGAGCGTCAGGCTGTACTTCTCGGTTTCGGGGTCCTGCTCCACATAACCCAGCTCGATCATGGTCTGTAGCAACCGGTGCGCTGTGGTTTTCGACGTCATGGCAGTCTGCGCCAGCTCAGCCAGACCGACGCGTTTTTCATCCACCAGTGATTCGAGAACGGCAAAGACCTTGAGAACAGCGGCGGCGTGTTCGGTTTTTTGTGGTTTCTGAGCCATGTTCGATGTCCTGAAAATTCTGGAACAGCATTCTGTTTTTATTGGGAAACCAAGTCAAGACAGCCATCTGCGCGCCCGACCCCCCTAATATTCATACGACAACTAGCAGAAAGACCGATGACAAGATAGGGATTGATTTTAGTTTTGGACTATGCATTCTTAATTTTCGAAACGGCATTCCGAAAATAATCAACGCCGTTCCGGAGGAGTTCTGACCATGACCATGCACCCGCTTTTGCGGCAGAAAGATCGTTTTATCGGCCGCGCCGGAGTGATCGAACTGATCGACCGGCTGACCGATAACCTGATCAACATCACCGACGAAACCGGCGAGTTTCTGCTGCGTCTGGAGGACGGTCGCGTCATCGACACCAAAGGGTGGGCAGGCTGGGAATGGACCCATGGAATTGGTCTGTACGGACTGCTGAACTACTGGAAGCAAACGGGAAATCCCGACGCGCTCAAGATCATAACCGATTGGTTTGATGCGCGTTTGTCCGAAGGCACCCCGACCAAGAACATCAACACTGTTGCGCCCTTCCTGACCTTGGCCTGCCTCTATGAACAAGACCCCAATCCGGTTTGGGTGCCCTATCTGGAGACCTGGGCCGAGTGGGTCATGCACGAGATGCCCCGCACCCGCGAAGACGGCCTGCAACACATCGTCTACAACAGCGTGAACGACCAGCAGATGTGGGACGACACCCTGATGATGAGTGTCATGCCTCTGGCCAAGATCGGGCTGGTTCTGAACCGCCCCGAATATGTCGAAGAAGCGAAATACCAGTTCTTGGTCCACGCGCAGTACTTGTCTGATAACTCGACAGGACTGTGGTATCATGGCTGGACTTTTGACGGGGATCACAACTTTGCCCGTGCGCTTTGGGCGCGGGGCAACAGCTGGATCACCATCGCCATCCCCGAGTTCATCGAGCTGCTGGACCTTGCCCCCAATGATCCGATCCGCCGCCACTTGCTCTCCCTGCTGGGGCGGCAGGCGCGGACGTTGAAAGGGTGCCAACACACCAGCGGGCTGTGGCACACGCTGCTCGATGACCCTGATAGCTACCTCGAGGCTTCGGCCACCGCTGGGTTCGCCTATGGCCTGATGAAGGCTGTGCGCAAACGCTATCTGCCCGCCGAATATCTGCCCGTGGCCGAACGCGCCGTGAAGGGTGTGATCGACAACATCAGCCCCGACGGAGAGCTGCAGCAGGTGTCCTTTGGCACCGCGATGGGCAGCGATCTGGACTACTACCGCCAGATCCCCCTGACCTCGATGCCCTACGGGCAGGCGATGGCCATGCTGTGTCTGTCGGAATTCCTACGATCCTACATCTAACCCGTTTTCAGGAAGTTTTTTGGTTTCAGGAGGAGAGAACCAATGAATAAGCCCCTATCCATGCTGGCCTTTTTGGCCGCAACTGTCGCCGTCACCCCCGCCATGGCCGAGACCCTGCGCTTTGCCTATGCCAGCAACGCCACCCCGACCGTCGAGGCGATGCAAAAGTTCGGCGAACTGGTCTCGGAAAAGACCGGCGGCGAGGTAACCGTCACCTATTTCCCCGATGGACAGCTTGGCGGCGAGCGTGAACTGGTCGAAATGGTACAGGCGGGCAGTCTGGACATGACCAAAGTGTCCGGCGGCCTTCTGGAAAGCTTTACCCCCGTCTATGGCGTCTTTCCGATGCCCTACCTCTTTGATAACGAAGAGCATTTCTATGCGGCGATGGACGATGCGGACATCATGGGGCCGATCTATGAAGCCAGCCGCGACACCGGTTTCGTGGGCCTGACCTACTACAACAGCGGCGCGCGCAGCTTCTACACCGCCAGCAAGCCCATCAACGGAGTCGCTGACCTGAAGGGTCTGAAATTCCGCGTCCTGCAAAGCCCGACCTCGATCAAGATGGTGGAAATGCTGGGGGCGACCCCCGTGGCCATGTCGCAGGCCGAGGTCTACACATCCTTGCAGCAGGGCGTTCTGGACGGGGCCGAAAACAACGAGTTCGCCCTGACGATCGCCCGCCACGGCGAAGTCAGCAAATACATGTCCTATGACATGCACACCCGCATCCCCGACATCATGCTAATCAGCAGCGCCACCTTGGACCGCCTGTCGGATGAACACCGCGCTGCCGTGATGGAAGCGGCAAAGGAATCCACGGAATTCCATAAATCTGCTTGGGGTGCCTCGATCGATGCAGCCAAAAAAGAATGTGAAGAGCAGTTCGGGATCGAATTCCTCTATCCCGATGTCTCGGAATTCCAGGCGGCCGTTGCCCCGATGTATGACGAGCTGAAAGCCGAGCCCGAGAAATACGCCGTCTTCGAGGCCATCCGCGCTGTGGCACCGTCCAAGTAAATGAAACACCTGCGTGATCTTCTGGATCGGCTGGTCGGGGGGCTGTGCGCAGCCCTCCTTCTGGCATTGGTCGGGGTACTGACGTGGCAAGTGCTGAGCCGCTACGCTCTGAACGCGCCCTCGACCTATTCCGAGGAAATCCTGCGTTACGGTGTGATCTGGCTGTCCCTTCTGGGGGCGGCCTATGCCACAGGCCAAGGCAC
>CAXQKF010000339.1:0-49044 GCA_964224285.1 Donghicola sp. | reverse complement strand
ACCATTCAGGATGATGTCGCCACGGGTGCGCTGTTCCACCGCTGTGATCTGGCGCACGAAGGTGGATTTGCCCGCCCCGTTGTCGCCCATGATGGCCACGTGCTCGCCCTTGTGGATCTTGAAGTTCGCCCCTTCCAGCGCATGAACGCCGCCGTAGTGCTTGGTCAGATCGCGCGTCTCAAGGACGACTTCCGCATTGGTATAGTCAAGCATATCAGTCCCTTACATCCGGCTCGCGTTGCGTTTCTGGCGATACTGGTCAAGGACCACAGCGCCGACGATGATGATGCCTTTGACCATTTCCTGATAGTAGGCATCCAGCTTGAGGAAGGTGAAACCAGAGATAATCACCCCGAAGATCAGCGACCCCAGCACAGTCCCAAGGATCGAGCCTCGGCCACCGGACAGGGACACGCCCCCGATCACGGTCATGGCGATGGCGTCCAGTTCGTACATCACGCCCATACCGGCCTGAGCGGTCAGGTTCTTGGACGACAGGACGATTGCAGCCAGAGCGGCCAGTGCGCCTGCGATGGTGTAGACCAGCACTTTGTGGTGTTCGACCTTGATGCCCGACATGCGGCTGGCTTGCTCGTTCGAGCCAATCGCGTAGGTGTGCTTGCCGTAGACGGTGTATTTGAGGATCAGGTGGAACAGGATCGCAAGGGCGATGAAGATGAAGACCGGCATCATGCCCGCGCCAAGGGCGGCATAGCTGTCAGTCGGGAAAGAGATCGGCTGACCCTTGGACCACCACTTTGCAGCGCCGCGGGCGAAAACCATCATGCCTAGGGTGGCGATAAAGGGCGGAATGCGGGTGTAGGCGATCAAGAGGCCGTTAATGGCGCCCGCCGCGATACCCACGGCCAGACCAATCACAATCGGCACGATCACCGGCAGATCGGCAATCCCTGCCCACATCAGTTTCGGGTTCGCCACACCGGCGCTGATTTCAGCGACCTGAGCGAAAGACATGGCGATCATGGCAGTGACGCCCACGATCGAGCCCGGTGACAGGTCGATCCCGCCAAGGATAATCACCTGTGTCGACCCCAGAGCAATGATGCCGATGATCGCAACTTGCAGGATGATGATTTTCAGACGCGCTTCGTTAAAAATGCTGTCAAACCGGTCGGCGGTATCGAACAGCAGGCTCTGCCCCATCAGTGCAGCGCCAAGTCCTTCAAAAATTGCAACAATCAACACCAGCGCGAAGAATACGTTCCACTCCGGCGCCCGCGCTTTCTTCTTTTCATCAAAGGTCAGACCCCCGATGCCATGCGAACTTTGCGACATGTCTTGCTCCCAGATAATGCTGCGCGGTGCGTCCCGCGCAGGGGCAAAGCGGCGCCTGTTCCGCCGCTTTGCCTTTTGTCTCGGGGATGCCCGAAGGCTCCCCGTTCTTGATTACTTGGCGTAGTTCGCGAGGTTCGCAGGAGTGACCAGCTCGAAGGGGATGTAGACCTTCTGGTCCACCGCTTCGCCTGCCGCCAGCTTCAGCGCCGCGTCCAGCGCGCCTGCGCCCTGACCGGCTGCGTTCTGGAAGACAGTCACGTCCAGATCACCGGCGGCCATAGCTGCCAGCGCGTCTGCGGTCGCGTCAACGCCGCCCACTTCGACCGATGCCATATCGATGCCTGCCGCTTTCATCGCCTGAATGGCACCGATGGCCATTTCGTCGTTGTTGGCGATGACAGCGTCAAAGGGCTCGCCCGCCGACAGCCAGTTGGTCATCAGATCCTGTGCCTCATCGCGCGACCAGTTGGCGGTCTGCTGGTCCACAACTTCGATGAAGTTGCACATGTCGGTGCCCAGAATGTCCTCGACGTCCTTGGTACGCTGAACGGCGGCCTGGTTCGACAGTTCGCCCATCAGGACATAGGCGCGTGCGCCGCCGCCCTTGCCCGCTGCGCGCAGGTTCTTACAGATTTCAAAGGTTTCCAGCGTGCCGGACTCGATCTCGTTCGAGGCCACAAACGCCTGGTTGTCGGGCAGGCTGTCCACGTTGATGGGCTGGCGGTTCACATAGACCAGCGGCACACCGGCGGATTCCGCAGCGGCGGTCATCGCCTGCGTGGCCGAAGTGTCCACGGGGTTCACGATCACAGCATCCACGCCCGAAGCGATGAAGTTGTTGATCTGGTCAAGCTGCTTGGCCACGTCGTTCTGCGCGTCCTCGACCTGAATGTCGACGTTGTCCATGCCGTCGGCCATTTCGATCATGCCGTTGCGCAGAACGGTCAGGAAGTTGTCGTCGAACAGTGCCATCGATACGCCGATGGTTTCGGCGCTGGCGGTGGTCGCCATCAGAGTGCTCAGGCCAGCGGCCAGAAGTGTCTTTTTCATGTCTTTCCTCCCTTGCTGGCTCCGGCGGACCAACGTTTCACAATGCCGGAGACAAAGCCGTTAGCCCTGCCGCAACCTCACGCCACTCAATCATGACGTGCGGACCTCCTTTCGTCAGGCAAGACAATATCGTTCCCGCACACGGGGTGCGGGCTGGATCTCCGGCCGGACCTTTGCAGGCTGCGGCAGGGTCTTCGCAAAAACGATTGTCCTCCCAGACAGGCGATGGCTAGCAGCCTCGCCGATGGCCGGACCATGGGCGATCGGGTGGGGGTGCGTCAATCCGACCATCGAATAACACATCATTTATGATGTAATTCCGGCGGGTATTTTGATGTAATCACATCATCCAAAGGACTCGGGCAAGTAAACGCGCGGTTGGATAAAGCTCTGGCCCGGCGTCTCGGAACTGCCGTGTTTGGCTGCGTTGACCATCATGTCGATCATCTCGGTGCACAGCTCCTGAAGGGGAGTCGAGATCACCATCGTGGCGTAGCCGTCGGTCAATGCAGCGCGGCTGTCCACGGTCAATTCGTTGACCACCAATGCGACCTGATTGGGCTGTGTGACCTCTCGCAAGGCGGCAATCGCCCCCTCCATGCCACCACCGGCGACATAAAGCCCGCGCAGATCACTATGCCGATCCAGAAGGTCCAGAGTGGACTCATATGTCAGCTGCCGCGTCTCCAGATTCACAAGGCTATCGAGGACCGTATAGCCGGGCGCACTGTCCCGCACATAGCTGCGAAAGCCGGTTTCCCGCAGTTCGTGGCCGTGCCATCGGTTCCCCCCGACAAATACCGCCAGCTTGCCCGGAGCCTTGGCCGCTGTGGTCGCCATCCACCCTGCCATGCGGCCAACCTGCATATTATTAAGGCCCAAATAGGCCTCGCGGATGCCTTGGGCGAAGTCGTTCAGCAACGCGAACGACGGGATTCCCGCGTCTTTCAGCTGGCGGACTTCTTGGGTGATGCTCTGATGGTTCACGGCCGAGCTGCCCAGAACATCGATCTTCGGGGCGATCTTTCTGATCTCGGTCAGGAAGTCTTCGGGGGACTGGGATGCCGAAAAACGGATGATCAACCGGCCCCGCACATCGGTGCGCGCCGCGAAGGCGGCTTCGATCTCTTTGGCGAAATTCTGGTAGAATTGCTGCTTGCCCTTGTGCAGGACAAAACCAAAGGTGACCTCGGGCAAGGCAGCGTCGATCTGCTGATCAATCAGGGTGGCCGCATGATACCCGATGCGATGGGCGGCCTCTGCGATCTTGCGCACCGTTTCCTCGCGCACCGTGCCGCGCCCGTTCAAAGCGCGGTCCACGGTCGCTGTTCCAACGCCAGCCGCGCGGGCCAGATCCCTGATTGTCGGACGTCCTGCCATGGCACTCCCTCGCCCTCATGAGTGATGTGAAATGCATCATGGGACGGGAGGAACGCATCATCAAGGCTGTGATGCGAAATTCCTAAAGGCTCTCGCGGAAATAGATACGGACGGGCGGTTCTGTGGTCTCGACCTTCAGGGGACTGCGCCCGAACGCGTCCGCCACCACGTGCAGTGCGATTGCCACCTCTTTGACCGGGTCCTGATCCAGCACGGCATCAAGCACGCCTTCGGCCAGCAAGGACCGGCGTTCCGAAGTCAACTCATGGGTGAAGAACATGACCTGCCCCGCGAGCCCCTGCCTCTTGAGCAAGTCCGCAATCGGCATCGTACCCGCCGAGGCATTATAGATCGCCCCGAGGTCGGGATGGGCCTGTAACGTATCCCCTACAAGCGCCGCTGCACGCGATCCTGAATCCCTGCTCTCTCGTAGGGGCAGCAGATTGCACCTCGGGAACCTCTCGGCGATGACATCCCGAAATCCCTGATAGCGCGCGGCCTGCCCTGCCATCGACATATGCCCCGCGATCGCCAGTATCGTCCCGCCCGTCCGCCCGAGGCAGCGGCCCACCAGCTCTCCGGCAACGCGGCCCGTGCGGTAATCGTCCGGCCCGACGTGGCTGACCCCTTTGGCCAGAATGCGCGTGGCGAGGGTGATGACAGGTGTACCTTCGGCCGCCAGTTTCTCTAAAGTCGTCGCCAGTGCCGCCTCTTGGGGCTGGCTCACGATGACAGCGTCATAGTT
The DNA here is from genome assembly GCA_964224285.1 of Donghicola sp. Lineage (GTDB taxonomy): Bacteria > Pseudomonadota > Alphaproteobacteria > Rhodobacterales > Rhodobacteraceae > Donghicola. Next base: position 44,573 of record CAXQKF010000339.1, on the reverse strand, counting down.
CGGCGCGATTTTGGCGATGGTTTTCGCGGGGGAGTCGTCAGGGCCCACGTAATAGACCTTGGTTTGCAGGTTGTAGGGGTTTGGCCCTTTGTTCTGATCCGCAAAAGCCCCCGCAAGAACCGCGTGAAACGGGTTCTCGGGCGGCTGCAAGAACGCTGCAACCCGCAAAGTCCGCGCCGCCCGAATGTCCAGCGCCCGATCCAGTCGCAACTGCCGCGCAGCGGTCAGAACACGTGCCTCTTTGTCCTTGGCCACACCCACGCGGGCATTCAGAACGCGGTCCACCGTCGCCGGGGAAACCCCCGCGACCCGTGCCACATCTGCTGCCGTGATCTTCTTGCCCATTGCTCTGCTGCTTGATGAAATTTCATCAAATATGGGACTGTCCCGCGCACTTTGGCAACCGTATTCCAATGGTCAAGCGAAGCCTCGGCTTTGCCATGGGAGGAGTATTCTGATGAGATTAGCTTGTTTCGGCGCAGGCCGGATCGGGGGTGTTCACGCACGCAATGCGGCTGCACATCCCGATGTCACCCTAGCGGCATTGGTGGATCCTATAGACACCCCACAACGGGCGACCTTGGCCGCCGAGACGGGTGCAGAGATCACCTCGACCGAAGCGGTGTTTGCTGACCATAGCATCGACGGGATCATCATCGCCAGCAGCACCAATTCCCACGCGGGCCTTCTGGAACAGGCCGCCGCAAGTGGCAAAGCCGTGTTCTGCGAGAAGCCGATCAGTCTGGATTTTGCACTGACCGCCGCCGTCGTGGAAAAGGTCGAGGCCAGCGGCATCCCTTGTATGCTTGGCTTCCAGCGCCGCTATGACGCCAGCTTTCTGGCTGCCCGCCAGCGGATCGACAGCGGCGTCACCGGCCCCATTGAACAGCTCAGCATGTGGTCCCGCGACCCCAGCCCGCCGCCGCGCAGCTATGTGGAAACCTCGGGCGGGATGTTCCGTGACAGCACCATTCACGATGCGGATATGCTGCGGTTCTTCCTGCGCGAAGAGATCGCCTCGGTCTATGCCGTCGGTGCCTGCCTGATCAGTCCAGAGATCGGCGCGGCAGGAGATATCGACAGCCTGATGGTTACTGTCACCACAGTGTCGGGCCGTCAGGGCCAGATCACCGCCTGCCGCCGTGGTCCGATGGGCTATGATCAACGGCTTGAGGCCCTGTGCGCCAACGAGGTTCTGACCATCGGCAACCAGCCCCACTCCATGCTGTCGGTCGCCAGCCCTGCCGGTGCCCTTCAGGCCGCGCCCGAAAACTACTTTATCGAACGGTTCACCCAAGCCTACCGCGATGAGATGACCGCCTTTGTCGCCATGATCTGTGACGGCACCCCGCCGCTGGCGGGCATCCGTGACGGCTATGAGGCACAGCGTCTGGTCGAGGCCGCCATAGTCTCGGCCAAGACAGGCCAGCCAGTACAATTTGGCAAGGATTGGAGGCCCTGACCCGTGAGTGTTAACGATTTTCTACCCTATGGGGTCCGTCTTGGGGTCAGCCCTTTGTCATGGACCAATGACGTGCTGCACGATCTGGGGGGCGATAACCCTTTGTCCTCTTGTCTGAATGAGGCCGCCAAGGCCGGATATGAGGGGGTCGAACTGGGACGTCTGTTCCCCCGCGATGCGGTTACCTTGGGGCCGATGCTGTCTTCGCGGTGGCTGAAGCTGGCTTCGGGCTGGTACTCGGGCGAGTTGGCCAGCCGCGATCTGCAAGTGGAATGCGCCGCCACACGGGAACACGCCGCGCTGTTGCAGGCGATGGGCTGTGACGTGATGGTCTACGGCGAAGTTGCGATGATGGCAGGGGACGCGCCTTTGGACGCGCCCATGTCCACCCGCCTGACCATGAGCCCTGACGAGGCCCGCGATTACGCCGACCGCCTGAGCGAATACGGCGCGTGGCTGGCGGGCGAATTCGGCCTGAAATTAGCCTATCACCACCACCTGATGATGGTCTGCGAGACTTTGGATGAGGTCAGCCGCCTGTTTGACCGCGCGGGCCGCCGCCTTGGGTTGCTGCTGGATACGGGCCACGCGGCGGCGGGGGGCTTTGACTATGCCCGCCTGATTGACCGCTTTGGCGACCGGATCAACCATATTCACCTGAAGGACATGCGGGCCGATGTGATGGCCGATGTCCGTCGCAATGACTCCAGTTTCAACGATTCCGTCCGCGCGGGCATGTTCACCGTCCCCGGTGATGGCTGCGTGGATTTCACCCCCATCAAGGACTTCGTCCAGTCCGGCAGCTATCAGGGCTGGCTGATCGTCGAGGCCGAACAAGACCCGCAAATCGCCCCGCCCCTGCCGGCGGTGATGCGTGCCCACCAGACACTTCGGACCCTGTTTCAGGGCCAATAAAGGAACCAACCCATGACACAACGTATGAACATCGGCCTGATCGGGTCGGGCTTTATGGGACAGGCACACGCCGATGCCTTCCGCCGCGCGGCGATGCTGTACAAAGACCTGCCAGCGATCCCGCATCTTTACATGCTGGCCGACGCGTCCCAGGCGCTGGCCGCCGATGCCGCCGCCCGTTTCGGGTTCGAGAAATCCACCGGCGACTGGCGCGCCTTGGTCAATGATCCCGATGTGGATGTCGTGGATATTACCTCGCCCAACATGATGCATTTCGACATGGCAATGGCGGCGATTGCCGCGGGCAAGCACGTCTACTGCGAAAAGCCGCTGGCCGTCACCGTGAATGAAGCCGAACAGATGACCGCCGCCGCCAAGGCCAAGGGCGTCAAGACGATGGTGGCGTTTAACAACGTCAAAACCCCTGCGGCGATGCTGGCCAAACAGATCATCGACAGCGGCCAGATCGGCACGCCCATGCGCTTTCGTGGTTGGTTCGATCAGGGGTTCTTCAACGATCCCGACCTGCCGTTCTCATGGCGCTGCACCCGTAAAGAGGCCGGATCGGGCGCTTTGGGAGATTTGGGCAGCCATGTGATCTCGGTCGCGCAGTATCTGATGGGACCGGTTGCCGAAACCGTGGCGCAAACACAGACCTATTTCCCCACCCGCCCAGTCACCGCGGGCGCGGCCAACTACAGCGCCAAGGCCGATGCCAACGCCGAGCGTCGCGCCGTGGAGAACGAAGACCAGATCCAGACGATGGTGCGCTTTGCCAACGGCGCAGGCGGCACGATCGAGGCCAGCCGCGTCTCGGCCGGTAAGGTCTTTGGCGTCTACTGGGAGGTCTCGGGCACCGAAGGCACCATCCTGATGGATGGCGAGCGGTTCAACGAGCTTAAAGTCTCGCGCTTTAACGATGAAAAGCCGGATCGCGGGTTCAAGACCCTGCTGGCCGGATCGCAGGTGCCGCAGTTCTCGGCCTTCTTCCCGTTTGATTTCGCGGGCGGTGGCCTTGGCTATTTCGACGTGAAGGTGATCGAGGTGCGCGATCTGATCACCGGTCTTTATGCCGCCGATGACTGCTATCCGAACTTTGCATTCGGGCTGGAAAACCAGCGGATCATCGACGCGATGGAACGCTCATTGGCCAGCCGCACGTGGGAAACCGTGTGATGGGCTTTCCCGATCAGTTGCCCACGTCCCGCATTCCCGATCCGATGGAGGCCCCGGCCCTGCGCTGGGGTATTCTGGGGTCGGGCTGGATCTCGGAACAGTTCATCCGCAGCACCCGCGCCCATACGCGGCAGGTGTTTCAGGCGGTCGGATCACGCAGTCTTGGCAAAGCCGACGCATTTGCCAAGACGTGGGATATCCCCTCCGCCCACGGCAGCTATGAGGCACTGGTGGCCGATCCCGATCTGGACGTGATCTATGTGGCCACGCCCCACAACCTGCACTTTGCCCATGCCAAACTGGCGCTTGAGGCGGGCAAGCATGTGTTCATCGAAAAGCCGATGGCGATGACCCACGCCCAAGGCGCGGAATTGGTGGGTTTGGCCCGCGCCAAGGGCCTCTTTCTGGCCGAGGCCCTATGGACCTACTTCCTGCCCAAGTTCGATGTGCTTCAGCAGGTTCTGGACAGCGGCATTCTGGGAGAGATCAAGTCCGTTCACACGGAGTACGGCGAATACTTCACCCGTGATCACCGGATATTCGATCCCGCGCTGGCAGGTGGGCCACTGCTGGATCTGGGGACCTATCCGCTGTCGCTCATCACCAAACTGATGGGGGTGCCGGAACAGGTCACGGGCTTCAAGCAGATGGATCATAGCGGCGTGCACGGGCAAATTTCGGCCGTTCTGTCTGACGGAAAGGGCAATCTGGCGAACATGGCCACGACCCTCTACGGCTTTACCCCGACGAATGCGGTTGTGGTGGGGACCAAGGGCACAATCCGCTTTGGCAGTGAATTCAACCTTCCCGGGCCGTTCCAGGTCATCTCTGCGGATGGGACGACGGTTTTGTCCTACGACGAACCCGTCGGTCGCCATTTCGAAGGACTATACTACGAGGCCGCCGAGGTCGCCCGATGCATCAGTGCAGGCCGCTTGGAAACGCCAGCCCGCCCGCCAGAGGCCTCTCTGTCCATGCTCAGCGCGCTCGACAAAATCGTTGCGGCCCTCGGGATTGATTATTCGGCCGCGCATTAGAACCAGAGAAATTCCCTGCCCCAAATCGCCTCCTTGCAGAAGGAAGCCATGCAGCCAAACGGGAACCGCCTTTTACCGGCGGTTCTTTTTGTGTGCAGTGCCTACACGAAATTGAATCAATTCAATGCAAAAATGCAAGTCGCACAATCAATACACAACGGGACCCCATATTCGCACAGCACCCAAAATTTAATTTACTAAAATTTGCATAATAAGAAGAACGCTGCCTACAGTATCCACACATTCTCCCAAATCGTCATTTCAGGAATCAAGATATGAAATATCGATCCGAAATAGATGGACTACGGGCTTTTGCAGTTTTACCCGTTATCTTTTACCATGCTGGTGTAAATGGCCTGAGTGGCGGATACATCGGCGTTGATATTTTCTTTGTCATTTCAGGTTACTTGATTACCTCCATTCTCCTCACGGAGATAGAAGGTGGCCAATACTCAATCTTAAAATTCTACGAGCGTCGTGCGCGGCGCATTCTCCCCGCACTCACTGTAGTTATTCTGGCATGTTTGCCGTTTGCCTGGATGTGGATGTTTCCGACCGATCTTCGTGATTTCGGGCAGAGCATCGTCGCAACCGCGCTCTTTGCTTCCAACTTTCTCTTCTGGCAGGAAACAGACTATTTCGCCGAATGGAATGAGTTGAAGCCTTTGGTCCATACGTGGTCACTGGCCGTCGAGGAGCAATATTACATCCTTTTCCCTCCATTCCTTGCCTTGGTTTGGAAATTCGGGCGGCGCGCTGTGTTGGGCTGTATCCTCTTCCTGTTTGTCGCCAGCCTTGCTCTGGCGCAATACACCTCTAGCCAAGCGCCCGAGGCTGGCTTTTATCTTTTGCCATCCCGCACATGGGAACTCATGGCGGGCGGTCTTTGTGCATTCGCACTGAACTGGAAAACGCCGAAGGCAAACGAAGCCCTCGCCGCGAGCGGACTAGCACTGCTGATCGCCAGCTATGTCCTGTTCGACAAAAACACACCGCACCCTTCGATCTGGACACTCATTCCTGTTGGCGGATCGGCTTTGATCATCCTCTATGCCAGAGAAACCACACATGTCGCGCGATTGCTGTCCTTGCGGCCTGTCGTGTTTATCGGTCTGGTCAGCTATTCGGCGTACCTTTGGCATCAACCGCTTTTTGCCTTTGCACGGATCCGCTCCATCGGACAGCCATCGATTTATCTGATGCTCTCTTTGGCAGTGCTTGCACTCGTCCTAGCGACCCTCAGCTGGAAATACGTCGAAGCGCCCTTCCGCACCGGTCGCGATCGCCCCAAACCGATCCTCCCCAGCCAAACCGGTCTGCTGACCGGTGCAGCCATCACATTGATCGCGATCTTCGGGATTGGCGCATCCCTGCACGTCATCAACGGCGCACCGTGGCGCGTGCCAGAGAGGGTGACAAATCAGCTCGCGGCGGCCGACGATTTCAGCCCGAACAGAGAGATATGCCTGCTACAAAGTTACTCTGACAGAACTGGCTACAGATTTCCCCCGAACCCCAAGTGCATCAGCGCCATAAACGAAGAAGGCCGGACAGCCGTAATCTTGGGCGACAGTCACGCAGCGGCAATCTCGCAGCCACTTCGCAAAGCTCTCGAGCGGGAGGGCTGGCATGTAACGCAGCTGACGGTTGCCCGTTGTCAGCCTGTCCTTGGTTTGTCACTGGACCAGATGGATTGCAGCGAGATTTTCGCGAAAAATCTGGAGTATCTACAACAAGAGCAGCCAGACCTCACAGTCGTCGCCTCGCGTTGGCAATTGTTTTTCTCGCGCGAGAAATTCGACAATCGCGAAGGCGGCAAGGAATTCTCCCAATACGAACCCCAACAAACATTCGAACTATCCGCTCTCTCAAGCCCGGAAGATTTGGATACGCTGGCCGCAATCCGCAAAGCTGCCCTTCTCGAGAGCTTTGACCAGTTGAGTGCCGCGAGCGAGCATCTCATCATCGTCCATCCCACCCCCGAGGCCGGATGGACCGTACCCAAACGCGCTGCAAAGCTGGCCTTCTACAACGGCCTAGAAGAGCCTGAAATCACCACCTCACGCTCTGTTTTCGAAGATCGGGCCCAGAAGGCCGAGACGCTTCTGTCGGCGATCACGGGCCCGAACATCTCTCATGTGCGTCCGGCAGATGTCCTTTGCGATGAAGAGCGTTGCTGGAACGCGGCGGACGGAGAGATTCTATATTTCGATGACGATCACCTATCCCTCACCGGCGCACGCAAACTCACGTCCAAGATTATGGAACATGTGCCTGCGTTTTAGGGGCGATCCGCCCCCGCAGGTTCAGCCCTGATCAAAGAATGACACCGGCAGGTAGTCCCTGATCCCGTGAAAGAAGAGGTCGATCCCGAGAGCGAGATCGACTTCGAAATCGTTCAGCTCGGTGCCGCTCCAGCGTTTGTTTTCCAGACGTTCCAGATAGCCGCGGCGGGATTGCTCGTCGCGGTCGCTGAGAGGCAGGGTTTCGGCGGCGCGTAGCAGATCAATGCGTTTGTGGACCTCTCGCATACCGGAGAAGGCTTCCATCATCACGCGCATCAGGCGCGGTTCCTGCCGCCATGATTTCCCGCCGAACACCTCCTGGATCACACGGTTCCCCGCGCCGAGGCAATCGTAGGCCACGCACCCGCGAAACCCCTCTTCCAAGAGACGATCATGGATCGAACAGCTGTGATCCGACAAATTCCGGCAAGGCTCGCAGGGGTTCTTGTTAAAGGCGAAATCCTCGCCCTTGTCGAAGGCCAGAACCAGACAGCAGAGCGCCGCGCATTTCGAACAATCGGTCGTGAGCAGGTCGGTCTGTGTCATCGTGGCAATCGGCTTTCGGTTTCCGGCGTGGCCTTGGCTGCCTGCCCTATCCGAAAATTCCAGGGGGAATGCAAGTTTTCGCCTGATTGTTCTACGTTTTGTGGACTGGCATGGCCCGTAGAATAATGCGACGTGCACACCTTGCAGACCGTTTCGGACCGCTCCATCTAAGCCAGAGCGGATAGACCGCACTCAAGGAATGACGACGATTATGGACACTTGGCTACCCCTGCTTGGCGGGCTTATTCTACTTGTTGCGGGGGGCGAATTGCTCGTCCGCGGCGCTGTTCAGGCCGCAGAGCGGATCGGGATTTCCCCACTGGTGATCGGCCTGACGCTGGTCGGGTTCGGCACGTCGATGCCAGAGCTGGTGACTTCGGTGCAGGCCGGTTTGAACGGATCACCCGGAATTGCATTCGGAAACATCGTAGGCTCCAACATTGCCAACATCCTCCTGATCGCAGGGGTTTCGGCTGTGATCTGCCCGATTGTCGTCGCGCGTTCGGCATTGCGGCGCGATGCGGTTGTCATGCTGGCCGTAGCAGCCGCCTTTACCGGTCTGGCGTGGGTCATGCCCATGGACCGGATCGTCGGCGCGGTTTTGGTCGGGTTACTGATCGGGTACATCTGGTTCGTGATCTATCAGGAACGGAACACCGCCGCTGAGGGTGCCATCCATGACAAGAGCGAGGCGTTGATGGGTGTGGACCCCAGCCTCGGCAATTCTGCGTCCAAGGGGATGGCGTCTTCGCTGCTCATTGCTCTTGGCGGTTTGCTGTTGGTGGTCGCGGGCGGGTCATTTCTGGTGAACGGCGCGGTGGCGCTGGCTCGGGGGTTTGGCGTTTCAGAGACCATCATCGGGCTGACCATCGTGGCCGTCGGCACGTCGATGCCGGAACTTGTAACCTCTGTCATCGCGGCGCTGAAGCGTCAGGGCGACGTGGCCTTTGGCAACGTGGTCGGGTCCAACATCTACAACATCCTCGGAATTGGCGGGACGACTGCGCTGATTGCACCGTCCTATGTCCCGCCCGAGATCATCCGCTTTGACGCGCCCGTGATGGTCGGCGTATCCCTTTTGCTGCTCGTCTTTGCGGCCACCGGCCTGCGGGTTGGTCGGCGCGAAGGCGCGATCCTTCTGGCAGGCTATGGCGGCTACATCTGGATGCTGTGGCCCTGATCAGGGTCACTTGCCCAAAGCGCCCGCGATCAGTTCGACGATCCGCCCATGGATCGCCGCACGATCGGAACCCGCAGGGTCGGTGCAAACGGGGTCATCCTTGTCCGCAGCGAGAATGGCCTCGCCTTCGGCTTTGCACAGGGGCATCGCGGTGAAATGATAGGCGGGGTCGATCTGCACGACCTCGCGTTCCCCCATCAGCGCGGCCAGACCGCTTTGATCAAAGTTTGTGGCCAGCATCCTGTCCTGAGCCCCGCCAAACCCGATCATCAGCGTGTCTGGCAGCAAACCCGTCACATCCGTCGGCGCCAGCCCCCAGACAAACCCCGGATCAATCGCAACAACCTCGGTCACGCGGGTGTCGGCGTAGCTGGCATTCCACTTGGCGGGGTCGATCCCTTGCAGGTTCACCTCGTCGGACATCATCACCGGGCAGGCCTCCATCTGGGGATAGGCCTCGCAGGCTTGCACCAGACCGGCGTGATTGCCCGTCATCCCCCCAAGCGACAAGGCCGTCCAACCGCCATAGGAAAACCCGGCGGCCATCACTCGGGACAGATCTACATGAGCCGCCAGATCGGGCTGCGCCAAGAGCCAATCCAGCGCGGTCGTCATGTCCTGCGCACGGGTCCAGTGCGCAACGCCTTTGGTCATGTCAAAGTCTCCCCAAGTGGTGTTCGGGTGGTTCACCAACACCGTGATGACCCCGCGCTCTGCCAATGCCGCCCCGAGCCACGCTTGGGCGCGGTCCGTCCCGCCCATTCCGTGACTGAAGAGCACGACGGGGAATTCACCCTGCGCGGCGGTGGCATCCATCGCCGCTTCGACCCCCTGAAACACGGGATTGTCCGCGTAAACGGTGGTCTCTGCCGCCGATCCAGCGGGATACCAGATCGCCACGCGGGTGGCTTTGTCGTGATGAGGCATAAAGACCTCGGCGATCTGCAAACCAGCGGTGTCTGCGTGGGCAGCGGTGGTGGTCAAAGCAAGGACTGCGAGGGCACTGAAACGGGTCATTTTCATTTCTCCGAAAAGGTTGGAACTGTCTCTGGTATGGGCCCAAGCCTTTCTTCTGGCGTCCTAAATCCGGATTTAGGTCGACATGATCCGGTTCTAGGACTAGCGTCCGTTCAACCCTAGAGTGTTTCTGTCATGCCTACCTTTCCCATTCCTGTCTTTGTGGCCTGCGTGCTGGCTTTCGCGAGCTTCCGGCTCTGGCATAGGCAAACGCGGGCCGGATTGATGGTGGTGCTGCTTGGCCTGTGCGCGGTGCAGTCGCTGGTTGTCGCGCTGAGCCAACACTACGGCGTGTGGGGCATGCGGCAAGTGCAGCCGGTGTTCGCTTCGTTCATCCCGCCGGTCGCTTGGTTCGCATACCAAGGGCGGGCAAAACGGTCGGACTGGGTCCATGCCATTGGACCGGTGACTGTGATCGCGGCGGTTGCCGTCGCACCGGCGATGCTCGATATCCTCCTCCCGCTGCTGTTTGCAGGCTATGGCGTCATGATCCTGATGGCAGCCAGATCGGGCGCGGACACCCAACCCGACACGCTTCTGTCCAGCGGCGATCTGCCCGCGCGGATCTGGGTCGTGATCGGCGGCGCACTGATCGCATCAGCTCTGAGCGACGCCTTGATCTTGGGCACGCAAATCGCGGGGTATCCGGCCCTGCGCCCGTGGATCATCAGCATCTTTTCGGTCGGCAATTTTCTGGTGATCGGGGTACTCGGTGCCTCGCCACACGTGCAAACACAGCAGGACGCCACCCCCCCTGAACCCACAGAGCAGCCCGAGCCTGATGCGGAACTCTGGGCCAGAGTCCAAGCCTACATGACCGACTATCAGCCCTATCTGGACCCCGATCTGACCCTATCCCGACTGGCGCGAAAACTGGGGGTACCTGCAAAGGCCCTGTCCTCGACCATCAATCTGGCGACGGGCGGGAATGTCTCGCGCTTCGTGAACCAGGCCCGGATCGCGGCCGCGCAGGCCGCCATGCTGCGCGGCGAAACGGTCACAGGCGCGATGCTACTGTCGGGGTTCAACACCAAGTCGAACTTTAACCGGGAGTTCCTGCGCGTGGTGGGCACCAGCCCCAGCGCCTGGCTCGGCTCTATTCAGCCGTAGGGGCGCAATCAGGCAGGCAGCACGCAGCGCGGCGGGCTCGGGCCGTCAGCAAATCCTGGGCCTGGACCATGATCATCCCCGTCAGAACCAGCGCCCCACCCAGTAGAAACTCTGGGCTAAGCGGCTCATCCAACAGGATCGCCCCCGCCGCGACCCCGAACACAGGGGTCATAAAGCTCAGGACTCCCAGCCGCGAGGACGGATAGATCTGCAAGAGCCGGAACCAGATCAGAAAGCTGACGGTGCACAGCAGCGTTGCCTGAAGCCCCAGATTCACCAGATCGGCGGGGCGCGGATCAACCTGCATCCGGCCCGTCAGCGCGCAAAACACCAATGCCGCGATGCCTGCGATCACCAACTGATAGCTCAGGGTCTGAGCGGCGGGGGCATTAGCCAGACGCGAGGTGCGGATGACCACCGTGGTCAGACCCCAACTCAGCCCCGCAGCCAGCCCCAACAGATCACCGATCAGCATCGAGGCGCTCATCCCAGCGCCGCCCTGCAACTCGGGCAGCAGGAAAATCGCGGCGACTCCGGCAAATGTCACAGCCACACCACCCCACTGGAACGGCGAGAGGCGCTCGTCTTCTTGGGCCAGATGCAGCCCGATCGCGGCAAAGATCGGCGCGGTATAAAGAAACACCGCCATATGAGAGGCCGTCGTCCAGTGCAGCCCCTCTGCCACCAGCAAGAATTCCGCGGCGAACAGCCCGCCTGCCAGCATCCCCGGCCCGAAAAACAGCCCCTTTTCCCAGCGATTCCGGAAGGCAAACCGGCTCAGGCTGAACACCAAGATCGCCGCGATGGACGACCTGATCCCGATCTGCAGCATGGGGTCAAAGGCCGGTGCTGCCAGCTTCATCGCGCTTTGCTGTAGACCCCACATCAGGCAAAGAAAGGTCATCAGCCCAAGGGCCGTCAGGTCGATCGGTCGTTTCATGAATCTCACCAAGGGTTGTCGTCTTGGCCTCTTTTACGTCTGGCGCTGATCTGGCATATATCGAGATGACGCCACCCCATACCGCGATCCCGCCAAAGATGAATCCGCCCTGTCTGCGCCAATCCCCCGACCTCAAGACCTTGCCTGCGCCCGTCTGGTTCAGGGTCGAACAGATGCCCGACAACAGCACCTATCCCCTGCTGCGTCACAAGTGGGGCGAGTTCGTCTATTCCTACAGCGGGATCACCGAATTGCGCACCGGCGGCCAAGTGCTGGTGGCGCCCCCGCACATGGGGTTCTGGATTCCGGCGGGCTTTGATCAGGTGGGGTACAACCGGCGGGCGTCGGTGCACATCTCGTTCTACATCGACATGGAATTATGCAGCGCGATGCCCGAACGGCCCGCGTCCCTGCAAGTGACGCCCTTGGTGCGCGCAATCCTCGATACCCTCGAGACAAGCCGTTACGAGGGCACGCCGCAGCAGGACCGCTTGCTGCGGGTCATGGTCGATCAGCTGGCCTGTTGTCCAGCAGGGGACAGTTTCCTGCCCGATAGCGATGACCCTGCGTTGCGACGCCTGCTGGCGGCCCTGCACGACTGCCCTTCGGACCGGCGCAGCACCGCCGCGCTGGCCCGCGCCTTTGGCCTGAGCGAACGGACCCTGGTGCGCCGGTGCACCCGCGATCTAGGGATGTCCCTGACAGATTGGCGCAACCGTCTGCGGGTCGTCCGTGCCGTGGCCATGATGCAAGACGGTCAGAGCGTCGAGGCGGTGGCGCTTGATCTGGGATACGCGACGGCCTCGGCCTTTATCGCGATGTTCAAAGGGGTCACGGGGGACAGTCCGGCCCGCTATGTCGGGCGCTGACCTAGGCAACACTGTTTTGGCTGCTAAGGTGATGGGTAACACAGTGACATCAGCGACAGGCGAGGCTTGTGAATGACATTTCTGACTGACCTCGGCCTCTCGCTACCGTTGATACAGGCGCCCATGGCGGGGGTCGCCACCCCCGCACTGGCGGCAGAGGTCAGCAACGCAGGTGCACTGGGGTCCATCGGCGTTGGCGCCAGTACAGCCGCCGACGCCCACCAGATGATCAGCGCCCTACAGGATGCCACGACCAAGGCGTTCAACGTCAATCTCTTTGTCCATCGGGATCCTGTTCCAGACCCCGATGCCGCAACCGAGTGGTGTGCCGCGATGGCCCCCTTGTTCGCCCGTTTCGGCGCGGCCCCGCCGCAGGAATTGCGTGTCATCTATCAGAGCTTTGCCAATGACGACGCGATGCTACAGGTGCTTTTGCAGCATGCGCCGCCCGTGGTCAGCTTTCACTTCGGATTGCCGGACCAAGACCGGATCGACGCTCTGAAAAATGCCGGTTGCAGGCTGCTTGCAACCGCCACCAACCTGCCCGAAGCCCGCGCAGCCCGGAAGGCAGGCATTGACGCGATCGTCGCCCAAGGGTTCGAGGCTGGCGGCCATCGGGGAGTCTTTGATCCAGACGCCGATAATCTACAGATGGACACCGAAACGCTAACCCGCCTTCTGGTCTCTGACATTGATTTGCCGGTGATTGCCGCTGGCGGGATTATGGACGGCACCGACATCCACAAGGCACTGGGATGGGGCGCGGCCGCTGTCCAGATGGGGACTGCTTTTGTCGGATGCGACGAAAGCGCGGCGGATGCGGGCTACCGTGCGGCGCTTGCAGATGCCGGACAGACCGGAACGGTGATGACCCCCGCGCTGTCTGGCCGCCCTGCCCGCTGTCTGGTCAATGGGTTCACCACATGGGCAGAGGCGCAATCCATCCCCATCCCCCCCTATCCCACCGCCTACGACGCGCTGAAATCCCTGAATGCTGCCGCCAAATCCGCAGGCAACAGCGGGTTCGGAGCGCAGTGGGCTGGCCAAGGCGCCCCCAAAGCGCGTTCAATGCCCGCCGCAGAGCTGGTCGCCACCCTTGCCACAGAGTTTCGGGAGGCCGAAGGTCTGGGTGCTTAGGCTCAGAACGCACCGAAATCAAAGATGCCGCGAGCTTGCCCTTTGCACCGGTGATCCTGCAACGGGCCCTGAACGCCCGTTGCTCATCGGAGTGATTGCTCCATCACGTCGCGGCGAGAAACGCCTGAACAGATCAAACCCGAACGGAAACCAATGTCATAGGCCCCACCTATAACAGAGATACGTAATTTATATTTGCCCTATAACCACCAGACCATAACAACTGCGCATGCCAGACGTGAAACCGAGGAGCCCTTTTCATGTATCAGCATCGCACCGACGAACATCAGGATATTCGCGAAGCGATCCGTTCCCTATGCGCCGGGTTTCCCGACGAATATCACCGGAAGATCGACGAAGAACGCGCCTACCCCGAAGTTTTCGTCGATGCCCTCACCAAAGCTGGCTGGATGGCCGCGCTGATCCCCGAGGAATATGGCGGCTCTGGTCTGGGGCTGGACGAGGCCTCGGTCATCATGGAGGAAATCAACCGTGCAGGGGGAAACTCCGGAGCGTGTCACGGCCAGATGTACAATATGAACACCCTCGTGCGGCACGGCTCGGAGGAGCAACGCCAACGCATTCTGCCGAAACTGGCAACGGGCGAGTTGCGGTTGCAATCCATGGCCGTGACAGAGCCGACGACCGGCACCGATACGACGCAGCTCAAGACGACTGCAGTCAAGAAAGGGGACCGCTACGTCATCAACGGACAGAAGGTCTGGATCAGCCGTGTCCAGCATTCCGACCTGATGATCTTGTTGGCGCGAACGACGCCGCTGGCGGACTGCAAAAAGAAGTCCGAAGGCATGTCGATTTTCCTCGTGGATATCAAAGAGGCCATGAAATCGGGCATGAGCGTGCAGCCCATTGCCAACATGGTGAACCACGAAACCAACGAGCTGTTCTTTGACAATCTGGAAATCCCCGAAGAGAACCTGATCGGAGAAGAGGGCAAAGGCTTCAAATACATCCTGACCGGCCTGAACGCCGAGCGCACCCTGATCGCAGCGGAGTGTATTGGAGACGGCTACTGGTTCACCGACCGTGTTGTGAAATACACCTCCGAACGATCCGTGTTCGGCCGCCCCATCGGACAGAACCAGGGCGTGCAATTCCCGATCGCCGAAGCCTTTATCGAAATCGAAGCCGCCGATCTGATGCGCCGCAAAGCCAGCGCTTTGTATGACGCAGGCCAGAATTGCGGAGCAGAGGCAAACATGGCCAAGTATCTGGCTGCCAAAGCCAGTTGGGAGGCGGCAAACGCCTGTATCCAGTTTCACGGTGGCTTCGGGTTTGCGTGCGAATATGATGTCGAACGCAAGTTCCGTGAGACGCGCCTCTATCAAGTCGCGCCCATTTCGACGAATTTGATCCTCAGCCATATTGCCGAACATGTGCTAGGCTTGCCGCGTTCGTTTTAATTGTAGTTTGTTGGAGCTTGGGTGCCACGGGGCAAAAGTCATTGGCACCCGGCAGGCGTGGGGACACCAGATGGACATACGCAGTCTGAAATACTTTCTGGTGATCGCCGAAGCGCCCTCGCTTTCTGTGGCCTCTCAGATTCTGGGGATCGCGCAGCCGTCTTTGTCCCAAAACGTGCAAAAGATGGAAGAAGAGCTTGGCGTCCGCCTGCTGGACCGGTCCCCCAGAGGGATCAAGCTGACCGAAGAGGGCCAAACGCTCTACAGTCACGCGCGCCGGATCTGTGCAGACGTTGACCGGTGTGTTCAGGACATGCGCGAAATGAGCGATACTGTACGGGGCACTGTGTCATTCGGAATGCCGCCCTCGGCTTCGATGGTGCTGTCGGTGCCCTTGGCCGAGACGATCCGGCACGAATATCCGGATCTGCGCCTCAAGGTGGTCGAGGCCATCAGCGGTTATCTCACCCCGTGGCTGGACGACGGGACTGTGGACATGGCTCTGATCTACGATATGCCCGAGATCGAGAGATACGAGGGCACCCACGTCATCGACGAAGAGCTGTTTTTCTACTCTGCGCCGGACGCTTGGCCCTTTGACACATCGCCGGACGAGCCTATCAGTTTCAAGAGGCTCGCCGAAGTCGACATGATCCTGCCAACCAGCGGTTTACGCAGCACAATTCGCCGCTATGAGGTAGAGGAAGGTGTTGATCTGAACGTCGTGATCGAGATGGACGCCATGCGCCAAATTATCGAACTGGTCGCGCGCGGGTCCGGCTATGCGATCTTTGCTCCGGCGGCCACTCAGGCACAGGTCGCAAGGGGCGAGTTGCTGCAAACACGGATCGTCGATCCTGTGCTGACACGCCCCGTGCAGCTGGTCCGCCACAACGAGCGCGTCACCACCCGCGCCAGCCGCACGGTCGAGGACGTCACCCTTAGGATCATTCGTGAACTTGTGCAGCGGGGAATCTGGCAGGGCAAGATCATCTGAAGCCCCTTCACCATGTCAGATGGTGGATAGGTGGTAACGCGACAATTCAATGAGATTACGATCGGGATCGCGCACATAAATCGAGGTGATCGGGCCGTTCGCACCTGTGCGTTCGACCGGACCTGCTTCGACCGCGACTCTGAAAGTATCCAGAATGCTGAGAACCTCGTCGAAGGGGGTGCGCACGATAAAACACAGGTCTGCTGACCCTGCTGTGGGACACTCGGCTTTGGGCTCAAACTCTTTTCCGGACTGGTGCAGGTTGATTTTCTGGACACCAAATTCCAGTGCCACGCGCCCTTTCCCAAAGGTGACGACGTCGCAGCCGAGCACCTGCTGATAGAACGCACAGGTGCGTTCGATGTCGCGGACCGTCAGGACAATGTGGTCGATATGGGATAATTCGATCATCGGAGTTACAACTTGGTTGGCCTATAAAAGCGCCCCCCGTCACGCCATAGCAAAGGGGAGCGCGTAGCGCGTTCAGGCACTTACGGCAGGGCGGGCCTTCAATGCTCTGGGGGTGACTTCGCCCCTTTCGATCACCAGCGCATTCTCGGTGAACTTCTCCAGAAGCGCGGGATTGGACTCTGTGATGATCAAAGTCACTTCGGGGTCTCTGTCCCGCAGCGCGCGAAGGGCCTCGGCATATCGGCGGGCCAATGCCGCAGCGAGGCCCTGAAACGGCTCGTCCAGCATAATCAGACGTTTGCCGATCATCAGAGCCCGCCCCAAGGCAACCATTTTACCCTGCCCGCCAGAGACACTGCCCGCGGGCCGGCCCGCCATGTCCTTCAGCTCGGGCAAGATTTCATAGACCCGCCCCAAGGATCGCTCCATCTCGGGGCCAGACAAGCGTGCGACCTGTCCGGGCAAACGGATATTCTCTTCCACTGTGAAGGCCGAAAACAGCTTCCGGTCCTCGGGCGCGTACCCAATTCCCAGACCTGCGCGCTTGGCCGGTGGCACTTGGGACAGGGGCTGGCCATCGAACCGGATCATGCCGGTCGATTTCACATGCCCCATCACAGTGCGCAGGGTCGTGGTTTTGCCCGCGCCATTCGCACCGATCAGCGCGATGGTGTCGGATTGCGCGATGCGGAACGAGACCTCGCGCAGAATACGGACACCGCCCAAGCTGACAGTGACATTTTCAAACTCGAGCATCAGGCGTGCCCTCCCATCACATCGCGGATCACATCCGGATGGCTCAGAATATCCTGCGGAGTGCCCCGGAACAGGACTTCTCCGCGGTTCCACACGGCCACTTCGTCGGCAAAGCGTTCAACGATCCCCTCGTCATGTTCGACAAAGACCGAAGTCACCTTTTCCTGCGCCAATGCGTCCGCGATGATTTCCAGAATGGCGAACTTCTCGGTCGAGGCGACACCCGAGGTCGGCTCGTCCAAAAACAAAAGCTTGGGCTTCAGGGCTAGCGCCATACCGATGTCGATCAATTTGCGCTGCCCCTCGGGCAGCTCCTGAACGAGCCGGTCCGCGATATGGGCGCATTTCAACATGTTCAGAATCCGCTCGGCCTCATCCGCCTCGGGAATTGCGGCCATTGCTGTCAGGGGCGCCGCCCTGTGCGCCGCCGCAGACACCGCCATCAGAATGTTCTCGCGGACAGAATGCTCTGCAAACAGTTGCGGAATCTGGAAGGCCCGCGCAACGCCCTGTTTCACGAGCTTGCGCGGTGCGATACCGACGACGTTGCGGCCATTGTACATGATCTGGCCCGCTGTGGGCGTCAGATATCCGGTGCAGATGTTCAGGAACGTCGTCTTGCCAGCGCCGTTCGGGCCGATAATAGCAAGGTTCCGTCCTTCGTAGATCTGGAAATTAATCCCCGCAGCCACGACCACTCCACCGAAGGACAGCTCTAGCCCTTGTACATCCATAAGCACAGTATCGGTCATTTGCTGGTGACCTCCTTGGTTGTCATCGGGGTTGGGTTATCGGGCTGGCTGGCCTTTGGCAGACGCACAAAGCCCATCAGACCCTTTGGCGCGAACAGAATGACAATCAGCAGGACGCTCCCGAGGATCAGTTGCCAGACATCAGAGGCAAACGCGGCCGCATAGGTGCGCACACCTTCGTAGACCAACGCCCCGACAAACGCGCCGCCCACCGATCCCGATCCGCCAAGGATCGCGATGAAAACAAATTCGCCGGACCGTACCCACCATGCGTATTCCGGCGTCACCACGCCTTGGGTCACTGCCATCAAGGAACCGCCGAGGCCACACAACGCCGCCGAAACAACATATCCCGTCAGCAAAACGTGTCGGGGCGATATCCCCAGATACTCTAGCCGGACTTCGTTGGACTTGATCGCCCGCAGGTGGTTGCCAATCGGCGAGCCGAGAAACCGGTGTACGAGGATCATGGCGGCCACTGCACAGGCCAGAGCCGTGTAGAACAGAACGACTTCGAACGGCCCGCGCTCGAGCGAAATCCCTATGACAGAGGGTCTCTCGACACGCAGTCCATCCGAGCCCCCGGTCAGATGGTAGAATTTCTCGAGAACCGAGAAAAAGATCATCGACACCGCAAGGTTCAGCATCCCGAAGAAAATATGGCGATATCGCACAACAAAAAGCCCGACGATCAACCCGACAAGCCCTGCGCAGAGCGTCCCGAGGATCATCGCCAGCAGCAGCTCTCCACCCGCGAGGGATTTTCCGAGAAATGCAGTGATGTAGGCCGCGATCGCGTAGAACAGGGCATGTCCAAAGGACACCTGACCGGCTTGCAACAGCACGATCACCCCGAGAACGGCCAGCCCTTTGGACAGGGCAATGGTCAGCAGAACCTGCGAATTCGGAATGAGCCAGGGTGCAATCGCGACGGCTAGGATCACAAGGAAGAAAGCAAGATTTCGCATGACTGGCCCCTTAAATCTTGCGCGCTTCGACGGGCGCGAACAGGCCGTTTGGCTTGATCAAGAGCACCACAAACATAATGAGATAGGGCATCAGAACCTCGAGTTCGGGGTAGAAGTAGACAGCAAAGCTGCGGCCTAGCCCGATCAGGATAGCCGCAATGGCAGCCCCTTCGATCTGGCCGAACCCTGCGGTTGCAACCACGGCAAATGACAGAACAATCATGTCCGCGCCCATCCCCGGAATGACCGAGGTCGTCGCCGAGGCCAGCGCCCCGCCAAAGGCCGCCAGTGAAGCCCCCACGATAAACGTCACCAGATAGACCCTCTGCGCGTCGATCCCGATCGAGATCGCGGCCTCGCGGTCCTCTGTCACGGCCATGATCAGATGGCCGGTCAGGGTATGCCGCAGCCCCAATCGCAGCCCGATCAGCACAACCGCCGCGACGGCAGGCAGGAAAATCAGCTGGTACTTGGTATAGACGATGCCAAAGACCTTGATCGTGCCCAACAGGTTCACAGCGGTCGTTTCGAACAGCGGCTGAACACCCCAAATCAGTCTCTGAACGTCTTCGAGCATCATAAAGACGGCAAAGGTCACAAGGATCTGCAGCACGTCTTCCATCTCGTAAATTCGGGAAAGCAGCAGTTTCTCGACCGTTCCGCCGACCAGAACCCCGATGAGGATCGCCGAAATCGCCATCAGCGGAAATGCGAGCCAAGGTGCAAAACCTGCGGCAAAGATCGCCGATCCGACCGAGGCCGTCGTATAGGCCCCCATCGCGAAAAATGATCCGTGGGCCACGTTCAGCACGCGCAGCACCCCGAAGATCAGGGTCAATCCGACGGCGACCATGAAAACAAGGGCCGCATAGGACAGCCCGTCAAACAGCGCCAACGCTAGAATTTGCGCGTACATTCGGTAAGTCTCCTGCAAAAGCAGACAGGAAACGGCCGCGCGTCAAAGGGCGGCCGTTTCTGACTGTCGGCTTAGTTGGTGGACAGATAGGTTTTGACGCCTGCGGCCTCGACAAAGTCAGGGGTCAGCGTTTCGATCCACTCTGAAGAGATCAGCCCGACGGGGGCCGTGATGTCATCCGCATCAAAAACCATGATGTTGTTCAGCACGGCAAAGTCATAGCCATCCATGTGCGTGGTCATACCGATCAACTGATCTTCGAGGCCCTGTTTGTCCTCGCGCAAGGTGACCTCGCTGGTGAGACCCGTAAAGGACAGGCCTTCCATCGCCGCCATGACCTGTTCATCCGAAGGCCACTCGCCCGCATTGTCGGCGATTGCTTTCTCGTAGGCGCCTTTGAACGCCGCCAGCGCCTGGCTCATGTGAAAGACGGGATAGATCGGATAGGATCCGGTCTCTTCTTTGAAGCGGTCGACAAAGGCCTTGAACGCAGCAGGGTCCGCAGGATCAGGGTGCAGGAAGTAGTGATCACCGCGACCCCCGATGATAACCCCATCGGGCAACGCGCTGCCCAACCGCTCAAGCGAGCTTTCCCCAAGGGGCAGAATGAGTTTCGACGTGTTGGTCAACCCGCGCTGAGAAGCCTGCCGCACAAAGGTATCCAGATCGCCGCCCCAGGACGTGGACAGGATCGCATCAGGACGCAGCGCCTGCAGTCGCGAAATCTCGGTCGAGAAGTCTGGCGCGCCAAACTTGGGGAAAAACTCTGCGACCACCTCAACATCGGGCCGGAAGCGTTTCAGCGCCGCAGAGAAGATCGCCCAACTGTCACGGCCCCAGGCGTAGTCCTGATTGACGACTGCGATCGTCTTGAGGTCGGGCATATTTTTCACGGTGTACAGAACCGCGGCCATCATTTCGGCGGTCGCGTTTCCTTGGGTACGGAAATTGTACGCATAGTCGTTCTCTTCGAAAATTCTCTGGGTTCCGCAGTCCCACAGGATGTTCATGATCTTCAGGTCTTCGGCCAACGGGGCCAATTTGGTGCAGTTGCCGGACGAGATCGCCGCAAACATCGCATCGACGCCTGTTTGCTCGACCAGACGCCGGTATTCGGATTGCAGGGCCTCGCCTCCGGCGCCTTCGTCAATATAGCTGGCCGACAGGGGAACGCCGCCGATCCCGCCAGCCGCATTGATATCTGCGATCATCATTTCAGCTGCGGCTTTGCCCGGCTCTCCAAAGACGGATGCAGGGCCAGACAAAAAGGTCGTGATGCCGATCTTCAGCTCAGCGGGTTTTTCAGCTGCAAATAGCGCAGTCCCCGACAGGGCCAGCGCCGCAACGGCGCAGGTTGTTTTGAATGTCATTTTTGGTGTCCTCCCAGACGAACATCCCCAGTCTCTCCTCCAGGGGATCAATCTGACTGTATCGGACGACCAGAAATTCAGAAGTTCGGGCAATCTATAGAGGGTATAGGATGCAGCAATATTGTTCCGGAAAACAAAAAGCCGCGCCGGATCATCCAGCGCGGCTTGAATTAAGGTAATTTAAAACAGTGACTTAATCGAATGTCGCCTCGGCTTTCATCGCCAGATGCCCCTCCGGCGTTGAGGCCCAAGCTTCGGTTCTACCTTCGGATCGGTTTAGGAAAATGTCAAAGTCTGCCGTGTCGAACAGCGGGCTGAGCGCGCGGTAGTCAAAGGCCTTCATCCGGCCTTCTGACTTGCGCCGACAGAAATCAGCGAGGAATGTCGCCGTCAGAGGACCATGAAAAACCAGATCGGGGTAGCCCTCAACCGATCGGCTATAGTCGCGATCATAGTGAATTCTGTGCCCGTTGAAGGTCAGCGCAGAATAGCGGAACAGCATGACAAGCGAGGGCGATACGGTTTCGCGGTCAGTATAGGTTTCCGGCGGCTGCGCAGGCGCAGGCTTTGCCTGACCGGGGGCCGGATCTTCGCGGTATACGATGTCGTGCTCTTCGCGCACCAGCGTTTCTCCGTTTTGCATATAGCGGTGCTCGACCGTGACAAAACAGAGCGGACCGGTACGGCCCTCTTTCGGCACGACTTTCAAGATTTCCGAACGTTTCGTCGCGGGTGCCCCAATCTTCAGATCACCCATGAACTCAAAGCGCCCGCCCGCCCACATACGACGCGGCAACGGAACCGGAGGCAGAAATCCCCCCTTTTTCGGGTGTCCGTCCCGCCCGAGCTGATCCAGAGCAGCCGGCTCATGAAAATACAGCCAGTTCCACAGAGGCGGCAGAACATCACCGGTCTGTAGCGGGGCCCCTGCCGGAAGGATGCTTTGCATCAGGCGAGCAGGCCGCAGGTCAAGCGTATCTTCGACGGTTTCAGAACGTCCAATCCAGTCTTCCAGAACAGGTGCGGTCATGATCCTCGGGGCCTCTCTTTGTTGTAGCGCCCTTTGGCAATATCGCCTTGGCCGGTTCAGCGATAGCCGATGGTGGCGGTCAAGCACCCAGCAATAGGCTAGTCCAATATCCCTAATTTAAAACAGCTATTTTGCTGGCCATACGTGTCGCCGATACCCTTTGATACAAGACGACGCGTTCGGTGAGGAGAGCCGAGCAGCGCCGGATATCTGCCCCTGATCGGGGCAAGGGAGGATAAATGACCGATCAACCTATCGCAGTGCGCACCAGCCGCTGCGCTGTCTTGCATAACAGTCCCGTCTCACGCCCCTATGCAGAGACCAAGCCCCTGTCGCTAGAGACAGTTCAACTTGATGCGCCGCAAGCGGGCGAGGTTCTGGTCAGGATCGCTGCGGCAGGTCTATGCCATTCGGACCTGTCCGTCATCAACGGTGATCGCCCGCGCCAGACGCCGATGGCGCTGGGGCACGAAGCCTCGGGTGTCGTTGTCGAATGCGGGCCGGGGGTGGACGGACTGGAGGTCGGGGATCATGTCATCATGGTGTTTGTCCCCTCTTGCGGACACTGCGCCCCCTGCGCCGAAGGTCGCGCGGCCCTGTGCGAACCAGGCGCTGCGGCCAACAACAAGGGCGAGCTTCTGGCCGGTGGGGTCAGAATGCATACTGCGGATGGCGACGTGTACCACCACGTGGGCGTTTCGGCATTCGGAGAATATGCGGTCGTTTCCGCACGTTCTTTGGTGAAGATCGACAAAGAACTGCCCTTGGACAAGGCAGCGCTGTTCGGCTGCGCTGTGCTGACCGGCATGGGGGCCGCCGTGAACACCGCGGCTGTCCGCCCCGGCCAGACGGTGGCGGTGGTCGGACTAGGCGGTGTGGGGCTGTCGGCGGTGCTCGGGGCGCTCGCCGCAGGGGCCGCACAGGTGATTGCCTGCGATATCGACCCGACCAAGCTGGAGTTCGCGAAATCCCTCGGGGCCACACAGACCGTCAACACCGCAGACAAGGATGCTGTTGATCAGGTTAGGGCCGTCACCCAAGGGGGTGTTCATGCGGCGATCGAGACCGCTGGCGTCGGGCCCGCGTTCGATTTCGCCTACAACGTGGCCCGACGCGGCGGGCAGACAATCACGGCAAGCCTCGCCAACCCGTCGGTGAATGTCTCGATCCAGCAGGTGCGCTTGGTCGGCGAGGAACGAACCGTTCGCGGTAGCTATCTTGGTGGCGGCGTCCCGTCACGAGACATCCCGCGCTACATCGCGCTGTACCGTCAGGGCCGGTTGCCAGTGGACCGGCTAATGACGTCATCGGGCCCGCTCGAAGAGATCAATCAGGCGTTCGATATGCTGGCCGAAGGCCGGACCATCCGCCATGTCATCGTGATGGGCTAAATCAGGAAGCGTCCCATGAAAAGATATCAGCATTTCATCAATGGCGCCTTTGTGGACCCCATAGAGGGCGACTGGTTCCCGACCGAAAACCCCTACACAGGCGAGGCATGGGCTGAAATCCCCCGTGGTTCTTCGGCAGATGTAGACGCCGCAGTCACCGCTGCCAAAGATGCGATGACCACTGGGCCATTTGCCTCAATGTCAGCCAGCCAGCGCGGTAAATTGCTGCGCAAACTCGGGGATTTACTGGTTGAACACGGCCCGCGACTGGCTGAGATCGAAGTGCGGGACAATGGCAAGCTACTGGCCGAAATGGCCGGCCAGCTGAAATACCAACCCGAAAGCTGGTACTACTACGCAGGTCTGGCAGACAAAATCCAAGGCGCAGTGGTGCCCATCGACAAACCGAACCACCTTGCCTTTACCAAGCATGAACCGGTCGGGGTTGTCGCGGCTTTGACCGCCTGGAACTCGCCGTTGATGTTCGTCGCGTGGAAGGCAGCGCCCGCTCTGGCTGCGGGATGTTCGATCGTGATCAAACCTTCCGAATTCACCTCGGCCTCGACTCTGGAATTTGCGGCACTGACCATTGAGGCAGGCTTCCCGCCGGGTGTTTTTAATGTTGTGACCGGCCTCGGAAGCGAAACCGGCGCTGCGCTCGTGGACCACCCCGACGTGGCAAAGGTCTCGTTTACCGGATCGGACGTGACAGGTGCGCATATCTATGCAGCCGCCGCTAAGCAGATGAAACGCGTCTCGATGGAGCTCGGGGGCAAATCCCCCAACATTGTCTTTGCTGATGCCAATCTGGATGCGGCGGCATCGGGTGCGATCTCGGGGATTTTCGCTGCCACTGGGCAGACCTGCATCGCAGGCTCGCGGCTGCTGGTTCAGAACTCGGTCAAGGATGCCTTTGTGGCAAAGCTGACCGCACTGGCCAGATCGGCAAAAATCGGTGATCCCATGGCGGCAGACACCAACATCGGACCCGTCACGACACCGCCCCAGTACCAGAAGATTCTGGACTACATAGAGGTTGGCAAAGCAGACGGCGCGACCCTGATCCATGGGGGAAAACCGGCCACCGGCGACGGCATCAAAGGCCGCCAGTTTGTCGAACCGACCATCTTTGACAACGTCACCAATCACATGCGGATCGCACAGGAAGAGGTCTTTGGCCCCGTGCTGTCCATCATCGGCTTCGACGAAGAAGAAGACGCGATCCGGATCGGCAACGACGTTATTTACGGCTTGGCCGCGGGGGTCTGGACACGCGACATCGGCCGCGCGGTTCGAATGTCCGACGCTCTCAAGGCGGGGACTGTCTGGGTCAACACCTATCGGGCGATCAGCTACATGATGCCCTTCGGCGGTATGAAAAAATCCGGCACAGGCCGCGAGAACGGCATCGAAGCAATCCACGCGTTTTTGGAAACCAAATCTGTATGGATCAACACGGCAGAAGAATTCCCCGCAAATCCCTTTGTGATGCGCTGATCGAACAGGCCCCTGCGTAGGAGGCGCAGCGCCTTTCAATCCCAACTTCAACGATCCACCCGCAGCGATCCGGCCCGCTGCGGGACGGCTTTTTGCGGCCGGAATTCGGGAGGAAAGAATGTACAGAACACTTATTTCGATTGCTGCCACTACGCTCTTGGCGGCGCCAGCGATTGCGCAGGACTGGACCCAATCGCCTTGGGGGCCAGATGACCAGATCGGCGCAGCGAACCTGATCACACCCCAGAGCGTTCTGGCCGCGACGCAGCTTGTGACCGAAGGCAAGACATATCCCCTCGGGATTGTCGTCGACAGGGACGTGCCCGCATTCGCCCCCCGCTCGATGAGCCTGACGATCCTGCAGCCTAACCAGATCGGGACGCAGGGCCTGGGTCATAACCATATGACCTACAACGACGATATCTTTATGGGCTGGTTGGGGATCGGGCCCCAGATTGATGGCTTGGGCCACATCGGCATTGATCACACCTATTACAACGGCAATCAGTATGAAGACTTTGTCAAAGCTGACGGCCTGACAAAGATGGGCATGGAGACCGTGCCCCCGATCGTGACCCGCGGCGTCATGCTGGATATGGCAAAGTTCTACGGGCAGGACATCGTGACCGAAGGAACCGCCTATACCCGCGAGGACATCATGGCGGCTGCCGAACAACAGGGTGTCGAGATACGCCAAGGCGATGTCGTGCTTTTTCACTCCGGTTGGCTGGAACTGCTAGAGGGAGACAGCGCAAATCCCGACCGCTATGGGAGCGTCGAGCCGGGTGTTGGCCTGAGCGGGGCCGAATATCTGGCTGAAATCGGTGTCGTTGCGGTCGGTGCCGATACCTGGGGCGTAGAGGCCGTTCCCTTTGAAGATCCTGAAAACGGCGTCTTCAAAGTCCACCAGATCCTGATCCCCCAGAACGGTATCTACATTCTGGAAAACATGGACAGCAGAGCGTTGGCCGCGGACGGGGTCCATGAGTTCATGTTCGTTCTCGGGGTCACGCGCCTGAAAGGTGCCGTCCAAATGATGATCAACCCGATCGCAATCCGTTAAAAATCATACCTCGGCCAGAAACGCTCTGGCCGAGGTCGACTTTTACTGTGCCCGCAGCACAGCGCCGAAATCAGAGGCTGGCGCTGTTTCAATGGTCTCGATCATCTCTGCGATCCGAAGCCCTTGGTCCCCGATGGCCGCCTGTGCCTTGGTGGTCAGCTTTTCTTTCAGCAGTTCGGCACTGAGCGGTGCATCAAGGTCAAAGGCAAATGCCACTTCGCGCCCGTCCCGCAGTGTCACAGAGCCCTTTGCCTGTAGGTCATTCAGGGACGCGTCACCGATGACCGTGACGGTTTCTGCACATTGCGCCAGTTCGGGATCCGCGGCCAAGCCATCAGTGTAGATGCGTTCATCGCCAGTGGCATCGCCGCGCAACGCCATACCGGCAAGCCACACGTAGCTGAACTTCACTTCCAAACCGGTTCTCGGGGTTTTCTTGTCGCAAACCTTCAGCCAGCGGGGACTGGTGCGAAGGGTCACGGCCTGGACATTGCCAATCCCGCCGACCAGACGCCGGATCTCCTGCAATCCCTCGATCATTGCGTGGGTGCCGTGACAGCAGGCGTGGAATTTGTACTTGTTGTCCTCGAACAGGGATCTGCTCTGGTCGGGCAGTGTGCCCGTGTCATCGCTGTGTGTCGGCACAAAGCCTTGCGGATCGAACAGCCCATCATCCGCCGAAGTAAATCCCAAGCGCGCCAAGCGGGCGCATTCGACCCCGTTGCTGGCCGCGATCCCGGCGTTATACGGCTTGCCCATCGTTCCGAACTGGCTTTTCAAGCCCGAAGCGCGGGTCGCACAAAGCCCGAGCGCCGCGCGGGATTGGGCCGGATCGAGCCCATAGAGCCGTGCCGCCGCGACCGTCGCACCAAATGCTCCGGCCGTGGCCGTCTGGTGAAAGCCCTTGTTGTAATGTGCCGCCCCCAGAACCACGCCGATCCGCACAGCAGCCTCGGCTCCGACCAGAAATGCCTCGACCATTTCGGCCGCCAAAGCGCCGGTTTCCTCTGCTACCGCCATCGCGGCAGGATATATCCCGACCGACAGATGCCCCACATGGGCAAAATGGGTGTCGTCATAGTCCAGCGCGTGACTTGTGGCACCGTTGACCAGAGCCGCCATACGTGCCGGCGCCTTTGCCCCGCCGATGACAGAGGCCACCGCAGTCCCCCCTTCGTCTTCGGCAAACTGGCGCAGTTTCCGGGCTAGTGGCTCGTCCTTGCCCGCGATCCCGCAGACCATCCAGTCCAGCAAAGACAGACGCGCTTTCATCATTGCTGCCTCGGGCAATGCATCCCGCGGCGTCGCCATCAACGTCAGAATTCCATCAATCAAAGACATCTATCCCCCCAAGTCTCGCTAGAATACTCTGCGCCCGTTTGATGACCGGCGCATCTATCATCGCTCCGTCCACTTTGGCGGCGGCACCGCTCCCCTGACTTGCCTCCAGCACGCGGGAGGCCCAAGCGACCTCGGCATCGGTCGGGGCAAAGCCTTGTTTGGCAGCCTGAACCTGCGCGGGGTGGATCAGCAGCTTACCACCAAAACCCATCTCCCGCCCGTATCGGGCATCGCTGCGTACCGGTTCGGGATCCGTCACATCGGGCGTGACACCATCCAACGGTGCCGCTTGTCCCGCAACTCTGGCAGCATGGACGATCACGCTGCGTGCATGTTGCAGGCTGTGTCTCTCGTGCGCGATCCCCAAATCCGATGCATAGTCGATCGAGCCAAACGCGAGTTGCTGTGACCCGACGGCCACCTCTGCAATATTGGCAATGCCAAGGGCCGTCTCGATCAGCGCGATCACCGGCTTGCCCGAAACCTCAGCGACCTCTTGGCAGGCCGATCCATGCTCTGCTTTGGGCAAGACGATCCCCGCTAGCGGCAGGGACGCGCAGACATTCAGATCGTCGCGGTACCAAGCCGTTTCCTGACTGTTGATCCGCAGGAATACCGGAAAATCCCCAAGATCAAGCAAACCCGCGGCCAAACCGTCCCGCGCATCGACCTTTTGTGCGGGGTCGACCGCGTCTTCCAGATCTAGAAACACCGCCGTCGCGCCAGAGGCCATTGCCTTGCCGAGCCGCTCCAACTTGGTTGCCGGCAGGAAAATTGGAAAAGTCTGCGAGATCATCAGGTCCACCTCCCTATGGAACCTGACAATCAGGAGGCATCCGCTTTGTCCAATACACTCGATTGAGGGCACCTATAGGCAGGATCAATAATGATCACCCTATAGGCAGCGCCAATACCTGCCAAACCCAGCGTGTATTTCCCCTTTGGCCTAGCGCATTGCAGACATGGTGGGCGAACGGAAGGGACCACAGATGGCACAGGAAGCATCAAAAGATTTGGAGGGACTGCTGGTTGTCTCGATCGAGCAGGCAGTCGCAGCGCCTTATGTGACAGGCCGTCTGGCAGAGGCGGGCGCGCGCGTGATCAAGATCGAAAGGGCCGAAGGGGACTTTGCCCGTGAATATGACCACCTCGTGCACGGAGAAAGCGCGTATTTTGTCTGGCTCAACCGAGGCAAGGAATCCGTCGTTCTAGACCTGAGAGCAAATGAGGATCGCAAGGTCTTTGAAAGCGTGATCGCCAAGGCGGATGTCTTTGTCCAGAACTTGGCCCCGGGCGCGATAGAGCGGCTGGGGTATTCCCCTGATGACCTGCGCGCCGCCAACCCAAAGCTGATCACGGTCTCCATTTCCGGCTACGGCGACAGCGGGCCGTACAGCAAGCTAAAGGCCTATGATCTACTGGTTCAGGCCGAAAGCGGGCTATCTGGCATCACCGGCAACGAGGCCGGTTCGGCCCGCGTCGGCGTGTCAGTCTGCGATATCGCGTGTGGGATGACAGCCCATCAGGCTGTGTTGCAGGCCTTGATCGGGCGCGGCATCACGGGCAAGGGGCGACATATCTCGGTCAGTCTTTTCCACGCTTTGACCGATTGGATGAACGTGCCCTATTTGCAGTTTGTTTACGGCGGCAAAGAGGCCTCGAAAAATGGCCTAAGCCACCCGACGATTGCCCCCTACGGCGCCTTCGCAGGGTCTGACGGGAAGCTCGTTTTGCTGTCCATCCAAAACGAGCGCGAATGGGGAAAATTCTGCACAGGTGTTCTGGGCACTCCGGAAATTGCAGAGGACGTAAAGTTCAGCAGCAATTCCGCGCGTGTCGAGAACCGCGTTGAACTCGATACACTGATTCAAGAGGTCTTTTCGCGATCCCCGAGAGACGAGCTGTCAAAACGCCTTCATGAGCATGGCATCGCAAATGGTCGGGTCAGCACAATCGAGGATTTGGCCCACCATCCACAGAACCGCTACGTCGAGGTCGACACCCCGAGCGGCCCCGTTCGCCTCCTGTCGCCAGGTGCAACGGTGGACGGTCGGACACCCGAATTCGGTCCCGTTCCTGCGCTGGGACAACACACCGAAGCCATTCGTGCGGAATTCGAGCAATGCCCCTAGCGCGAAACCAACTCCCCAAGGCCGCCTAACCCTCGGCCAACCTCCGTCGCTTGTTCTTCGAGCGGCGGAGGGTTCTATTCAAATCGCTGTCCGGCCCCACCCTGAAACTCGTCGCCTTTCATCAGGTTCCTGCCGTGACGGTATGTTCGGCGTAATTTGAGTTTATTTGCCCCTAGCCCCTCGGGATTTTCCAGACGTCCCCTGCTTCGAGGGCGCGGAAACGCTCTGGTGCGATCCCGTGCTGCCCCAGCGCCTGCTCGAGTGCAAATTTAGGATCGTTGCGCCCTTCGTTGGTGAGCTTGATCGTGCCCCAGTGATGCCCGACCGCATAAGCCGCTTTGGAGAGCAGGAACCCCTGCACAGCCTCTTCGGGGTTCTGGTGCTGGTCGGCCATGAACCAACGAGGATCATAGGCCCCGATGGGCAAAAGTTCGGCACGGATCGGGCCGAACTGGCCATGCAGATCGCGATAGGGGCGCCCGCGATCAAAACCAGTGTCCCCGATAAAGACCACAGTCCCGGCCGCACCGGTCAGAACAAACGTGCCCCACAGCGCCATCGAGCGGTCGCCCACGCCCCGGGCGCCCCAATGGTGACAGGGGGTACAGTGCACTCCGAGCGGGCCGAAAGTCGTCGCCTGCCCCCAATCCAGCACTTCGGTCCGCAGTCCTGTGCTTTTGATGATGGTGTCATTGCCAAGAGGCGTGATCACCAGCGGATCATGCGCGCCCTTCAGTCGGGTCAGTGTCGCGAGATCCATGTGATCGTAATGACAATGGCTCAGGAGGATCAGATCAATCGGCGGCAGGTCCGCAAATTCAATGCCCGGTGCCGTGACCCGTTTCGGCCCCGCAAAAGAGACGGGCGAGGCCCGTTCCGACCACAAAGGGTCGGTCAGAATGTTCAGCCCCTGCGTCTGGATCAGCATCGTCGCGTGGCCAACCATCGTGATGGTCAGGTCATCCACCCGCTGATCGGGACGCGCGGGCACGATCGGGATGCTCTCTGGCCATTCCGTAGGGGCCTCGCCCCTGCGCCACTTGAGAAAATCGCGGAACCCTTTGGGCGGGCTGCCATCGGGGTTATAGAACCGAACCCCGTCAAAGTGATCGGACACAGGCCCTTCGTAGTAGCGGTTCTTGCCGCTGCGGACGGCGGCGGTCGTTGTGCACCCGACCGCAGACACCCCCAGCAAACCCGCCGCTGACCGAAGAAGGGTACGTCTGTTCATTCCAAGCTCCTTGATGGGCGGTCTTTTCCAGCGCAGGTCGCGCGATACATCTGTCGTTCCCTACGCATATAGGCAGGCTGCTTGGGATTGCTGTATTGGCGCTAACAAAAAATCCTGTGGATGCGTCATGATTTACGCTCTAGCGTATAAATCGTATTTTTACGTTGTGGCGTAATTTTTAATGGTTTACGCTAGGCCGTAAATCGAGGTGAGTCATGGACCTATCTGCCCGCACTGCCGAACAAATCGGCGAAGCCATCCGCCGCGCCCGCAAAGCGCGCGGTTGGACCCAAAGCGATATCAGCGCACGGACCAACCTGCGCGTGGCGACGATCTCGTCGCTCGAGAATGGCGATGCGGGCACGAAACTGGCCACGCTCTTGTCGGTCATGGCCGCACTCGGGCTGGAATTCCGGCTGGTCGAACGGGGTGGCTCGGTCGAGATCGAGGATATCTTCTGATGGCGCGGCGGGTGCGAAGGGGCGCCATGCAGGTGCGCTTGAACGGGCGGCTTGTGGGGATGCTCCGGCTTGCCGGTTCGGGGGCGATCAGCTTTGCCTACGATCCCGATTGGCTGGCGTGGGAACACGCGATGCCGATCTCGTTGTCCCTCCCCTTGCGGGAGGATGCCCATCAGGGTGCCCCTGTCATCGCCTATCTCGAGAACCTCCTGCCCGACAACCAAGCGATCCGCGAACGCGTCGCGACGCGGGTCCGCGCTGGCGGGACCGATGCCTGGCACATGCTGTCCAAGATCGGACGCGACTGCGTCGGGGCGCTGCAGTTCACCAGCGACACCCCGTCACCGATGGCAGACCTGACCGGAGATCCGCTGACCGAGGCCCAGATCGCGGAGCTTCTGCGCAATCTGGAAACAGCCCCCCTTGGCCTGCAAGAAGACGACAGCTTTCGGATTTCCATTGCAGGCGCACAGGAAAAGACCGCCCTTCTGCGCCACAACGGCGAATGGGTTCGGCCCTCGGGCATGACCCCCACCACCCATATTCTCAAGACCCAACTCGGGGTATTGCCCGCAGGCATCGATCTGTCCGACAGTGTCGAGAACGAGTTTTTCTGTATGCGCTTCTGTCAGGAGATCGGCCTGCCCGTCGCAGAGGTCGAGATCGCGGATTTTCAGGATGTCCGCAGTCTGATCGTCACCCGCTTTGACCGGCGCTGGAGTCGGGACAGGCGTCTCTTGCGCCTACCGCAAGTGGATTTCTGTCAGGCCCTCGGTGTGCCCCCCAGCCAGAAGTACCAGATGGACGGCGGGCCGGGCGTGTCTGACGGGATCGGACTGTTGTCCGGCAGTGACGATCCGACTGCCGATCAGCGTGCCTTTTTCGAGGCTCAGGTGGTGTTCTGGCTGATTGGGGCTACGGACGGGCACGCCAAGAACTTCAGCATCGCGTTGCGTCCCGGCGGGTTCCGGATGACCCCGCTCTATGACATCCTGAGTGCGCAAAAGGCCGTCGATGACGGACAAATTCGTCAGAACCGGATGCGATTGGCCATGGCAATCGACGGGCACTACCGGATCAACGAAGTCGTGCCGCGGCATTTCCCGAGTGCCGCCAAATCCGCAGGGTTCGGCGTCGCACTGGCCGAAGAGGTCGTGACCAGCATCCTGAACCGATGGGACAGCGCACTGGACCGCACATTGGCCGCCTTGCCCCACGATTTCCCCACAGCACTGGCTGAGAGCCTGTCACGGGGGATACGCCAGCGGGCCTTGGTCCTGCGGGATGCGGCGTGACATCTTACCGGTGATCCATGAAACATCCGTCCTCATCCGCATAACCCCGCCGCGTTTTTAGAACTCTCCACTCTTCAAAGACCTTGGTGGCTTCGGCCGGATCACGGAACGTTTGCAGGCGGCATTGCCCACATGTCCCGATGCGCCCCCAGTTCCGGACAAATGTCGTTTCGCCAAAGAGATTGGGTTCCAGCGACAAAGCGTAGAAGCGGGACATGTTCCGCGCTGGATCGCGTCGGGTCAGTCGAACAAGGGGAAAAGGGCGCTGGGTCATGGTCAAACTATGACCCGCCGCGATTCCCGGCGTCCAATTCAATTTCTGAATCCTTCCGCCGCGCAGGATTCAAGAGCGTGATGAAACGGGCCTAGATCACCATTCTATGGCGCCGCAGAGACTAGCTGTCTGTCATCGCGGCCAAACCCGAGCGCAGGCTGTCGATCAATCCGTCATCCACCATAGAATTGCGAAGGCGCTGATTGAAACCGCCCGGCGTATCAAGCGCCTGCAGCAAGGGCGTACACGGCCCCGCCATCAAGCTCGACCCGACCAATTCGCGCAGGAACTGTTCCGCCATGGCGGGGTCCGCGCCTTGGGCCCCGAGCCACGTGGCCGCCTCCTTGACCATCAACACAGCCGGAGACAGGACCGCTTGGGCACAAATCCACGCCGATAGCTCCTCTTCGCTGGCAACGTGGAAGATGGAATTACGCACCCCAAAGAGCGTCTGCACCAATTCCGTTTCCCCGCACACAAGGATCTGCGATCCGCCCTTCACGATAGAAGGATAGGGCAGCATCCGTGCCGAAACATGCGCTGGCGAAACACGAGCTGCAACCTCGGCGCGGGTGGGGGTGCCCATCATCGAAATGACGGTTTGATCCTTGCGGAAAGTCAGCGGCTCAAGCGCATCCGCATAGACGTCATCGGTCAGTCCCAGCAAAATCACATCGCTGCCGTCGACGACTGCTTGGTTCGCCGCGACGGTCACATTGCTGTGGTCCGCCGACAAACGCGCGGCGTTCTTGGCGCTGCGCTCTGACACAAGAATAGAGTGCCCGTCTTCGGCGATCGCCTCGACAACGGCGCTCGCGATCGTGCCAAGGCCGATAACACCGATCCGCATCAGCGTGCCCCCCATGTATCGGACAGGCGGTAGCCTTGGGGCCAAGGGTCGCTCGGGTCCAGCATGTGTTGGTGAATGCCGGTGATCCAGCCGCGGCCCGAGATTTCCGGCAGAATGGCGGGCGTGTCTCCGACCTGAGTTTCCCCGACGATCTGCCCCGAGAACGTCGATCCAATGATCGACCGCGCCGTCAGTCGGTCACCCGAAGCCATGATCCCCCGCGCATGAAGCACCGCCATTCGCGCAGACAATGCCGTGCCCGTTGGCGACCGGTCCACTTTGCCCGGTTGAATGGCGACGGCTGCACTGGTTTCCAGCCCGTTCTCGCCCTCTTTCAGGGGGCCGGCGAACAGACAGAACGAGATATGCCGCCAATCAGGGTTCTCCGGATGGTGAAAACCGAGCTGCTGGTTCGCGGCATTCGTGATCTGGACCCCGAGTTTGGCGATCTGATGGGCTTCGTCCTCGACAATGTCAAAGCCGAGCGCAGCCGCATCCACAATCACAAAACTGTCGCCGCCATAGGCTGTATCGACGGTGAGCGACCCCAGTCCTTCGACCTCCAGCACGGCGTCCAGCTGCGCGGCGAACGATGGCAGGTTCCGCACAAAGATCCGCTCTGCCTTCCCATCGCGGCATTCCGCACGCACGCGAACAAGCCCCCCCGGCGCTTCGAGCACGAGGTGTGTCTCAGGTTCTTGGATCGGGATCAGACCGCCATCCAGCAGCACCGTCGCCACGCAGATCGAGTTAGAGCCGGACATAGGCGGGGTGTCTTCGGGCTCCATGATGATCCAGGCGGCTTGGGCCTCCGGGTGCTTGGGCGGAACAAGCAGGTTCACATGGCGAAAAACACCGCCACGGGGTTCGTTCAGCATGAAATTCCGCAGCGTTTCGTCTTGGGCGATCCAGCGGCTCTGCTCCCAGATCGTAGCACCGGGCGGAGGCAGAACGCCCCCAACGATGACATCACCGACTTCGCCTTCGGCATGGGCGGAAATGACGTGGATGGTTTTGGTGGACCGCATCATCCGGCCTCCTCTGTTCGTAGTAACCAGAATGCAAATAGCGGGGCCTCGCCCGACCGCATCGCGTGTCGGATACCCGGCCGATTATAGAACGACCCCCCAATTCCCGGCGCAAACCAAGGCCCGTCGTCCTGACTGAACTCTCCTGACGTCATGACGAGGTAGGTTTCTTCGGGCGGATGCGTGTGATCGGGGTAACGCACCCGAGGCGCCAGAAGCGACGCCCCGAGCCAGACGTCTGTGCGGGGTTCAATGCCCCCCGGGCCGACAATCATAGCGTTGGCGTGCCCCTCCGCGAAATTTGCAGAGGCATTCGGCGTGTCGCCGGTCCGTGGCCGCCAGTGGATCATTGGCTCGATCGCCAAGAACGCCTCGGCCAGAACGCGCAGTTCATTTGGCAAGGTTTCCGGGATTAGCGCGCGCTCTAACCACTGGTCGCAAACGTCGAGCCGCTTGGCTGGCAGACTACGGCTATGCAGGGGCGCTTCAAGCGCGGAAAAGGATCGACTGATGCTATCCAGAGACGCCTCGCCCGACGCATTTGTGCGGAACGCGGCCTCGGCAGCATTCAGGAAGTTCTGTAGCGCAGGGTTGCGGGCAGACATAACCGGAATCCTCGGGACGAACGGAGATCTGTCGTCACGCTGCGATAGAATGTTCACTCCTGTCAATTCTGTCTGAGGCATCCTCGAGAATCATCAGGTATGCGCTTGTGGCTTGCCCCAGCCCCGCGCAACGAAGTTTTACAGACGCACACAAGAACGTGACGTCCGCGGTCAGGCTGAATTCAACTGACACGGCGCTTTGGGCAGGTTCCTGCTTGCGCGGGAAATAGCCGGTAGCCTCGGGGCTTGGGTGATCAGGGCAAATGGCTGATCAAACTCGGAAAACACCCCAAATTCGATAGGCTGAAACTGTCATATCCGGCGGCGTTCTTCCGCCTTGGTCGCAAGAACCTTCGCCTCAGATTTGCAAAAAGCCACGATCATCAGCCGAAGGTAGATATATACTTAAGGTTGCAAAATACATTTTTCGATAATGCCCCTCGCTTTTATATTTACGTATGTATAAGACTGCTTAAGTACTTCTGAAAGTCACATCAACAACAAGAGAATTAGCAGTATGATACGAACATCCTTAAGTGTAATTGCAACTATTGCTTACGCTTTGGCGTTTCTTCTGTATTTTTTTGGTATCTCAAGCGGAATTGGTGAAGCAGAAACGACGTCGAGCATTCTATACGCAGCCCTGATCGGAGCCGTCGCTCTGATTGCTGTGATTTACCTTGGCGAAAACGGCGAAGATCTGACTTATCCTTTCCTTTTGACGGGGTTGGTGTCGATTCTGGCATTCTTCACGGTCTTCTTGCAGGTGGTCTTTTCAGTACTGATCACCGGCGGGAGCGTCGCGCTGGAAGCCCTGAGTCATATCATTTCGATAGAGAATGCATGGGTTAAATCTGCGATTGATATAAAAGCTATTACATCAATGCTCCTTCTTTTCGCACCTCTTGCATCCATTTTCGCAATCAGTGCCGTAAGGTAGGATTCTAGTAATAGCTTTCAATTGAAGGCATTTGCCTCGCTATAATCGGGAATCATGTAAGACAAATGATCGAGAGCGGCCACAGACATCATAGATGTCAGGCCGCTCTCTTGGTTTTTATGGGCTGCAATGTGGTTTCAGAAGGTCTGTTGGTATGACTGACATGTTTGATCGTTCCGCCAGACCACTATTTTCGCGCGGCAGTCATCGACAAACACGTTCTCCATGCCTTGCATGAAACAAGGGTTCAGGGGCCCCTGCCCTATGGCCACGCAGATGACGTCTGGATCTACGAAGTTTCCGCTATTGTTCGGCCTAGGAATACGATGCAGGCCCTGTCACTCTCAGCAACAGCCAAAGCCCCCTGAAACGCGACTTAGCCCTCTCACTCATGCACCCACTGCATAGCCGCACTGCGGCATTGTCAGTTGTTGCAGCGCTAACGCCGATGCATATTGAGCGCATGGATGTTGTCTCTCCTCCTCCCTGACAACATCTGGAAAATTCAGGCGGCACACATCTCCTCCTCCCTTGTGTGTCGCCTTTTTCATTTCCCAAAGCATGCTCAATGACCGGACCGCCGCTGCTATCCGTATAGAGCGATCCCCCACGACTAAGCCGCCTAGCGGCGAGACCAGTAGGACGCCAAATAGGTATTCTTGCGGTTATGGCCGCGCTGAGCGACATAGAGTTCCCGAGTGGCGCGCACGGCATCGGCCTCGGCGGCTAGCCACAGAAAGTCATCGGGCCCAACTTGATCAACCAGGTGGGCCAACCCCTCGGTCAGATTGGCGCCCGTCTGGCGATGCAACACGGTCAGCGTGAACCCGTCGGGGATCGACCCTAGCAATTGATCGCCAAGGTCGCCAACTTCGATCAGAACATGACCCGAGGCCTGACCCGCCCGCGCCTCAAGGATCGCTCGGATGGCGGGCAGCGCCGTCTCGTCTCCGGCCAGGATCAAACGGTCCGCCGTCGGAACCTCGCCGCCTCCGGGGCCGGACAGCAAGACTTGGGCACCATTCGGCGTTCCCAATGCCCAATCGGTGGCCGGACTGCCTTCGTGGGCGAACATGTCGAAGGTCACTCGATTACGGGCCAGATCGCGCCCGACAAAGGTAAACACCGCCCGATGCAGGGTGTGTGCGCCATCCGGCCAGACCGTCCGCCCCCGCGCATTCAACGCTGGCCAAACCGGCGGGCGCCCCTTGGGCGGGAGGATCAGGGAAAAGTGCATCCCACCCTCCATCATCTGGCCCGTCTCGGGGCAGTCCAGTTCAACCCGCAGTGTGTTTGGCCCGATCCGGCTCACATCCCGCAACCGTGCCAGATGCATTGACGGGGGCAGGTTGCCCTCGGGGGCAAAGCCCGACCACTCGATCTGGGCCGAAATCGCGGGACACAACTGGTCCAGTACAAAGACCGCCCCTTCGCACAGCTGATGCTGCGCGGCGGGGTCCAGCCCCGTGACCATCACGGTCATCCCCTGCGGCTCCAGGCAAAAGGCGGTCTGCCCCCGCGTCGAAATCAGATGGAACCCCAGTTCGTCGTGGCGCCACTCCAGACCGAAGCGTTCGGCATAGGCTCGCAGGCCATCAAACAGATCGACCGGCACGGGGCCAGCGTGAAAGGCAATGGCGAGGTTCGACATGGGCTTTCCTTCGGGGTTTTGTCTGTGTCCGCGATCGGAACGGCAGGCGCAGATGACGAGTCGTTTATATCTTGACTATTATTGTCAGGTTATAGATAGCGGTGCAAGAGAGCAGTCGCCGTGCCGCCTGATTCCCGCATTCTTGAACGTTTGCCATTGCATGACTTCCCTCAGCCTTGATGGGTCAGGCCCCGTGTGCGTCCGCACGGGACGGGGACTGCTCTGACCGATGAAAACCGCCATGTTGTGCCGAGTAACCCGATGAGTTTCACCCCCAGAATGACAGCACAGACCCGCGCCATGCGCACTCTGCGCCCGCTGCATTGGCGGCGCTGGGGCGGTGTGGTGGCCGATGTCTGGCATGTGGCCGGTCAGTCGGGCGGCGGGGGGTTCTATAGCTCTCCGGACCCGCGGTTGGTGGTGTTTCTGGACGGGGCACCTGCCGGTTTCGGCCTGCGCACGGACACCCGCACCGGATGGCAACAGGGGGTCAGTACCTTTTACGTGCCGCCCAACGCGCCGCTCTGGAGCGACCTGACCGCCGACGCCGAATACGCCCATCTGGACCTGCATTTGCAGGCCGGACCGCTGGCGCAGCGCCTGTCCCGCCTGCCTGACACTCCGATCATGCTGGGGGCCAATCCCCGCGTTCAGGCCGTAGCACAGATCATGGCCGAAGAGGTCACAACCCCCGCCCGCCCCGAGATGATGCTGGACGGTCTACTGACATCTCTGCTGGCCGAGGTGCTGGATCTGTCTGCCGATCCCGCCCCCGAACCGGACAGGGGCGGCCTGCCCCCGCGCACCCTGCGCGCCCTGACCGAACACGTGTTGGCCCACATGGACAGCCGCATCACCGTGGCCGATCTGGCCCATATCGCGGGCCTGTCCGAAGGTTGGTTCACCCGCGCCTTTGCCCGCAGCCAGAACACCACCCCCCAGCGCTGGATCACCCACCTGCGCCTGACCGAGGCCCGCCGTCTGATGGCGGACCCCTCGCTCCAACTGGCCGAGATCGCCGCAGCCACCGGTTTCTCAGATCAGGCCCACCTGACGCGTAACTTTGGCCGCGCGTTCGGCCAGACCCCTGCCGCATGGCGGCGGGACGCTTTTGCGCAGAATTCTTCAAACCACGTGGGTTCCGTTCAAGCGGTCTCACAATTTCCGACTTAAACAATCGGAAATTTTCAAAAGCTCACGGAAATGACCATGACCTCTCTTCGTTTTGCCCTGTTGGCCAGCGCCAGCATGGCCCTTGCCCCCGCTGCGCTGATGGCGCAATCCACCGCCGACCTGATCGAGCTGGACCCGATCTATCTGAAAGGCGCCCCCGATCCGACCGACCCCGTGGCCGGATACGTGGCCGACTTTGCTCTGACCGCGACCAAGACCTCGGCCCCGCTGCTGGAGACCCCGCAGTCGGTGTCCGTTGTCACCGGTGAACAGATCGAGGATCAGGGCGCGACCACCCTTGGCGATACCCTTGGCTATACTTCGGGCGTGACCGCGCAGCCCTTTGGCACCGACCCGCGTTTCGACAGCCCCACCCTTCGCGGCTTTAACGCCAGCAACGGCCAGTACCTGAACGGCCTGCGTATCCTGCGCGAACAAGGGGCTCCCAGCTTTGAAATCTACTCGCTGGAGCGGATCGAAGTGCTGAAAGGGCCCGCCTCGGTCCTGTATGGCGCGGGCATCCCCGGTGGTGTGATCAACCAGGTGCAGAAACGCGCCCACCTGCAGGAATTCGGCGAAGTCGGTGTCGGCCTTGGCGACCCCAAGGCGACCGAAGGCTTTGTGGACGCCAACCATGTGTTCTCTGACACCTTTGCCGCGCGTGTCACTGCAGTCACCCGCAACAGCGAAGAAGACATCGAAGACCTGACCAACGAGCGCAAATATCTGGGCCTTGCCACCCGTTGGACCCCCACCGACAGCACCGACATCCAGTTCCTCGGCTCCTACCAGAAGGACTCGCCCATCACCCCCGCCGGTGTGCCCTTTGGCCTCGTCGGTGTGAAATCGGACGAAGAGCTGCGCGACTTCTACGTTGGTGATCCCTCGGACCACGACAGTGACCGCACCACCCAGAACCTTGGCCTTGAGGCGACCCACGAATTCGACAACGGCTGGAGCGTGGACCTGTCCTATCGCCAGCAGAAGTTCGACTGGGACTACACCGGTTTCTACGTGGCCAACAGCGCGGCCAGCACCGACAGCATCGCCCGCGGCGGCATCAACCAGTCCGAGCAAAGCGAAACCAACAACCTTGATCTGCGCCTGCGTGGCAACGTCCAGACCGGCGCGATCAGCCACGACCTTCTGTTCGGTCTGGATCACCGGACCTACTCGCTGGACGAACGCACCGAATTCATGAGCGCCGACGCCATTGATTTCGAGAACCCCAGCTACAACGGTGCCAACCTGACCGCGCCTTGGTACATCGCGACCAAGGATCTGGAACTGACCCAGCAGGGCATCTACGCCCAAGACGAAATGGCATGGGACAACTGGCGCATGTCGCTGGCCCTACGTCATGACAAAGCCGAGCAGTCCGGCACCACCTGGAACAACTTTGGCGGCACCTCTGACGCCTCGCAGGAAAACGAAGCCACCACGGGCCGCGCGGGCGTGACCTATGTGATGCCGAACGGCGTGGCGGCGTTTGCCAGCTTCTCGACCTCGTTCGATCCGGTGATCGGCACCGACATCGACGGCAAGAAACTGGACGTCACCCGCGGCGAGATGTGGGAAACCGGCGTCAAATACCAGCCCGAGGGCTTCAACGGGTTCTTCCAGGCGTCGTACTATGAAATCCAGCAGTACAACCTGACCGCCAGCACCACCCGCAACGGCGTCAGCGGCCTGACCCAGATCGGCGAGGCGTTCTCCAAAGGGGTCGAGCTGGAAGGGTCCGTCGATCTGGCCGATGGCTGGAACATCCGTGCGGCCTATGCGTGGAACGATGCCACCCAGACCGCAGGCGACAACGCAGGCAAAGAGCTGCCCAACGCCCCGATGCACAAC
The DNA here is from genome assembly GCA_964224285.1 of Donghicola sp. Classification (GTDB taxonomy): domain Bacteria; phylum Pseudomonadota; class Alphaproteobacteria; order Rhodobacterales; family Rhodobacteraceae; genus Donghicola. The sequence continues at coordinate 3,492 of CAXQKF010000339.1, read as the reverse complement.
AGCAGCCTTTGGGTGAACTACGCCTTTGACGGCGGCACGTTCGATGGCCTGACCCTTGGCGGCGGTGCCCGTTATCTGGGGGAACGTTATGGTGATGCGGCGAACGCCTATGCGCTGGATGCAGTGACCCTCTATGACGTGCAAGCGGCCTACGAGATCACTGACAACGCCCATGTGTCGCTGAACGTGACCAACCTGACCGACGAAGCCTACGTGGCCAACTGCGGTTCCTTTGGCTGCTACTATGGCGATGGCCGTACCGTTCAGGCCCGCCTGACCTACAAGTGGTAAACACACCCTTCATACCCTCGCGCCGCGCCTTTATCGGGGCGGCGCTGTCCCTCGCTGCGGTGGGGGGCAAGGCATCGGCCGGCCGCGTGGGGATGCGGCTGGCCGCTGTCGATTGGGCAATGCTGGAAACGGCGGTTGCCTTGGGCTGCCCCCCCGTCGCGGCGTGCGAATTGATGCGCTATGCAGGTGATGCAGGGCTGCCTCCTTTGCCTGCGGGCACCACCGATCTTGGGCTGCGCGGATCGCCCAATTTCGAGCTTTTGGCCCTGACGCGGCCTGACCTGATCCTGTCCTCGAATTACTACACCTACATCCAGCCGCGGCTGGAGAAGATCGCCCCCGTCCTGTCCCACAGCTTCTACGTCACGGGCGAGGGACCGTGGCCCAAGGCCCTGTCCGGTATGGATGTTCTGGGCCAAGCCGTTGACGCCGCCGAGCGCGCCCGCACAGTGAAATCCGATGCAGAGGCGCGACTGGCACAGATCACTCAGGCCCTGCGCCCCATGGCGGACCGCCCCGTCTATGTGATCCAAATCGGCGACCCCCGCCATTTCCGCGCCTTTGGCGCTGACAGCATGTTCGGCGATGTCCTGACCCGCTTGGGGCTCGAGAACGCGTGGGATCGCGGCACCCGGTTTTCCTTTGCCGCGCCCGTCCCTCTAGAAGCTCTGGCCGCCCGCCCCGAGGCCCGCATTCTGACCGTTGGCGGCGTCCCCCCCTTGGCGCGGCGGGGGCTAGAGCGGTCCGCCCTGTGGAACCGGCTGGAGCCTATGCGCGATGGGCGTGTGCATCATCTGGCTGCGGTGAACCCCTTTGGCGGAGTGCCATCCGGCCTGCGGTTCGCTGAACTAGCCGCACAAGCTCTAACAGGCGGTGCCGCATGATTTTCAGCCGTGTTTCATCTGGCGTCGCCCTAGCGGCGGTCCTGTCCGCCGCCCTGTGGGTGCTGGCCGCGCAACCCTTTGCTGTGGGTCTGTGGTCCGCCACGCAAATGGACATCCCGCAAATCCTGCTGTTCTTCGGGGCCATGCCCCGCGCCGTGATCGCCCTGCTGGCGGGGGCTTTGCTGGGGCTGTCGGGGGCACTGCTGCAAACAGTTCTGCGCAACCCGATTGCTGATCCCTCGACCTTGGGCCTGTCGTCGGGGGCGCAACTGGCCCTCATCGGGACAGCCGTTTTCGCGCCCGAAATGCTGGCGTTCGGCCGCTGGCCCGTGGCCTTGATAGGCGCCGGAGTGGCCTGCGCGGTGGTCATGGGCGTCGGCGCGGCGCGGCAGTTCCATCCGGTCACCGTCGTCATCACCGGCATGCTCGTCAGCCTCTTCGCCAGCGGCTTGGCGACCGCCCTGACCTTGTCCCAAGGGGAATATCTGTTCTCGCTGGTCGTTTGGTCTGGCGGGTCGCTGGTACAGACCGACTGGACGCCCGCGCTGTCCCTGACCGCGGTGCTTATCGTGGCAGGCGTGGCCAGCGCCCTGATGGCGCGGCCCTTGGCGGTGCTGGGACTGGGGGCCGAAGCGTCCTTGGGCCTTGGGCTGCCTGTGGGCCTGATCCGGGCGCTGGCGGTTCTGGTGGCCGCCGCTGTCGCGGCGGCGGTTGCGGCGGCGGTGGGCCTTGTGTCGTTCATCGGGCTGGCCGCCCCCGCCGTGGCCCGCGCATTGGGTGCGAGAACCACCGGCCAGATCCTGTGGCTGTCCCCTGTAGCGGGCGCGCTGATCCTGTCGCTGATCGACAACACGGTCATGCTGGCCGCTGGCCATGGGGCCGAGATGTTTCCCACTGGCGCAATCACCGGCCTGATTGGCGGGCCGCTGATCTTGTTCCTGCTGCCACGTTTGCGCAGCGCTCCCGTGGCCGAGCCATCCAACCCGCCCTTCCGCCTGACCCTGCCTGCCCACGTTCTGGCGGGTATCGCCGCCGCACTGGCACTAGCCGTTCTGGTCGCCCTGATGCTGGGACGCAGCCCTGACGGGTGGTGGTGGCTGTCATGGCAGGACACAGCAGCGTTCCTGCCCAACCGCGCCCCCCGCCTGATCGGGGCAGCGGCGGCGGGGGGCCTCTTGGCCATGTCCGGCGCGATCCTGCAACGGCTGACCGCCAATCCCCTTGCCGCGCCCGAAGTGCTTGGGGTCTCTGGCGGGGCTGCGATCGGATATGCGGGGGTGATGTTCGCCATGGCCGCCCCCGCCGCGTGGATGATGCAGGCCGGAGCCGCCGTGGGCGGCGCTGTCGCCCTGACCATCATCGCGGCCTATGCCTTGGCCCGCGACATGCGGCCCGGGCGGGTGCTGCTGGCGGGAATTTCGGTGTCGGCCTTTGCCGCAGCGATCTTGTCGGCGCTGATGGCGGGCGGGACGATGAAGTCCTTCTTGGTGCTGGCGTGGCTCAGCGGAGCCTCCGCCAGCCTGACCCTAACCGGAGCCGCGCTACTGGTCGCCCTGCTGCTGGCCATGTGGGCCGCGGGGCTGCTGGCGGGGCGATGGCTGTCGATCCTGCCCTTGGGGCCGCAAACCGCACGGGCGCTGGGGCTGGACCTGCGCGTTGCGTGGGGGGGCCTCGTGCTACTGGCGGGGCTGGCGACAGGGGCGGCGACGATCCTTGCCGGACCGTTAAGCTTTGTCGGGCTGATGGCCCCCCATCTAGCCCATCGCTGCGGTTTTGCCAAGGCGCGGGTGCATCTGTCGGCCTCCGTCTTGATCGGGGCGCTGATCATGGTGGTGGCAGACTTTGGCGCGCGCATGGCCACCTTTCCCTATGACCTGCCGCCGGGCCTGTTTGCCGCGCTCATCGGCGCGCCGTGGCTGGTCTGGCTGATGCTGAGGAGACCGGCATGACCCCTTTGTTCACGTTGGAAAACCTGCGATTTGCGGCTGGGGGGCGGACCCTGCTGCACGGGCTGGACCTGAGCCTGCCCGCGGGGCAGATCACCGCGCTGATCGGGCACAACGGGTCGGGGAAATCCACCCTGCTCAAGCTACTGGCCCGCCAACAGCGCCCCACGGGCGGAATGATCCGGTTCGACGGTCAGCCGCTAGAGGTGATGAAGCCCCGCGCCTTTGCCCGACAGCTGGCGTATCTGCCCCAAAAACCCGCGCCAACTGACGGGATGACGGTGGCGGAACTGGTCGCCTTGGGGCGCTATCCATGGCACGGGGCGCTGGGTCGACCCACACCTGTCGACCGCGCCGCGATCACAGAGGCC
>CAXQKF010000338.1:0-3114 GCA_964224285.1 Donghicola sp. | reverse complement strand
ATCGGCACCGTCAAAGGCGACATCCACGACATCGGCAAGAACCTCGTCGCGATGATGATGGAAGGCGCCGGTTTCGAGGTCGTCGATCTGGGCATCAACAACGCGGTCGAGGCCTATCTCGAGGCTCTGGAAACCGAGAAGCCCGAGATCCTCGGCATGTCGGCCCTGCTGACCACCACCATGCCCTACATGAAGGTCGTGATCGACACGCTCTCCGAAAAAGGCATCCGCGACGACTACATCGTTCTGGTCGGCGGTGCGCCCCTGAACGAAGAGTTCGGCCGCGCGATCGGTGCTGACGGCTACTGCCGCGATGCGGCCGTCGCTGTGGACATGGCCAAGGACTTTGTGGCCCGCCGCCACAACCAGATGAACGCCTGATCCAATCGGCTCTCGCCCGATCAGGAAACGCCGCCAGCATACCGCTTGGCGGCGTTTTTCGTTCTACGCGGTTTGTGTGGGATGGGTGGCACCGCCCGTAAAACCTAAACGCTATCTACGCTTCCTTGACGTTCAGAAAATTTCTGACGAGGAAATCCCGATCCGGCCTCGGCAAACAGATTCGGAAGGGCGACCCTGAAGATGGCTCTAACTAGCTGATTTTATGCCGATAAGTATCACGCTTCCGCGTTGACGCTCAAACCCACAGACCTGACGCGACGGAAGGGTCGAAAAACACACCTCTAGAGTTGTGTAAATTAATATTAACAAAATTTAGCCACATTTGACCAATACCAACGGATACACTTGTTAACTTTGGTGTAGGTTTCGCTGTGGCGACGACGTTTAATGTTCTCTATCTCGGCCAACTCGTCGAACTCGATCCCAATGAGGGCAACCTCATTGCCGAGAATGGCTGGCGCCTAGAGAACACGACCTACGGTTCGCAAACCAATCCGCTTCAGGACAACTACGCAGAGTTTTCCAAGGTCTCGAACCAGAACGGCTACTACAAGATGGACAACTCCGGTTGGCGTAACAGATACGACCAATTCCGGATCACCGAACAGGATGGCACCTCCACTGTCCACGAGATGGATGCAACCGCCGTTTACACCGCCACAATCACCTATATGAACGGCGAGACGGCAGACATCACTGCCGTCGTTTTTCAGGACAGAAACGGTCATACCTATCTGGCGCCCGAGTACTCCGCCAACCAGGACCAGACCTATCTGGAATATCGCGGCATTCGGATGGTCACGCTCCACGAGCTGGACCCCGGCGAATATGTCGGCCTGAACGAAGACCGCCAGACCTTTGAATTCGTGACCTGTTTCACCGAAGGCACCAAAGTCCTGACTTCCCGCGGCGAACGTCCCATCGAGTCCCTGCGGGCCGGTGATATGATCTGGACTTTGGACGATGGACTTTGCCCTTTGCGCTGGATTGGCAGCAGGGAAGTCAGCGGGATGGGCGAATTTGCCCCGATCCACTTCTCGGCTGGCAGCCTCGGGTCTGACCGCGACCTGCGCGTTTCACCGAACCACCGGATGTACCTGTTTGGTGCCCCCCTCGCGCTGCACTTCGGTCAGGACGAAGGGCTGGCTGCGGCCAAACACATGGTGAACGGCACGGATGTTTGCGTGGCCCCCTGCGAAACAGTCACCTACTACCATTTGATGTTCGACCGCCATCAGATCGTCCGCGCCAACGGCATCCTCTCCGAGAGCTTTCATCCCGGCGAATTTGCCCTCTCGGCCCTAACTCAGGATTCACGTCAAGAGGTTCTGGCCCTGTTCCCCGAACTGGTCGATCACCCCGCGTCCTACGGCGGACCCGCGCGTTTTGTCATGAAGCGGCACGAGGTTGCCGCAATCCTGCAAGATGTGGTCGCGCCCGCACCTTGGAAGACAGAGCCGTTTGCCTTAGCCTGCTGATCCGAGCGATCCGCGCATAAGGTGCCCCGATGGTGATCACCCCAGACGACCAAGACCTGACTTACTCTGACGTCGCACGTCAGAGGGGCACGAATACTGTCCTGCTGATCTCCTGCGGCGCCCTCGCGCGCGAGGTTCTGGCCGTGAATGCCGCGAACGGGTGGTCCCATATCTCGGTGACCTGCCTACCCGCGATCCTGCACAATTCCCCCGAGAAAATCCCGGACGCCGTGGCAGCGGCAGTCACCAAACACCGCGCCGACTATGACAGCATCTTTGTGCTCTATGCGGATTGCGGGACCGGCGGGCTCTTGCAGGCCAAATGCGAGGAGCTCGGGGTGACCATGCTCCGCGGCCCGCACTGTTACAGTTTTTTCGAGGGAAATGAAGAGTTTGCGGCGCGGGAAGAATGTACCGCATTCTATCTGACAGACTTTCTCGTCCGCCAGTTCGACGCCTTTGTGTGGAAGCCCCTCGGGTTAGACAAACATCCAGCCCTCAGGGACATGTATTTCGGCAACTATGAAAAGCTGGTCTATCAGGCCCAGACAGATGATCCGGACCTGACCGCCAAAGCAGAGCGCTGCGCTGCGCGTCTGGGTCTGGCATTCGAGCGCCGCTTTACCGGCTACGGTGATCTGGCGCGTGAAATGCAGGAATTTATCGACGCCGGTTAAACCGCTGCCGCGCTGCTGGTTTCCTTGAGACGCTGGATCATGGCGCGCAGCCCGTTCGACCGCTGGGACGACAGGGTCTCTTCGAGACCCAGACGGGTGAGTTCGGCCTTGGCGTCCACCTGCGCCGCTTCGGCGGGGGGTAGTCCGGCATACAGCGTGTGCAGCAGGGCAATCAGACCGCGCACGATCATCGCATCGCTGTCCCCTTGGAAATCGAACCGACCCTCTTTGACTTCGGGGTGGATCCAGACCTGACTGGCGCAGCCGTCAACCTTGGTCGCGGGCACCTTCAGGGCGTCGTCCATCGGGGCCATGTCCTTGCCCATTTCGATGACCATCCGGTACCGGTCTTCCCAGTCCTCCAGAAACTCGAAATCCTCGACAATTGCTTCGAATGCTTCGGTCGCCATGGGGTCTCCTTTCCGGTTCTGAGTGTGATCTAAGTCCTGCAGCGGCCAAGGTCCAGCCCGCAAAGGCTTTTCAACGAAGACAGGATCGGTTAGCCCGTTGATCATTCAAGACCGAGAGGGCCTGTTTCGATGTTCCGCACACTGCCT
>CAXQKF010000337.1:0-2479 GCA_964224285.1 Donghicola sp. | reverse complement strand
GACGCGGATGATCTCGATGCTCGGGTTCACGCGGCGCAGGTTTTCCTCATAGAGGTCTAGATCGACGTCGCAGTAGGGCGCAAGATCCACCTTGTTCAGGAGCGCCATGCGCGATGCGGTGAACATGTCGGGGTATTTCAGGGGCTTATCTTCGCCCTCGGTGACCGAGAGGATCGCGACCTTGGCGTCCTCGCCCAGATCGAAACCGGCGGGGCAGACAAGATTGCCAACGTTTTCGATGAACAGCATCGAGTTGTTGGCCAGTTGCAGATGCTCCATTGCGTGGCCGACCATGTGGCCGTCCAGATGGCAGCCCTTGCCGGTGTTGACCTGCACGGCCTTGGCGCCGGTTGCGCGGATGCGGTCGGCGTCATTGGCGGTCTGCTGGTCGCCCTCGATCACGGCCAAGGGCTGATCGCCAAGCGCCTCGATGGTTTTGCACAGCAGCGTGGTTTTCCCCGACCCGGGCGAGCTGACAAAGTTCAGGGTTAGAATTTCGCGGTCGCCCAGAATGGCGCGGTTGGCGGCGGCATACCGGTCGTTTTTCGCCAGAATATCGGTTTCCAGCTGGATCAGACGTTCTTGGCTCATGCCCGGAACGGCGACGCCTGCGGGGCCGGTGCCGTAGTGGATGTCGCCGTGATCCCCGTGGTGATGGTCGCCGTGGTGGTGATGCCCGTGCGCGTGGTCATGATCGTGGCTGTGATCGTGTCCGCAGCCGCAGGCATCCCCATGGTCATGGCTGTGGTCATGGTCATGATGGTGATGATGATGGCCCGCACCATGATCGTGATGATGGCTGTGTCCTTCGACGCTGCCGGTTCCGCATCCGCAAACATTACACATCAGAGTACCTCCAGATCCTTGATCCGCATTTCATCGCCCCCCACGGGCATCAGCTTGCCGCCGCCGCAATCGGGGCAGGGGTCCAAGCGGTTTTCAATCTCGACCTCATGTATGCAGTCGTAGCACATGGCCCGTCCGGGCAGGTCGATCATCTCTAGCGTGGCGCCTTCCGCGACCGAGCCGCGCATCACCACGTCAAAAGCAAAACTCAGCGCGTCCTTTTCGACTCCGGAAAAGCGGCCGATTTCGACCCGAACGCATTTCACACCGTTGAAGGCATGTTGGCGGGCCTGATCCTCGATCACGGTGCGAATGCCTTCGCAAAGGGACATCTCATGCATCCAGCGGCCTTTCCTTCAAAGTCAGCGGCGCGCAGGGGTCCAGCACGTCGATGATCGCTTGCGCCTGATCCTGATCGCATGGCGGCAGGCTCGCAAGGGTTTGATCCATCACGCCATTCTTTGCCAGCAGATGATCTGTGGGCGTTATCCGCGCAAACTCCATCACCCGCCCGTCACGCACGGTTGCCCGCACCGCATATGTTCCGCGTGCCGCCGGAACTGTGACGCACCCGTCCGGCAGCACGCGGGCCTCGGGACGCCAGCCACTCACGAGTAGCGCCACGAGGTCAAGGGCCCGTCCCACGACACGCCAGAGGGGCCCTCTGCCATAATGGCGTTCGATGTCGCGCATCAAAGGGTGGGCCATCTGGCGCGCGGCGGTCGAATTTTCCAGCGGACTGGAGGAGAAAAGGCTTTGGTCGGTCGGGACGGGCAAACCGTTCGCCACCGCAGTTTGCGGCGCAAAGCGGGTCAAGACAGCCGCCAGCAAGGGCGCAAGCCCCGCATCGCTGGCGGTGAAATCGGTTAACTGGTGAACATCATCCGGCAGACCGGCGCCGAAAAGATGGGTGTTCAGATCGTCCGCCTGCATCGGAATGGGCGGCAGCCCGAAATGCTGGGGCCAGATCAGACAGAGACGCAAGAGGTGCTCGCGCCGGATTTCATCGGCCAAGTCACCAGAGGCGTCGGGTGCAGGTAGGCCCAGGGCCAGCTTGACGGCCGTGCTTTGGGCCGCGCGGCACAGGTTGAAAATACGCGGCAGGGTTTCGGCCACCTCTTCGACGGGGCGACCGATCACCAGCTGCGTCACCGGCAGAGCCGGGGCGGGCATGGCGGTCCAACGGTCCGCGTCAAGAGAGGTGGGCGCGTTCATGTCACTCGGCCTCGGTGGATGCCATGCCGGCCGAGATCACCTGACGGCGGGTGGGGGCCTCGGGAATGTCGACCTTGGTTTCTTCGGCGGCTTGCGCTTCGGCTTCGGCAGCCTCGACGGCGGCGATTTCGTCTTCGCGGGCGGCGCGGATGTCGGCGCTGCGGTCGGTCTCGGCGCGGTGTTCTTCTTGGAAGAGGGCCACCATCACGGCTTCGGCGACCTCGACCGCAGAGGCCTGCGATTTAAACTCACCCATGGGCGAGAACAGCGAGCACGCTTTGTAGCCGCCGGTCTGTTCACGCGTGTTGCAGATGAACTCGTAGGTACCGGAGGGGAAGCGGATGTTTTCCTTGGACCCCGCCATCAGGTCGTTCCAATCCTCGCCCTCGGCGGGCAGTTGGATCAGGTTCATGAACCA
>CAXQKF010000336.1:0-4502 GCA_964224285.1 Donghicola sp. | reverse complement strand
ATCAGGCCCGTCTGGTCAAAGCCGGTGAGGCACCGGACAATTTCATGTCACCATCCAGCCTGTCCGATCTGGAACGCAGCCACCTGCGCGACGCCTTTGTGGTCGTCAAGGGGATGCAAGCTGCGGTAGGTCATGGCAAAGGTGCCTTGAGCTAGGTAATACGACGCTTCTTGGGGAGGAAAGCGCATGTTGTGGGGATTTATAGCAGTCATCGTCGCCGGTTTCGGCGGCGCGGGCATTGCGATTATTCTGAACAAGATCACCGGTGGCCGGCTGCCGAAATGGCTGACGCCCGTTGGCGCGGCCTTTGCGATGCTGGTCACCACCATCAGCAATGAATACCTATGGTTCGACCAGAGCGCGTCGAACCTGAAACCGGGGGTCGAGGTCGTCAGCACCATCGAAAGCAGCGCCTTCTACCGCCCGTGGACCTACCTGTTCCCGATCACCGACCGCTTTGCCGCGCTGGACACCAACAGCCTCACCGCGCATTCGTCGGGCGAAGGGCGCGTCATTGGGGATCTGTATTTCTTTGCCCGTTGGGAGAACACGCAGCACCTGCAAATCCTGTTCGACTGCGCCAGTGGCGGCACCCTGCCTCTAGTTCCCGGGGAAACCTATGACGACGTGACCCAAGCGGATTTCACCAATCCTGACGGAGACGACGTTATGGTCACCGCAGCCTGCCGCAGCGGGGGGGCTCAGTGATGTTCGAGAAGCTTGGTTTACGAATTCGGATCTTTTTGATCTTTGCGGGGCTGTCGGCAGCCCTGACCCTTGTGGTGCTGGCTGCCTTGTTCATGGGCTGGCGGAATTCCTTTTCGGCCCCTGACGGGTTTATCACCGCTGGGATCATCGCGACCTTTGGGATTCTGGCCGTTTGCGCCGGCGTCTGGCTGTTGTTTGACGAGAACGTCGCGAAACCGATCCTGCGCCTGTCCTCTCACCTGCGGACCCGTGCCCACGCGGGTGCTGTGGTTTCCATGAAGTCCGAGGATGCGAAATACCTTGGCGATCTGGCACCGGCGGCAGAGGCCATCAGCAAGGAATTGGGCCAATCCACCCTGACCCGCGCCGAAGAAGTGGCCGCCGCCACCGCGCGCCTCTCTGCTGAACGGGACCACCTGACCGCGCTACTGACCGAAATTCCGGTTGCGATGATTCTGGTGAACCCCTCTCATCAGATCGTCCTCTATGATGGTCAGGCCGCCGAGGTTCTGAACCAGATCGCCCCGCCACGCATGGGCGCGTCGATCACCGAGTTCTTCAACGAAAAATCGCTGCTGAATGCCCACGCCAAACTGGCCAAGTCGGGACAAGAGGTCACCTGCACCCTGAAGGGCGCCAAGGGCCTTCAGGAATTCGAGGCCAAGCTGCGTCCCTTGGGGAATGCACCGGGCTATATGATCGCCATCGACAGCGCCAAGGCCCTGATCGCCCCCGACGCCAGCCGCCCGCTGACCTATGACTTCTCGTTGATGGATCAGTCGGTGGACCACGCCCACGCGGACATGCCCCTCAGCGACATGAGCTATGTGGTCTTTGACACTGAAACTACAGGACTTTTGCCGCACAAAGATGATGTGGTGCAACTGGGGGCCATGCGCGTTCTGCGGGGCCGGATCGTCGAGGTCGAGATCATCAATACCCTTGTCGATCCCAAACGGCCCATCCCGTCCGCCTCCACCAAGGTCCACGGGATCAGCGACAACATGGTCGTCGGCGCGCCTGATTTCGATTCCGTCACCCGCCGCTTTCACGCCTTTTGCACGGGGTCGGTGATTGTCGCCCACAACGCGCCCTTTGACATGGCGTTCCTGCATCGCCAGAGCAAGAAATCGGACCTGAGCTTTGACCATCCGATCCTTGATACGGTGCTGGTCTCTGCGGTGCTGTTTGGCGCGGATGCGAAACACACCCTTGATGCGATTTGCGAGCGTCTTGGGATCACTATCCCCGAAAAACTGCGCCACACCGCGCTCGGGGATGCCCGCGCCACGGCCGAAGTTCTCTGCGCCATGATCCCCATGTTGCAGGCCCAAGGGATGCGGACCTTTGGCGAGGTCATACAGGAAACCCGCAAACACGGGCGTCTGCTACAGGACCTGAATACCCCCGCCTGAGCCGGTTTTATACGATCCCCTGAATCAGAGGGTATCCCTCGGCGGATGTTCTGCTATCTGTTGAAAGACATCTTTCAACCGGATCAGAGGGGCGGCATGCAGGGGTTCAAGCGCTACGCGATTTACTACGCGCCAGAGTCGGCTGTATTTGCGGATTTTGGGAAACGTTGGCTGGGTTGGGACCCGCTGGCGGGTTGCGATGTGCCCCATCCGGCCTATGACCTGCCCATGGACGAGATCACCCGCACCCCCCGCAAATACGGGTTCCACGGGACGATCAAACCGCCGTTCCGGCTGGCCCGCGGCGTCGATATCGGTGCACTGCACGCCGCCGCCAACGCCTTGATGGCCGGCATGAGCACCGTGCGTATCGAAGGGCTGAAGCTCACACGGATCGGCGGGTTTCTGGCGCTGGTGCCAGAAGGCGACACCACCGAACTGCGGGCAATGGCGGGCAAGGTCGTACAGGCTCTGGATGCGTTTCGAGCGCCGCTGACCGATGCGGATATCGCCCGCCGCAATCCGGCACGGCTGTCGGAACACCAGCTCGAATTGCTACAGCGCTGGGGCTATCCCTATGTTATGGACGAGTTCCGCTTTCACCTGACACTGACTAGCCGGATCAGCCCCGACCTCGCCGTCCGCACCCAAGAGGTGCTGGAAACCACCCTGCCCGACATTCTGCCGCGTCCGTTGAAAATCCGATCTCTCTGCCTCTTTGGCGAGGCCGATGACGGGAACTTCCATATGTTACACCGCTATCCATTCCGCGGGTAACTCGGACCAGTTTCTTCAGCATTTACGGAACTGTCCGCGGGCTGTCACACACTCGAAACAAACAAGGCCTATCACTTTCGGAACACATAACCCGAGCAGAGTGATGACCCGTTTTCTCCCGCCTTTGCGCCTTGTGGGCGCAACGATCCTGCGTGACGGCGCCCTACAGTCCCGATCTATCGCGATCGAGGACGGCCGGATCACCCGTGGCCCTCTGCCCGAGATCGACCTGACGGGGTACTATGTGCTGCCGGGGATGATCGACCTGCACGGTAGCGCCTTTGCCCGTCATCTGGCCCCGCGCCCTGCCGCGCAATTCGATCCGGTGACAGCGCTGAACTGCACCGACCGCGAAGCCGCAGCCAACGGCGTGACCACGGCCTTTCTGTCTCAGGGGTGGTCATGGCACGGAGGGCTGCGCGGCCCCGACTTTGCCGAGACCATCATGGCCGCGCTCTATCGCTATCGGCTGAACGCGCTGATCGACATGCGGATGTCGCTGGAATGCGAGACCCATATGGTCGACACCGCCGCCCGCCTGATCGCCGCGATCCGCCGCTATGACGTGGACTATGTGGTCTTCCGCAATTCGCTGGACGACACGCTTGAACTCTTGCGCGAGGGCAATCTGGTCTCGGGGGAACTGGCCGCTCTGGACGAGGCCGGAACTGAATCCTTCCGCGCCCGCCTGCGCCGCGCCCAAGAACGAAGCCGCGAAGTGCCACGTCACCTGTGCCGACTGGCCGAAGTCTTTGATGAAATGGGCGTTCTCTATGGCAGCAGCGGTGATCAGGACGGCGAGACGCGGGAAACCTACGCGATGATCGGGGCCAAGCTCTGTGAGTTCCCCAGAGCGCGCCGCTCAGCCGCCGCGGCCAAAGCGATGGGCGATCCTGTGATCCTCTCGGCCAGCAGTGCCATGCGCCCCGGCAGCCAGCGGTCCGGCGTCTCTGTCATGGAACTGGTCAGAGAAGGCACCTGCGACGCGCTGGCGACCGACTACTACTATCCTTCCATGCTGAGCGCGGTCTGGAACATCGTGGACACCTGCGAAATGTCCCTGCCCGCAGCTTGGGCGCTGGTCTCGCAGCGACCCGCCGAGATCATGCGCATGCCGGACCGCGGCACCCTTGCCGTCGGACGCCGCGCCGATCTGGTGATCATCAATCAGGAGACCCGCCAGATCGAAGCCACCATTGCAGGAGGTCGGCTCGCCTACCTGTCCGGAGAGGCCGGTGCACGGTTCCTGGGTCAGTCCGTGGACCCCCAGACAGCCTATATTCCTGCCGAAAATTTAATGACCCCCATGCCCCGGACCCAAAGAAATTAACCAACCCGCAGATTTACCCTTCGGATTGAGCCGTCTTTCGACTATACTGCATCTATACTTAAGGGTATTTCCATAACCAAATAGGGCGGCTCTGATGCCGCCCGTTTATTTTGCGCGCCCCTCAAACAACCGCTCACCCCCTATTATCCAAGGCACTTCGGGCAAAGTTCAGGCCGAAGCCGATGCAAATGACTGCACTAAATTTTGCAATGCAGCACAGTTAAAACAATCAACCTGAGATTAATTAAATTTCCTCTCGAGGCTGATAGGAA
>CAXQKF010000335.1:0-6100 GCA_964224285.1 Donghicola sp. | reverse complement strand
TGCGCGGCACCAGGGGTGACGAGGGCACAACCTCGTGTCCCTGCTTGGCAAAATAGTCGAGGAAGGTCGATCGAATATCGTTCAGCGAAGGCATGTGGTCTCTTTCGTTCTGGCATGGGCCAAGCGTCACGTTTGTCTAGCGATGCAAGGGGGCCTTGTCCATAAGTGCGCCGCGATTGGAATGTGTAAAAGGGATAGGGCGGGGGCGGGGCGCTTTGGTGCTGCTTGTACCTGTTTGAACTGGCCTGTAGATTGCATGCCGCAACACAGCATCCGCCACACATGAGGACATGCCTATGTGCCGTTGGGCCGCCTACATCGGAGAGCCGATCTTCTTGTCCGAGGTCGTGACAGACCCCAAGCACTCTCTGGTTCACCAATCCCATTGTGCAACCCAGTGCCAGACCGCCATCAATGCGGACGGGTTCGGGCTGGCATGGTATGGCGAACGCGCAGAACCGGGGCTCTATCGGGATGTGCATCCTGCATGGTCGGACCCGAACCTGCGGTCACTGGCCTATCAGGTGAAATCGGGGCTGTTCATGGCCCATGTGCGGGCGTCTACCGGAACGGCGACCAGCCGGAACAACTGCCATCCTTTTGCCGTGGGCAAGTGGAGCTTTATGCACAACGGGCAGGTCGGGGGCTTTGACGCGATCCGCAAGGACGCGGATATGATGATCTCGAACGCGCTGTACAACAGCCGCAAAGGGGCGACGGATAGCGAGGCGCTGTTCCTGATTGCCTTGGGCGAAGGTCTGGACGCGGACCCCCATGGGGCAATGCTCCGCGCGGTGGCCCGGCTGCAAATCCTGTCCGAAGACAAAGGCGCGACGCCGCATATGCGTTTGGCAGCGGCCCTGTCAGACGGAGAGCACCTGTATGCCGTGCGCTATGCGTCGGACGCGCAGGCGCCTTCGCTCTACTACCGTTGGAGCGATACGCGGAACGGGTGGGCTGTGGTGTCGGAGCCGCTGGAGTCCGACGAGAGCGACTGGATCGAAGTCCCGCCCGGCTGCTGGATGACGTTCACTGCGGACGGGGTCGAGCGGTCGTGTTTTGCGCCCGATCTGCACCGGGCGCACAAGGTGGTTCAGAGCGCGACGTAGCGATCTTTGCGGTGGTTGGTGGCGATGATCAGGTTCACGATCACTGCACCAAGCAGGCTGTAGAGCACCATCGGCAGCGGCAGCACAAAGAACGCAACCGTGAACAGGCAAGCGTCAAAGATCAGCTGTGTGTGACCTGCGCGGAAACCGGTTTTGTCCTGCAAATACAGCGCCAAAACGCCGATCCCGCCAAGGGAGGCCCCATGCCGGAACAGGACCATCAGGCCCAGACCCGTGACCCCCGCCATGATCAGCGTGCCCACCAGCGGATCAATCTCGCTGAACTGGACAAAGTTCGGGAGTTGGTCGGCAATCACTGACAGCAGGGCCACCGCGATAAAGGTCTTGATGGTGAACCGCATCCCCATCCGCATATAGGCCAGCACGTAGAACGGGATGTTCACGAGGAAGAACAAGAGCCCGAATTTTATCCCTGTCAGGTAGCTGAGCAGCACCGCGAGGCCCGCTGTCTGGCCCGTGATCAGACCCAGATTGGTCAGGATCAGCAGGCCGAGCGAACACATGGTCGTTCCCAGCGCAAAGGCTTGGGCATCTTCGGCAATGGTGTGGTTAATCGAGTGATGTGGCTCTGCCATGGCGCACCGTCTCTGTCTGGTTGGTCAAATCTCAGTCCGCGATATAACGGTCGCGCCGGTGATTAAAGGCAATAACGCCGTTCAGGATCACTGCGCCGAACAGCGAGAACAGCACCACGCGCGGATCGAACAGGAAAAACGCGACGGCAAAGAGGATCGCGTCGAACCCAAGCTGCACATAGCCTGCGCGGATGTTCAGGAATTCTTGCGCCATCAGGGCGATCACGCCAAGCCCCCCGAGCGAGGATTTGTGCCGGAAGACCCCAAGCAGGCCAAAGCCGGTCAGCACCCCGAACCCCACGGTCCCGAACCACGGGTTCAGCCCGTCAAAGGGCATCAGGTCGGGGACAACCGCCATCAGCACGGACAGCAGGGTCACGCTGATCGCGGATTTGATGGTGAACTCGGGGCCCATGTAGAACCACGCGACGATGTAGAAGGGGATGTTGATCGTCCAGAACACCCAACTGAAACTGATGTCGGTCAGATAGCTGATGATCAGGGCCAGACCTGCGGTCTGCCCCGTGATGAACCCGAGGGATGTCAGGAACGTCAGGCCGATCGACGTCGTGATCAGGCCGATGGTCAGGCCCTGGATGTCCTCGATCACGGTGTGTTTCTGTGGGGACGGGGGGATATGATAGGAGGCTGGCATAGCCTCCGATATAGGGCAGTAATGCTGACCTGTCTATATGCTGCGCACGCAAAGCCGCAATGCAGCAGGCGCTAGCCTGTGTTTTCAGCAAACCAGTGGTCGATACGGGCCTTGAGCGATTCCCAGATGGCAGGTGCGCCGCGTTTGACTTTGACGCCAACGCGGGTCTCCAGCTGCTCTGGCGTGACGTTGTATTCGGGCCAAGTGCCGCCGCCTGTTTCGAGGTTGGCGATCACTGGCTGCACACGGTCGATGGACTTGGCAAAGATCGCGTCGTCGGTTTCGGCGGCCTCGAACTCCTCCCAGATGGCGCGGAAGGTGTCGCGCTGGTCGGCGGGCAGCAGGCCAAAGATGCGGTCGGCCGCGGCCTGTTCCTTGGCCGCTTGGAGATCGGGGTCGGGGCTGCCGTGAATGGGCGCGTCACCGGCATCAATCTCGACAATATCATGAAGCAAGAGCATCTGGATCACGCGGCCCACATTGACGGGGCGCGAAGCGTGTTCGGCCATGGTCAGCGCATAGAGCGCGATGTGCCAGCTGTGTTCTGCAGAGTTCTCGCGGCGCGAGGCGTCGCACAGGGTGGTTGCGCGGTTGATGGATTTCAGCCTGTCCGCCTCTGTCAGAAAGGCAAGCTGAGCCGAAATCCGAACCGTGCTCACGCGCCGTCCTCGCCAAGTTTGGAGGCAAGGAACTTGCGTGCCCGTTGTTCGGCGATCCGCACGCGCACAGCGGTGCGGAAGGCCTCTTCGGTGGTGGGCGAGGTGGAGCCGATCACATCGGCGACCTCGTCCGGCAGGCGGTCATCGCCAAGCTTTTCCATGGCAGCGATCACGTCTTGGGCCAGCTTGTCGGCCAGATCGTCAGTGATCCCCATGACTTAGCGGGTGCTCTCGGTCAGGCGGCGCTTCACATAGGTCGAGACGGTGTCGATCATCGGCTCCATGTTCGGCTCCTCGAAGAAGTGACCGGCACCGGGCATTTCCTCGTGGGTGATGGTGATGCCCTTCTGCTCTTGCAGCTTTTTGACCAGCGACACGGTGTCCGCGGGCGGCGCGACGCGGTCGGAGCTGCCGTTGATGATCAGGCCAGAGCTGGGGCAGGGCGCCAGAAAGCTGAAGTCATACATATTCGCCGGCGGCGCAACAGAGACGAAGCCGGTGATCTCGGGGCGGCGCATCAGAAGCTGCATCCCGATCCACGCACCAAAGCTGAAGCCAGCGACCCAGCAGTGCTTGGAGTTCGAGTTCATCGACTGCAGATAGTCCAGCGCCGATGCGGCATCCGACAGCTCGCCCACGCCCTGGTCGTATTCGCCCTGACTGCGGCCGACGCCACGGAAGTTGAACCGCAACACGGTGAAGCCCATGTTGTAGAACGCGTAATGCAGGTTGTAGACGACCTTGTTGTTCATCGTCCCGCCGAATTGCGGGTGGGGATGAAGAACGATGGCAATCGGTGCGTCACGGTCTTTTTGGGGGTGATAGCGGCCTTCGAGGCGGCCTTCGGGTCCGGGAAAAATGACCTCGGGCATGTACTTGGCGCTCTCCTGAACAAATTGGGCGGCGAATTCTTGACGAAAACGATCAGCCACCTTAGAAGGATTCTAAATTTCCGTCGGTGTGGACGGGAAGGTGTAAGCGATTTAGGGCTTGCGGGCGAGAACGTCAATCTATTCGCCATCGGGGGGACGAAATGAAACTGAGTACCAAGGGTCGTTACGCAATGGTTGCACTGGTGGATCTGGCGCTGCAGCCAGAGGATCATCTTGTGACTTTGGGCGAGATTTCCAAGCGTCAGGACATTTCACTGCCCTATCTGGAGCAGCTTTTTGTCAAGCTGCGCCGGAGTGGTCTGGTTGAATCGGTGCGCGGTCCGGGGGGCGGCTATCGTCTGGCGCGGCCTGCGGCAGATATTCGTGTTTCCGAAATTCTGGGTGCTGTGGACGAGACAGTGAGCGCGATGCACAAGGGGGCAGGGGCCTCTGGCGGGTTGTCCGGTTCACGGGCGCAGTCTTTGTCCAACCGTCTGTGGGAGGGGCTGAGTGCCCATGTCTATGTGTTCCTGCATCAGGCGAGTTTGAAGGACGTGATCAAGAACCAGCTGGCGCCCTGTCCGGCGGTGCCGAGTTTGTTTGCGGTCGTGGACGAATGATCCGTGGTTGGGGGCGCTGCCCCCGTCGCTGCGCGACTCCCCCGGAGTATTTTGACAAAGCAGAAAGGGCGGCGTTGTGAAGCGCGTTTATCTGGATTGGAATGCGACCACGCCTTTGCGGGCGGAGGCCAAGGCGGCGATGATTGCGGCCATGGATGTGGTGGGCAATCC
The DNA here is from genome assembly GCA_964224285.1 of Donghicola sp. Classification (GTDB taxonomy): domain Bacteria; phylum Pseudomonadota; class Alphaproteobacteria; order Rhodobacterales; family Rhodobacteraceae; genus Donghicola. The sequence goes on along the minus strand of CAXQKF010000335.1, from coordinate 1,418 downwards.
GTCCAGTGTGCATGCCGAGGGGCGTGCGGCGAAGGCTTTGGTCGAGAAGGCGCGGGCGCAGGTTGCGTCGGCTTTGGGCGCTGAGGGGGCAGATGTTGTCTTTACCTCTGGCGCGACCGAGGCGGCGGCGCTGGCCTGTGCCGGGCGTGGGCTCAAGGGCGCTGCGGTCGAGCATGATGCGGTGGCTGCCTGGGTTTCGGCAGAGCTGCCTGTTTCGGCTGATGGGGCTGTGGCTGTGGATGATCCGGCAGGGTCTGTGTTGCAGCTGGCCAATAGCGAGACCGGCGTGATGCAGAAGCTGCCCGAGGGGCTGGCTGTTAGTGATATGACGCAGGCCTTTGGCAAGGTGCCGTTCGCGTTCAACTGGAGCGGGGCGCAGATGGGCTTGGTGTCGGCGCACAAGCTGGGCGGGCCCAAGGGCATTGGCGCTTTGGTCCTGCGGCGCGGTCTGGATGTGGAGAGCCGCATCAAAGGCGGCGGGCAGGAAATGGGCCGCCGGTCGGGCACCGAGAACGTTCTGGGCATGGTTGGATTTGGCGCGGCGGCAGAGGCTGCAGCTCGTGATCTGGCGGATGGCGTTTGGGAACGGGTTGCGCAAATTAGAAATATTCTAGAAAACGCTCTGGAAGATGACTCGGAGTTGCCTATTTTAGTCGGGAAAGGCGCAGAGCGCCTGCCGAACACCACCGTGGTGGCTGTTCCCGGCTGGAAGGGTGAGACGCAGGTCATGCAGATGGATCTGGCCGGTTTTGCGATCAGCGCCGGATCTGCCTGCTCTAGCGGGAAGGTGCGCGCCAGCCGCGTGCTGACTTCGATGGGATTTGACGAGGCCACAGCCAGCGGGGCGATCCGCATCAGTCTGGGGCCGGATGTAACGGAAGAGGACGTGCTGCGCTTTGCCGAGGCATGGGGCAAGCAGTTCAGGAGATTTCGCGCCCGCGGGGCGTGAACGGTATGCGAACAGGAGGGACGCCAATGGCAACCTTGGATGAAGAGATCCGCGAAGGCGTGGATCGGGAAACGGTCGAAACCGTCCGCGCGATGGGCGGAGCCTATAAATACGGTTGGGACACCGACATCGAGATGGAATACGCCCCCAAAGGCGTGAACCCCGATATCGTGCGTCTGATTTCCGAAAAGAACGGCGAGCCCGAGTGGATGACCGAATGGCGTCTGCAGGCGTTCGAGCGTTGGGAACAGATGGAAGAGCCCGATTGGGCCATGGTCACTTATCCCGAGATCGACTTTCAGGACCAGTACTACTATGCCCGTCCCAAGAGCATGGAAACCAAGCCCAAGTCCTTGGACGAGGTCGATCCCAAGCTGCTGGCGACCTATGAAAAGCTGGGTATCCCGCTGAAGGAACAGATGATCCTTGCCGGTATCGAGGGCGCAGAAGATGCCCCCGCAGAGGGCCG
>CAXQKF010000334.1:0-7387 GCA_964224285.1 Donghicola sp. | reverse complement strand
GTCGGAAATGGTGATCCGCGCACGGCTGTCATCATAGGTCATTGCGATGCGGATTTCCGGTACGAACCCATCCGGTACGCCTTTTTCCTGCAAAGATTCAATAGCTTCTCCGGCGTTCTTGATCAGGTTGATCAATGCCTGAGAAATCATGGTCTCGTCCAGAAGCGATGTAACCTCTGCACTCGGAATTTCGGTTTTGAACGTCACGTTCCCCTGACCCACGTCCTGCAGAACCACTGCGTCCCGCAGGATCTTGGACAGGTCAACAGGCCGCCGCTGGGGTTGGGGCATCCGCGCGAACTTGGAGAACTCATCAACGATCCGGCGCAAATCTTCGGTCTGGCGGACGATCACATCGGTCAGCTGCTCCAGCTTCTCTGCGTCCTCTCCGGCGACTTTGACGAACTTGCGGCGGATGCGTTCGGCGGACAGACGGATCGGGGTCAGCGGGTTTTTGATCTCGTGGGCAATGCGGCGGGCCACATCGCCCCAAGCCGCCATGCGCTGCGCCGACACCAGATCGCTAACGTCGTCAAAAGCCAGCACATAGCCCTCTAGCAGCCCTTCCTGGTTCATGCGCGCAGACATCCGCACGAGCAAGGTCTCGGTCCGTCCGTCGCGGGTCAGGCGCACCTGTTCCTGCGCGGCATCGCTGGGGTCCTGGCTGAGCCGTTCAAACACCGGAATGAACTCTGGCACGATCAGGCTCAGGGCTTGGCCCTCTTCGTCACCCTCAAGGCCCAACAGGGCAATGGCAGAGCGGTTGGCCAGCGTGATCTTTCCCTCGCGGTCAAGAGCGACCACGGCGGATGTCACCGAACTCAGGATCGAGTCAAACAGACGGCGGCGGCGTTCGATCTGGTCTGTGTTGTCCAGCAAGGTATCGCGCTGCACCTTCAGCTGGCGGGTCATCTGGTTGAAGTACCGCCCCAGCATGGCGATTTCGTCGTCGCCCTTTTCCTCGCGGACCTGAATATTCAGATCACCGGTCCCGACCCGCTGCGCCGCGCCGGCCAATCGCCCAATGGGCCGCGCCAGACGTTCGGCGAAATACAGACCCAGCCAGATCGCAGCGAGGATCAGGATCAGCGCAAAGCCCAGATAGAGCAGACCGAATTCGAACAGCAGCTTGCCGCGATCATTCTCGAGCTGCTGATAGAGTTTCACCGTCTGCTGGGTGTCGTCCAACAGACGCAGGATATCGCCATCCACCTGACGGCTGACATACAGAAAGCGATCCACAAAACCGGGCAGGTTCACCAGCGCACGGAATTCGTCCTGATCCCAATCCTCGATGATCTCGATCCCGTTGAGCCGTGCAGCTTCGAGCTGACCGGACGTGGGCATTTCAAAGTTGAACAGATAAGAGCTCTCGCCCCGCGCCTTGATGTCACCGGCAGAGTTCACCACGAAAGCCTCGGCAAGACCCCGTTGAATTTTGCCCTGCCCTTCGGCCAGCAGTTTGCGCACGTCGCCGTCGGTCAGATAGCCCGCAGCGCGGCGGTTCGCCTCTAGGAAACTGGCCAGAGCGCGGGCATCTTCGGACAGATCCTGACGGTGCTCTTGCTCGTAGGCTTGGGCTGCGGCCAGCGACGATCCCAGAACCCGCTGCACGCGATCCGAGAACCAGCCCTCGAGGCCGAAATTCACGGTCACAGTGGCGAAAACGGCAACGCAGACGGTCGGCACCAGCGCCAGCATCACGAACACGCCAGTCAGACGCAGGTGCAAGCGCGACCCCGCCGAACGTGCCCGACGCGCCGCGATCATTTGTGCAACGCGCCCTAACACGAGCGCAGCCACGAGCAGGACGTAAACAAAGTCGGCCAGCAACACCCCGCGTAGATGCGTAGAGGACATCCCCTGATCCAGAGGACCAAGGACAAGGAACGTGGCAAACGCCAGAAGCGGTCCCAGAATCACCAGCCCCAAGGTGGCGATATTCTGGACTTTTCTCTGGAAACGCAGTTGGTTGATACGTTCCCAAGTCAGTGCACGGCCAAGCCGCTGTGCCCCTGTTACCACGGACCTACCTCAAGTGATGGGGGCCTCTCGGGCCCCCGACGCAATAAAGGCTGCACCACATCAGAACTGATCCCGAAATGCCAGCCTACTGTTGCGTAATTACATCAACTTGCGGCGTCGTGTCACCTGAATATCGAGGTCGGTGATCTTTTTCCGGAGCGTATTCCGGTTGATCCCCAGCAAATCAGCACACTTGGCCTGATTTCCGCCGGTCGCATCAAGGGCGATCTCGATCAGCGGCAGTTCAATTTCGTGCAGAATACGCTGGTACAGACCGGGGGGCGGCAGCACGCCGCCATGCAGGTCAAAGTAACGGCGCAGGTGACGGGCCACGGCGGCCGACAGTTTTTCCTGAGGGGCGCCACTGACCATGGGTTCGATGCTGGGCTGGTTGCCAAGCACGGATTCCACTTCGGTCTGGGTGATGTTCGGTTCGCGCGAGGTGACCACCAGACGCTTCATCGCGTTTTCCAACTGGCGGACGTTGCCGGGCCAGCTGTAGGCGCGGACCATCTTCTCTGCCTCTTCCGAGAGCTGACGCGAGGGCGCGCCGTCCTGCTCGGACTTGGCAAGGAAATGTGCGGCCAGCAGCGGAATGTCGTCCACCCGTTCGCGCAGCGCGGGCACTTGGATCGTCACGCCGCCAAGGCGATAGAACAGATCCTGACGGAACTCTCCGCTTTCCATGCGATTGGTCAGATCGGTCTGGCTGGTCGCCATGATCCGCGGGGCATTGTCGGTCAGGCTATCCAGCATCCGCACCACACGGGCCTGCGCCTCGGCGCTGAGATCGCCCACTTCGTCGAACAAGAGAGAGCCGCCGCGGGCCTTGGCCAGCGCCTGCGCGGGGCCTTCGAGTGTTTCCAGATCGTTGGAGTTCACGGTCACGAACGGCAGGGTCCGGCGATCGCTGAAGTCGTGAATTGCTCTTGCGATCAGAGATTTACCAGAGCCACTTTCGCCGGAAATCAAAACGGGCAGTTCGGTGTTAATCACCCGCGCAACCAGACGGTACAGCGCCTGCATTGCTGGTGTGCGGCCCACCAAGGGCAGCTCGTCGGGGCGATCGGGCTCTTCGACGGCGCGGGGGGCGCTGCGGGCACTGCTCTCCAAGGCGCGGGCGGTGCGCTTCATCAGGTCGGGCAGGTCGAACGGTTTGGGCAGGTAGTCATAGGCCTTGGCCTCGGCGGCCTGAATGGCGGTCATGATCGTGTTCTGTGCCGAAATCACGATGACCGGCAGGTTCGGACGCTCTTCCCCGATTTTGGGCAGCATCTCGAGACCGTTCCCGTCGGGCATCATCACATCGCTGATCACAACGTCGCCTTTGCCCTCGCTGACCCACCGCATCAACGTGGTCAGAGAGCTCGTGGCGTGCACTTTACAGCCTGCGCGAGTCAGGGCTTGGGTCAACACCGTGCGAATGGTGCGATCGTCGTCAGCGACCAATACAGTTCCGTCCATAACCCGTTCTCCTTACTTCGAATTTGCTTCTTGGGCTGCCTTCATCTCCTGGCGCACGGCACGGGGCACCTGGGGCAGCGAAATGCGAAAAGTCGTTTTGCCGGGGACCGAGTCCACCGAGATCCAACCGTCATGTTCCGAGATAATCTTGCTGACCAAGGCAAGCCCCAGTCCAGTCCCGTTCTCCCGACCCGAAACGAATGGATCGAAGACATCGTCAGCGATTTCCGGCGGCAGGCCGGGTCCGTCATCCTGAATCTCGATCTGTAGGGGCAGCGCCTTGCCGCCCCCGTCTTTGCGGCGCAAACGCAGGGAATACTCGTAATAGGTCCGCATCTTGATGGTCCCGCCGCCGTTCCCCGCCGCTTGGGACGCGTTCTTGAGCAGGTTCAGGACCACTTGAAGCAACTGGTCCGCATCTACCCAAGCCTCGGGCAGCGAGGGGTCGAAATCCTCGACAAAGGTCATGTTCGCGCCAAAGCCAAGGATGGCCGAACGGCGGGCGCGATCCAGAATGTCGTGCAGGTTCACCGCCGCCAGCTTGGGCGGGCGCTGGTTGCCGAACTGCTCTACCTGATCCAAGAGGCCCGCGATCCGGCGGGTTTCGCCCACGATCAGGTCGGTCAGTTCCAGATCCTGCTTGGGCAGGCTCATGGACAAGAGCTGCGCCGCGCCAGCGATACCGGCCAGCGGGTTCTTGATCTCGTGGGCCAGCATTTGGGCCATTCCGATGGCGGATTTGGCAGCGGATTTCACGGTCTGCCCTTGGGTGATCCGGCCCGCAAATTCACGGGTGGACAGCAGGAACAAGAACTTGCCCGGCGCGCCAATCAGCGGCGCAATCTGCAAGGTGCACTGCAGGGGCGCACGATCCCCCGTCCCCACATCCACATCGTTCACGATCAGGACCGAGTTGTCCTTGCGGGCACGACCGAACGCTTCTTCGATGGGGGCGTCCACGGCCAGCACGTCAAACACCGGATAGCCGATCATGGATCGGGTCGAGTGGTTCAGAAACCCCTCGGCGGCAGGGTTCATATCCTCGATCTTGTTGTCTTCGTCGATCAAAAGGCCGGGAATGGGCAGCGAATTCCACAGGGTATCCAAGGTCATGCCGCCTCTCCCACAGGGTTCAGCAGCGCCTCTTCCAGATGCTCGAAAACAGCGGACGGCTCTTTTGCCGTCAGGATGTGACGCCGTGTTGCGGCGTTCGTTTGTGCGTTGTCCATATACCAGCCTAGATGTTTGCGCGCGACCTTGAGACCAAGCTCCACGCCATAAAAAGAAAGCATTTCGTCATAATGTCCGGCGACCATATCCACGAGCGCCTGCCCCTCGGGGATCACCGGTGCCGGTGTGTCGAACAGGGCGTGGGCCACTTCGGCCAGCACCCAAGGGCGCCCTTGGGCACCGCGTCCGATCATCACCCCGTCCGCACCGGATTGGTCCAGCGCCGCGCGGGCGGTGTCTGCGTCCACAATATCGCCGTTGGCCACCACTGGAATGCTGACCGCCTGTTTGACATTGGCGATGGCGGCCCAATCGGCCGCGCCCTTGTAGAACTGGCAGCGGGTGCGCCCGTGGATGGTCATCATCCGCACGCCCGCCGCTTCGGCCCGCTGCGCCAGTTCCGGCGCGTTCAGACAATCGTCGTCCCAACCAAGTCGGCACTTCAGGGTCACCGGCACGTCCACGGCGGCCACCACAGCCTCGATCAAGGTCAGTGCATGATCCAGATCGCGCATCAGCGCCGAACCAGAATAGCCGTTCGTCACCTTTTTCGCAGGGCAGCCCATGTTGATGTCGATGACACGGGCCCCGTCACCGGCGACGCGCTTGGCGGCTTCGGCCATCCAGTAGGCGTCCTTGCCCGCGATCTGCACCGATGTGCGATCCACGCCGATCCCCAGCTCTGCCTTGGCGCGCACACCCGGTTTGGACTGGATCATTTCCTGACTGGCGACCATCTCGCTCACCACCAGACCGGCACCGAACCGCGACACCAGATTGCGGAAGGGCAAATCGGTGATCCCCGCTAAGGGGGCCAAGAGGACTGGGGGGTCGATCAAGAGGTTTGCCACGCGAATGGACAAATGATTAATCCTTGTGCATTTGGTAATGTGTTATCCAGCACGCGCCTTTCTTTCAACGGCGGGGTGCTGATTTCGCGCCCACATCAGAGCGAACGCACATTTTTTAATCACAACTGCGGGGTAGATTGCCAGCGTTGTTTCAACGGCCTATGCAGGGCGGGAATTACAGGACGAGGGCTATGACCACAGCAGCAGTCATTGTCGCCGCTGGCCGCGGCAGTCGCGCAGGGGGCGATATTCCAAAGCAATGGCGGCCTTTGGGAACGCGGTTGGTGGGCGAATACAGCGTCGCGACCCTGACCGCGCATCCCGATGTGGCTCATGTGGTTGTGGTGGGGCACCCCGATGATCTGGCCCTCGCCGAAGGGCTGGGCTGGACCTGCGCCACGGGCGGCGCAAGCCGACGGGATTCGGTGGTGAACGGGCTGGAGGCTTTGGCGGGCAAGGGCGTGACCAAGGTGCTGATCCACGACATCGCGCGCCCCGGCCTGACCGAGCGGGTGATTGACGATGTGATTGCGGCACTCGACATCCATCAGGGGGCCGCGCCCGCCCTGCCCGTCGTTGATGCCCTGTGGATCGGCGCGGACGGGCATGTGAACGGGACGCAAGCCCGCGACGGGTTATATCGTGCGCAGACGCCTCAAGGGTTTCACTATGATGCGATCCTCAGCGCCCATCGCACCCACGGACAGGACGCCGCCGATGACGTCGAGGTCGCCCGCGCCGCGGGCATGACCGTCGCGATCACCGCAGGGTCCGAGGATAATTTCAAGATTACGCACCCGCAGGACTTTGCCCGCGCGGCGCGACTGTTGGAGACAGGTATGGATATCAGACTAGGCAATGGCTACGACGTGCATGCGTTTGAAGAGGGCGATCACGTCATCCTCTGCGGCGTGAAGGTGCCCCACACCAAGGCTTTGAAGGGCCATTCGGACGCAGACGTTGGGATGCACGCCATCACCGACGCGATCTACGGCGCACTGGCGGAGGGCGACATCGGCCGCCATTTCCCCCCGTCGGACCCCCAGTGGAAAGGCGCCGCATCCGAGATTTTCCTGAAGCACGCGGTGGAGCTGGCGACCGCCAAGGGGTTCACCATCAGCAACGTCGATTGCACCCTGATTTGCGAGCGCCCCAAGGTCGGCCCCCACGCGGACGCAATGATGGAGGCATTGTCGGCCATCATGGGCATCGCCAAGGACCGCATCTCGGTCAAGGCGACCACCAGCGAACGTCTGGGATTCACAGGCCGCGAAGAGGGCATTGCCTCGATCGCCACAGCAACCTTGGTGAAGCTATGAGCAAGTTTATCGCAACCTTCTTTGGCGTCGGAAATCTGCCCAAGGCACCGGGCACTTGGGGGTCACTGGCCGCCCTGCCCGTCGGCTACGTGCTGCATGAAACCGTGGGCTTCTACGGGTTCGCCCTTGCCACTGTGGCGGTGTTCATCATCGGCTGGTGGGCGACGGCGGTGGCGACCAAGGGCAGCGACAACCACGACCCCAGCGAGATCGTCATTGACGAAGTGGCAGGCCAGTGGATTGCCCTGCTGCCTGTGTCATTGGGCGCGACCCACGCGGGCGCGGACATGCTGGCCCTGTGGCCGGGCTGGGTTGTGGCCTTTGTCGGCTTTCGCCTGTTTGACATCTGGAAGCCTGGGCCCGTTGGTTGGGCGGACCGCCGCGGCGACGCGCTCGGTGTGATGATGGACGATGTTTTCGCAGGCATCATCGCAGCGATCTGTGTTATGATCGGCGCAGGGATCAGCCACGGGTTGCTTGGCGTATGAGCTTGGCCGT
>CAXQKF010000333.1:0-2869 GCA_964224285.1 Donghicola sp. | reverse complement strand
ACACTCTTTCCCTACACGACGCTCTTCCGATCTCCAGCGCAGCATGTAGGTCTCGGGGGACTGGCCCTTGATGTTGATGATCGACGGGCGCTTGGTAAAGGGCGCGTAGCCATCGGTCACACGGTATTCGTCGGGGTTATCGGGGTTCACTTCCTCGATATAGAGGTCCTGATCGTCCAGATAGGACGAGGTCAGACCCCAGCCCAGTTTCTCGCTGCGGCCGGACAGGATCAGCGGAATGCCGGGTATCGTGCCGCCAATGACGCCGCACGATTGCAGTTCCAGACGGGCCAGATACCAGATCGTCGGGGCGCTGAAGCCCAGATGCGGGTCGTTGGCCAACAGGGCTCCGCCCGCAGCCGAGCGTTTGTCACTGGCGACAAAAGCATTCGAGGCACCGGCGAAATCCAACTCGGGGAACGGCGAGAGCGGGTCTTTGACCTCGGCCAACCGCGTCATTTCAGGCAGGGGCGCATCGAACAGCGATGCATAGGCGGGCAGTGCCGCGACCCCTTCGCCGGGGACATCGGGCAGGATGTCCTTGACCCGTTCGGGCGTCAGCATCATCGAGGCTTGGGCGCGCAGCACCTCGGCTTCCAGATGGCCGGACAGCTGGACGGACATGAGCTTCAAGATCGCGAGGGAATCCGCAGGGGTCCAAGGCGCGATCTGCGCGGGAAAGAGGAACATCTCGGGCGCGCCGCGGCCCAGGGCCTTTTCGTTGATCTCGCGCAGGCGGGCGTTCACACCGGCCGCATAGCCATCCAAGGCGACCCGTGCCTCGGGCGTCTGCACTTCGACCGAACGGGCGGCAAGGTTATAGAGGTCCAGCTGACGCATCAGCCGGTCAATCGGCAGGGTGCGTTCCCCAAACAGTTCGGACAGGCGGCCCTGCGCCGTCCGCCGCATCATGAATATCTGCCAGAGCCGGTCCTGCGCCTGCGCATACCCCAGCCCGAAGAACACGTCGAAATCGTCCTCCGCAAAGATATGCGGGACCGCCGCCGTATCGCGCACGATCTCGATTTCCCCTTTGGCACCAGAGAGTTGGATGTCACGGCCGTAATCGGGCAGGGATCGCGCTGCCAGATAGTAGATTGCCAGAACCGCCAGTGTGGCCGCCACGACAGACGCAACAGTCAAGCGCAAAAGCCACTTAAATACTCTCTTCATTGATACCTCTTTGGTTGACCGGCGCGCTTTCCGCCTTAGGAAGGTGTGTGACGCCAATTGAAAAGACGCAAGGGGGTATTCACATGGCAAGAGTCGCGTTTCTGGGCCTGGGGGTCATGGGGTATCCGATGGCCGGCTATCTTGCCAAGGCCGGTCATAGCGTAACTGTCTATAACCGCACTACCGCCAAAGCAGAAAAATGGGCAGAAGAATTTGGCGGTTCTTTCGCGACAACTCCTGCCGAGGCCGCAAAGGGTGCCGAATTTGTGATGACCTGCGTGGGCAACGACGACGATCTGCGTCAGGTCTGCGCTGGGACCGGCGGCGCGTTCGAGGGCATGGAGGCAGGCGCAATCCTTGTGGACCATACCACTGTATCCGCGGCCGTCACCGCAGAGCTCTATGCCATCGCCAAGGAAAAGGGGCTGAACTTTGTCGACGCCCCGATCAGCGGCGGGCAGGCGGGTGCCGAGAACGGCGTGTTGTCGGTGATGTGTGGCGGCGATCAGGACGCTTATGATGCGGCGGAACCCGTCATCGACGCCTACTCGAAAATCTGCCGCCGTTTGGGCGAGAGTGGCGCGGGCCAGATGACCAAGATGGTCAACCAGATCTGCATCGCGGGCCTCGTTCAGGGTCTGGCCGAAGGGATCAACTTTGCCGGCAAAGCGGGCCTCGACATCGAAGCCGTGGTCGAAGTGATCAGCCAAGGCGCGGCAGGCAGCTGGCAGATGGCGAACCGCCACCAGACCATGGCCAAGGACGAATATGACTTCGGCTTTGCGGTGGACTGGATGCGCAAGGATCTGGATATCTGCCTGCGTACCGGCGAAGAGATTGGCGCGAGCCTGCCGGGCACTGCCTTGATCGACCAGTACTACAAAGATGTCCAAGCCATGGGCGGCGGGCGCTGGGATACCTCGTCCTTGCTGGCCCGTTTGCGCAAGCTGGGTTGAATGAAAACAACATTTTAGTGTTACCTTATGGGGGCGATGGTCTACGTAGCGGTAGACTTCCGCCCCCATGTCGTTTACACGGGCGGCAAAGTTAGCGCTAACAAGCCCAAGGCTCGTCAGACCCTAGGAGGGAAACATGGTTTCACGCGTTATTCCGGTCGATTCTTTCGATCTGGTCATCTTTGGCGGCACCGGCGATCTGGCCCGCCGCAAAATCCTGCCCGGCCTCTTCCGTCGCTTTGCCAGCGGCCAGATGCCCGACGAAGGCCGGATCATCGGCGCTGCCCGCTCTGACATGACCTGCGAAGAGTTCCGCACCATGGTCAAAGAGGCGGTCGAAGAGTTCGACCCAAAATCGGCCAAGGACAAGGAAAACCTGTCAAAATTCCTCGATCGCGTGTTCTACGTGGCTGTGGACGCCAAGGGCGACGGCGGCTGGAAAGAGCTTGGCGAACTGCTCCGTCCCGACATGATCCGCGCCTTCTATTTCTCGGTCGCGCCGAGCCTGTTCGGTGCCATCGCCGAACGTCTGAAGACCTTTGATCTGGCCGATGATGAATCCCGCATCGTGGTCGAAAAACCCTTTGGCAAGGATTTGGAGACCGCCCGCGCCCTGAACCGGTCGCTGGCCGAGTACTTCTACGAAAGCCAGATCTACCGCATCGACCACTATCTGGGCAAAGAGACCGTCCAGAACCTGATGGCCGTGCGCTTTGGCAACATGCTGTTCGAACCGCTGT
>CAXQKF010000332.1:0-8479 GCA_964224285.1 Donghicola sp. | reverse complement strand
GCCATGCATGACGCGCTGGACCGTTGCGGCGCGGGCGCGGGCGGTACGCGCAACATTTCTGGCACGACCCATGATCACGTGCTGCTGGAGCGTGAACTGGCTGACCTGCACGGCAAAGAGGCGGCGCTGCTGTTCACCAGCGGCTATGTGTCGAACTGGGCCGCGCTAGGTACTCTGGCCGCGAAAATCCCCGATTGTGTGGTTCTGTCCGATGCGCTGAACCACGCTTCCATGATCGAAGGTATGCGCCATTCCCGTGCGCAACGCGTGATCTGGAAACACAATGATCTGAATGACTTGCGTGCGCATCTTGAGGCACTGCCCAAAGACCAGCCCAAGATCATCGCCTTTGAATCCGTCTACTCGATGGATGGTGACATCGCGCCGATCGCTGAAATCTGCGATCTGGCCGAGGAGTTCGGCGCACTGACCTATCTGGACGAAGTGCACGCCGTCGGCATGTACGGTCCCCGCGGTGGCGGTGTGGCCGAGCGGGACGGAGTGATGGACCGCGTGGACATCATTCAGGGCACCTTGGGCAAAGCCTTTGGCGTCGTGGGTGGCTATATCACCGGCTCTGATCAGATGGTGGATTTCGTCCGCAGTTTCGCGAGCGGGTTCATCTTTACCACCGCCTTGCCGCCGAGTGTGGCTGCGGGGGCGGCGGCCTCGATCCGGCACCTCAAGGGCAGCAGCGCAGAGCGCGAATTGCAGCAGGTCCGCGTGGCCGAGTTGCGGGCCAAACTGGACCAGATCGGCATTCCGCACATCCCGAACCCCAGCCACATCATTCCGGTGATGGTCGGCGATCCGGTGAAGTGCAAGTTCATCTCGGACAAGCTCCTGAAAGAGCACGGCGTCTACATCCAGCCGATCAACTATCCCACAGTCCCCAAAGGCACCGAGCGTCTGCGGATCACCCCCAGTCCCGTGCACAGCGCCGAGGATATGGAGCGTCTGGTCACAGCGCTCGAAGACCTCTGGCATCAGTGCGAACTGGCGCGCCAACCGTTGGCAGCCCAGTAAGGCGCTTTAGACAGGTGTCAGTCCCCGCATTGCCCCAAGCAGTGCGGGGATTTTTTCTTTGAAACGGAAAAAGCCGTGGGTGGCGTGGGGCCACGCCTGACTGTCGTAGTCCTTGCGGATGCGGGTTAGGGTGATGCCTTTGCCGCGCAAGGCGGTCTCGATCCGCGCCAGATCATCGGCCACAGGGCCAACCGGCGCGTAGGGGGTGACGATCTGCTTGGCCCCCAATCCATCGGCCCAAGTGGCAACGTCCTCGGGTTGCAGGTCGCTTTGTGCGCCCAAGCGGTCAGCCCACCGCCCAAGCGCATCGTCCATCGCACCATCGACAAATGCTTGCACATGCGGCGCGACCTCCAGCGGACTGCGGTGACCCACGTCACGCAATACACCCGTCCCCAGAACATCAGGCGCGGCCCGTACCACATCGCACAATGCCAGATCGTCCGAATGGATCAGAACCGCGGACGGCACCGCAGCGACCGGCTGGGTCAGGGGGATCGGCATCCGTTCCGGGTCGGCAGGGGCCTCGGGTATACAGGGTTCGCTCGCCAACCCGTGAATGCCCCCGAACCGCCCCTCGGTGAACTTCGTGATGTTCGAGGACAGCGCCATGTAGGCCTTACCCTTGGTCTGCAATCCCGCCACCCAGCGCCATGACAAGGTGTTCGACGCCGGATCACCATCTAGCAGGTGCCGCATAAAGAAATCGGCCCCCAGCGCCCAAGGCAGCCCCAACGTGAACACCCAGATCGAGGCGAACCACATCCGCGCGTGGTTGTGCAAATAGCCGGTCTGCGTCAACTCCTTGGCCCAGAAGTCAAAAGGCGTGATGCCGGTTTCCCCCGCGCAAGCGTCCTGCCACATGCGGCGCAGGCCTGCTTCGGATTTTAGACGATCGAGTTGCCGTTGCAAATCAGCGCGATAGGCGGTCCACACCGCTGGCCGCATCTCAAGCCAGCCCTTCCAGTAGGTGCGCCAATAGACCTCTTGCACGAACTTTTCGGCGGATTTCAGGCTGTGACGGGCCAGCACGGCCTCCAGAACCTCGGTCTCGGTGATCAGCCGGTGCCGCACATAAGGCGAGAGCATCGAGACCCCTTCGTGATGCCGCTGCGGCCCGAGGTCAAAATTCCGGCGTTGCGCATAGGTGCTGCCCGCCTGCGGCACAAACGCGCTCAGGCGTTCCAGAGCCGCTGTGCGGGTAGGGAAAAAGTCGGTCATGGGCCTAGCCTCTTGGGGAGTGGCGTTGCTGAAAATTGCCACAAAGGCTAGGGCGCATAGAGTTTTGATCAATATCTGGGCAATTGAGACGTTTAAAAAAGGGCACGCCCCTTGCAGGGGGTCTGGTGCGAGACTAAGACTCAGTTAGCTAATTTGAATTTTAGTGTCCGAGACGACAGCAGGCAGAGGCAGCAAATGCACGATCCTATTGATACTTACATGAACACCCTGGTCCCTATGGTGGTCGAACAGACCAGCCGCGGGGAACGTGCATACGATATTTATTCGCGCCTTTTGAAAGAACGCATCATCTTTCTTTCGGGCCCCGTCCATGACGGCATGTCCAGCCTGATCGTCGCACAGCTGCTGCATCTCGAGGCAGAGAACCCCTCGAAAGAGATCAGCATGTACATCAACAGCCCGGGCGGCGTTGTGACCTCTGGTCTGTCGATCTACGACACCATGCAGTACATCAAACCCAAGGTCTCGACCCTCGTGATCGGGCAGGCCGCGTCCATGGGCTCGCTCCTGCTGACTGCTGGCGAAAAGGGCATGCGCTTCTCGTTGCCGAACAGCCGCGTCATGGTGCACCAGCCCTCTGGTGGCTATCAGGGTCAGGCAACGGACATCATGATCCACGCCCGCGAGACCGAGAAATTGAAACGTCGCCTGAACGAAATTTACGTGAAGCACACCGGCAACGACTACGAAACCGTCGAAGCCGCGCTGGAGCGTGACAACTTCATGTCGGCCGAAGACGCCAAAGAATGGGGTCTGATCGACGAGATCGTGGAAAACCGCGTTAAGCCCGAAACCGAGGCATAACATAACAGGTTTGTGCCACAGATTACCGCACTGTGGCACATTTGACATTGTGGCGGTGGGCGTGCTGGCCTAGCATCGCTCAAGACCAAGGGGTTTTGTCGGCATCGGCCGCACAAACCTACAATGCCGAGAAGGTGAGATATGTCGAACAATAGCAACGGCGACAGTAAAAATACCCTCTACTGTTCTTTCTGCGGAAAGAGCCAGCACGAGGTGCGCAAGCTGATCGCCGGCCCGACCGTGTTCATTTGTGATGAATGCGTCGAGCTGTGCATGTACATCATCCGCGAAGAAACCAAGGGCGGCGGGCTGAAGTCGCACGACGGCGTCCCGACCCCCAAAGAGATTTGCGAAGTTCTGGATGACTATGTGATCGGTCAGGCGCGTGCCAAACGCGTTCTGTCGGTGGCGGTCCATAACCACTACAAACGTCTGAACCACGCGCAGGGCAGCAACGAGATCGAACTGTCCAAGTCGAACATCCTGCTCCTGGGTCCGACCGGTTGCGGTAAGACTCTGCTGGCGCAGACACTGGCGCGCATTCTGGATGTGCCGTTCACCATGGCCGATGCGACCACACTGACCGAAGCCGGTTACGTGGGCGAGGACGTGGAGAACATCATCCTCAAGCTCCTGCAGGCGTCGGAATACAACGTCGAACGCGCGCAGCGCGGCATCGTCTACATCGACGAGGTCGACAAGATCACCCGCAAGTCGGAAAACCCTTCGATCACCCGCGACGTGTCGGGCGAGGGCGTTCAGCAGGCCTTGCTAAAGCTGATGGAAGGCACCGTGGCCAGCGTTCCCCCGCAGGGTGGTCGCAAGCATCCCCAGCAGGAATTCCTGCAGGTGGACACCACGAACATCCTGTTCATCTGCGGCGGCGCGTTCGCGGGCATCGACAAGATCATCGCGCAGCGCGGCAAGGGCAGCGCCATGGGCTTTGGTGCCGATGTGCGTGACGACACCACCAAAGGTGTTGGCGAATTGCTTGCGGAACTCGAGCCCGAAGATCTGCTCAAGTTCGGCCTGATCCCCGAATTCGTTGGCCGTCTGCCGGTCATCGCAACCCTCGAGGATCTGGACGAGGACGCTCTGGTCACCATTCTGACCAAGCCCAAGAACGCTCTGGTCAAGCAGTACCAGCGTCTGTTCGAGCTGGAGGACACCAAGCTGACCTTCACCGAAGACGCGCTGCTGGCGATTGCCCGCAAGGCGATTGCCCGCAAGACCGGTGCCCGTGGTCTGCGCTCGATCATGGAAGACATCCTGCTGGATACCATGTTCGACCTGCCCGGCATGAACGAGGTCGAAGAGGTCGTCGTCAACGAAGAGGCTGTGAACTCTTCGGATGCGAAACCGCTGATGATCTATGCCGAAACCGCGAAAAAGGGCGGCGCCAGCGCGGGCTAAGGCCCGAGGGTGATTGTACATTCCAATGCCTGCCCCGATGGGGCGGGCATTTTTCTTGTCCGGCCTCGTGTGGCCGCAATTCCTAAGAAGGTTGAAGACAGATGAAGCGCATCAAATCCGGCGGTGTGTTCGAAGAAAAGATCGGCTACTGCCGTGCCGTTGTCGCGGGCGGGTTCGTCCATGTGGCGGGCACCGTGGGGCAGGGTGATACGGTCGAGGAGCAGTGCAAGTCGGCGCTCGAGGTGATCGGCGTGGCACTGGAAAAGGCAGGCAGCAGCTTTGCCGATGTGGTGCGTGTGAACTATTACCTGCCGGACCGCGCGGAATTTGAACCTTGCTGGCCGATCCTTGCGGAAACCTTCGGGGAAAACCCGCCGGCGGCGACCATGGTGGAATGCCGCCTGATCGACGACAAATACCGCATCGAAATCGAAGTAACCGCGCTGGCTCACAGCTAAGGGACTGGACCTTTCGAGGCCAATCGGCCATACGGAAGGGAATTAGATCGGAGGCACCTATGGGTATTCTGAACACGCTGCTGAAAGCTGTGACCTGGTGGAACGGCGCGACCTTGAACACCATGCTCTGGACCAACCGTCACGGGCAAAAAGTGGGCGAGGACGAGCAGGGCAACGTCTTTTACCAAACCGAAGGTGGCAAGCGCCGCTGGGTGATCTTTAACGGCGAAGCCGAGGCAAGCCGCGTCAGCCCCGATTGGCATGGCTGGCTGCACTACACCTTTGACGAGCCGCCGACCGATCGTCCGCTGGTTCACAAAGAGTGGGAAAAGCCCCATCAGGAAAACCTGACCGGCACCGCTCTGGCTTACGCGCCCGCAGGGTCGATCCGTCGCCCCGAACCCGCGCCTCGTCAGGACTACGAAGCCTGGCAGCCCGAGTAAGGCATCATAATGGCTGAGAACCGTACCGAAGTACTGGTTGGCGGCGCTGTTATGGCGCTCGCCATCGGGTTTGTGGTGTATGCGGGGCAGGTCGCTGGCCTGTCCATGGGGCAATCCGCAACCTATCCGCTGACCGCGAGCTTCCGCTCGGCCGAGGGGATCACCCTCGGGACCGACGTGCGCCTTGCTGGCGTCAAGATCGGGACCGTCAGCGGAATGGATCTGAACCCTCAGACTTTCCGCGCCGAGACCGAGATCCAGATCCAGAACGGCATCGAGCTGCCTGATGACAGCGCGATCACCGTGGCCTCCGAAGGGCTGCTGGGTGGCAACTACATCGAAATCGTGCCCGGTGGCTCGCTCGACAACCTGTCCGCAGGGGACGAGATCGAAGATACCCAGAGCGCGATCAGCCTCGTGTCCCTGATGATGAAATTCGTCTCCGGGGGGCAAGAGTGATCCGGTACGCCGCGGTTCTGTTAATGGCTTTGTCACTGCCCGCAGTGGCCCAAGAAGCCACGTCTCGCGGCACCGGTGCTGTGGTGCGCGGTCTCGACAAGATCACCGGCGTTGTCACCGATCTGGAGATCGCGACAGGCGCCCATGTCCGTCTGGGCCGCATTACCATTGCTTTGGGCGAATGCCGTTACCCGCCCGCAGACCCCACCGGCGAGGGCTATGCGTTCATGTCGATCGCCGAGCAGGACGGAACCTCGGTGTTTCAGGGCTGGATGGTGGCTTCGTCGCCAGCATTGAACCCGATGGATCACGCCCGCTATGACGTCTGGGTGCTGCGTTGCACCACCGCGGACGGATCGTCCTCGAGCGGGACAGAGTAAATATCAGCAACAGTTTCAAGCGCGGTTGCCAGACGCGTGTGATACTCGGCGCGCGGGATTTCTACCGCGCCGAGGCTGGCCAGATGCGGGGTCAGGAACTGCGTGTCGAACAGGGTAAACCCTGTCCTGCGCAAGTGATCCACCAGCCACGCCAGCGCCAGCTTTGACGCATCGGTCCGGCGCGAGAACATGCTCTCGCCGAAATAGGCGGACCCGATGGCCAGTCCGTAGACCCCTCCGATCAGTTCACCGTCCTCTGCCCAGATCTCGAGAGAGTGCCCGAAGCCGATCTCGTGAAGATGTGTGTAGAGCGCCAGAATTTCAGCGTTGATCCACGTCTCGGGACGCTCGGCGCAGGCTTCCA
Source organism: Donghicola sp. (assembly GCA_964224285.1). Lineage (GTDB taxonomy): Bacteria > Pseudomonadota > Alphaproteobacteria > Rhodobacterales > Rhodobacteraceae > Donghicola. Next base: position 1,890 of record CAXQKF010000332.1, on the reverse strand, counting down.
TCACAGCGCGATAGTCGCCGTTGATCGACACCGAATAGCCGCCCCGTTTGATCCGCCGTGCGAGGCTGCGCGAGATGTGGAAACCGTCCAGAGGAATGACGCCGCGCAGTTTGGGATCAACCCAGAAGATGTCTGGATCATCGCGGCCCTCCGACATGGGAAAGACACCTGCGGCATAGGCATTCAAGAGGAGTTCCGGCGTGATCGTCATAACCGATGATCCTAATCCGCCCGCCGGAATGCGCAAGGGCAGGCGCGATGGCCTGCCCTTGGAAAATGTTTCTAGCTGTCTGAAAGATCAGCCGAAATTGGCCTTCAGCCACTTCTCTAGCCAGTGGATGTCGTAATCACCGGTGTGGATGTCCTTTTCCGCGAGCAGGGCGTGGAAGAGGGGCACAGTGGTGTCGACGCCATCCACGATCAGCTCGCCCAAGGCGCGGTTCAGACGGGCCAGAGCCTCGGTCCGGTCGCGGCCGTGTACGATCAGTTTGCCGATCAGGCTGTCGTAGTAGGGCGGGATCGAATAGCCCTGATAGAGCGCGCTGTCCATCCGCACACCCAGTCCGCCGGGGGCGTGGTACTGGGTGATCTTGCCGGGGCAAGGGGCGAAGTTCGGCAGACGCTCTGCGTTGATGCGCACCTCGATCGAGTGACCGTTGATCACCAGATCTTCCTGTTTGAACGACAGGGGCATTCCGGCTGCGACGCGAATCTGTTCGCGCACCAGATCGACGCCAAAGATGGCCTCGGTCACGGGGTGTTCCACCTGCAGACGGGTGTTCATCTCGATGAAGTAGAACTCGCCGTTCTCATAGAGGAACTCGATGGTGCCTGCGCCCTTGTACCCCATCTTGGCGATAGCGTCGGCACAGATGCCGCCGATGCGCGCACGCTCTTCGGGGGTGATGCAGGGGCCGGGGGCCTCTTCGAAGACCTTCTGGTGACGACGCTGGAGCGAACAGTCACGCTCGCCCAAGTGGACACCGCCGCCCTGACCGTCGCCGAACACCTGAATTTCGATGTGGCGGGGCTTTTGCAGGTACTTCTCGATGTAGACTTCGTCGTTGCCGAAAGCCGCTTTGGCTTCGGATCGGGCGGTGCGGAAGGCGTTCTCGATCTCGTGCTCGTTCAGGGCGACCTTCATCCCGCGGCCACCGCCACCGGCGGTCGCCTTGATGATCACGGGGTAGCCCATGTCAGCGGCGCATTTCTTGGCGTCTTCGACGGTGGGAACGCCGCCAGCGGAACCGGGCACCACGGGAATCCCCAGCTTTTCAGCGGTTTCCTTGGCGGTGATCTTGTCGCCCATCTGGCTGATGTGCTCGGCCGAGGGGCCGATAAAGGTGATGCCGTGATCCTCGACGATCTGCACAAAGTTCTGGTTTTCCGACAGGAAACCATAACCGGGGTGGATCGCTTGGGCGCCGGTCACTTCGCACGCGGCGATGATCGCGGGGAAGGACAGGTAGCTGTCGGTGCTGGAATTCGGGCCGATGCACACAGCCTCGTCGGCCATGCGCACGTGCATCGCGTTGGCGTCGGCGGTCGAATGGACCGCGACCGAAGCGATACCCATCTCGCGGCAGGCGCGGATGACGCGCAGCGCGATTTCGCCCCGGTTAGCGATCAGGATTTTATCGAACATCTGGTGCCTCACTCGATGATAACGAGCGGTGCGCCGTATTCCACAGCCGAGCCGTCCTCGACGAGGATGCGCTTGACGGTGCCCGATTTGGGCGCGGGGATGTGGTTCATGGTCTTCATCGCTTCGATGATGAGGATGGTGTCACCCTCTTTGACCTGAGCGCCGACAGAGAGGAACGCCGGTGCGCCGGGCTCTGCCTGCAGGTAGATGGTGCCGACCATGGGCGAGGTCACCGCGCCGGGGTG
>CAXQKF010000331.1:0-4944 GCA_964224285.1 Donghicola sp. | reverse complement strand
GCTTTTGTCTTTGCCGGTAACTTCGGGAGTAACCTGACCAAAGCTGTATTCGACGTAGTTACCCTTTTTGTACAGGATTTGCGTCGACTGCTGGGTACGCTCGACTCCGCCTGCGGCCACCGAAGTGCCAACAACAGCGATAGCGGCGCTACCGAGTAAAAGTTTCTTCATGGATCCTCATCCCTGTTTGTACCTTCTCCCCAAGGTAATCGTCAGCCTATGGCCAGCGTTGGGGATCGGTCAATCTTTGTCCTTACGTTAACGTGATCTCTGTGGCCGTAACGTAACTTCTTTATTTTCTGCGTGTTTCGACCCTGATGTTTGCATAGTTGGCGGTAATAATGATTAGCGCGCCTAACGCAACGTAAAGATCAAGAACTTCGGAATACATTATCGCGCCGATTGCAGCAATTAAGGGTAGCCGAAGGAAATCGATAGGCATCACAATTGATGCCGGTGCCAGGGACAGCGCGGTGGTGAGGCAGAAGTGGGCCGTCACACCGCAGATCGCGATCAGCGTCACCAAAGGTAGATTGGCAGCGGTCGGCAGGGCGATATCCATATCATAGCCTGCGCAGATCAAACCGAAAACAAACTGCATTCCCGTCAGCCAGAACATGATCGAAGTGATTCTCTCTGTCCGTGTCAGAAGCCGCGTAGTCACCGCAGAGGCGGCAAAGCCGATGGCCGCCAGTGCAGGTGTCAGTTGCGCCCAACCTATGGCGTTCACACCGGGGCGGGTGATGATCAGAATACCGATAAACCCCGCGATGCCCGCGATGACGCGGTTTCTGGTCAGGGGTTCGTTCAGGATGATGGCCGACATGAGCAGAGCCCAGAGCGGGGCGCTGAACTCGATCGCGAAAACCTGCGCCAGCGGAACCACCGTGATGGCGAAAAACCAGAGGTTCTGCGCGGTGAAATGGCAAAGGTTGCGCACCAGATGCAAGGGCAAGCGGTCTGTTTTGATGTCGCCCCGTGTGCCCGCCAGTGACGAGACAGCCAGCACGATCAGGAACCCGATCAGACTGCGGTAGAGCATGATCTCGAAGGTATCGAGATTGGTGCTGACCTCGCGGCCGGCGATGGCCATGGCGCTAAAGGACAGAATGGCGCCGCTCATCCAGAGGCTACCGCGCAGAACCGGTGACACGAAACAGTGCTCCTATAAGTTGGGCAAGGTGTCAGGCATCTTTGCCCAGAAGGCGCGAAAGTAAAGGACCGTCTTGGGGTTAGTGCAGGAATGCTCCGCCCAGATGGGGTGTGACCCCCAACAGGTCTGCGGCGCTCCAGATGGTGGCGCGGCCCAGATTGAACCAGAAAGCCAGCGCCTCGCGGACCACGAGACGCACGCTCATTGTTGCACCGTCGGGGCGCAGGGTGCTGCTCTTGCAGACGGCATCCACGGGGGCACCTGCCCAGACAAAGCTGAGCGCACCACGCCAGAGGTGATAGCCGTCACTGACCAGAAGGATCTCTTCTTTGCCCTCAAGGAAGGGCGCAGAGTTGCGGGCGTTCTCGAGGGTCGAACGCGAGTTGTTTTCGACGGTGATGGCAGTCGCGGGGACGCCGGCCTCTTGGGCGCGTTCGGCCATCTGGATTGCTGCGGCCACGTGGACACGGTTGTCTGTGACCCCGCCGGTCATATGCAGATGGGGCGCAACACCGCGTGAATAGAGTTCGATGGCTGCATCGGTACGCAGGGCGGTATCAGGCCCCAGAGTGCCGTGATCCCCAAGGCTCCCGCTGAGAACCACGATACTGTCGAAACGTTCGGCGGTGTCCAGATCGGCGCAGGCACGGCTGAATAGGGCTGACCCCAGCGCCACAAAGAGACCAAGCAGGGCGCAGTAAGTGAATAGGCTAAGAAGGCGTCGGAACATACGGTGTTTAGAAAGCAAAGTCCAAATATCCGGTGCGGTTTAACCGGAGAATGGATCAGGATTGTGACCAAAAACTTGCCAATCAGGGCATGAAAAAGCCCGCCCCTTGGAAAACGGGACGGGCCGGGTCTGTGTAGCGATGGGACCGGCGGCACGTAAAGTGCCAAATGGTCGTTACCTGTTGACGGAGGCGGTGGTCTGGGTGCCTCCGCACATCTGGACCACATCATCGCGGATCATGGTGCTGAACTTCAACGCGCCCTGGTCGCTAAAGTGGCCGTTGTCTGCGAAATCCTCATCTGCAAAGGCTTCGATGTCCGGATAGATGAACCCGACACCTAGGTCTGCGGACAATTCACCGACAAACCTGTTGAAACGGTCCTGCAACTGCCAGGTGTCCCCGTCATAGACAAAGGGCAACCACCCGTAGATGCGCGTCGGGTCCGTCAGACGGGCACGGTTCAGCATCTGGGCGACGAACACCGTCTTGATGCCACGCGACTGGTTGATTGCCGCGATACTGCGCACGTTCCGTTCCGCGACGCGAAACAGGTCATCATCCGCTTCTACATCTTTGCCCACGGTCCCCTTGGCATTGGGGAACGGCAGTTCGTTCCGCAACAGGTAGGCCGCCAGAAGGTTTATCGTCGGGGACGGAGAGCCCAGGTCGAACCGGATCTTCTGCGCACCGTACTGGGACAACAGGTGGAAATTCGCATAGCCGTTGTCCAGCTTGTCAAAGCCGTAGTCGCGGATGTCGTTCCAGCCAAAGTAATAGACGTTGCAGAAAGGCTCTGTGCCCGCACGATCCTCGTAGAACGTGGTCTGGATCACATGCTCGCTGCTGGAATATCCCGGCACCCCGTTATTCGAGACGGAATATTCGGGGATTTGCTGGTCCAGCTGGCTCACCCATGTGGCGGCGTCGTTGCTGACGCCAAGATCATAGGTCGATGACCCGCCAAAGATCGCCACATGGGGCTTGGAGGGATCAAACGGCTCTGCGTTGTTGCGCATATGATTGGCGTTGTGTGTCACCAGATCGGATTGGTAGTTCGCAACGGGCAGAGAGGCCAGGAGCGGGTGGAAGGCATAGCGTTTGCCTTCTTCGACCGGAAACGTGGTCTCCATCCTTGTGGGGACGCCCGCCATTGTCAGCGCCAAGGGGATGTAGCCGACCATGAGCTCGATAAAGAGGAACATGGACAGGACCGCCGAAACCAGATGCCAGCTGCGCAGGGATGCCAGCAGCGCGACCGCTGCCAGCACCAGAAGATAGATCTGCGCGTAGAACATCACCTGTTCTCCGATCCCGAGGAACCGAAACACAATCAGGATCAGAACCACGAAGGCCAGCATCAAAGCGATGAAGGAGCCGATGAACCCTTTGTACTGGTTCTCTTTCTCGCTCCCCCAAGTCTTCTCAATCCAGCTCATAACGCTCCTCGTAGTTTTCCTTGAGCGCGGGGTCCTGTTCGTCTTTGACGAGGAAGTAATTCCCCACCGCCAGCACATCCAGCTCTGTCCCCATGAAGCATTTGAACGCATCGGTGGGGGTGCAGATGATCGGCTCTCCGCGGACGTTGAACGAGGTGTTCACCACCAGCGGGCAGCCGGTCTTGTCATAGAACTTGGAGATCACGGCGTGGTAGCGCGGGTTGGTGTCTTCGTGGACGGTCTGGATACGGGCCGAATAATCAACGTGGGTGATCGCAGGCACGGACGAGCGCGGCACGTTCAGCTTCTCGATCCCGAACAGCGCGTCCTCTTCGGCAGTCATCTTGCGACGCTTGCTTTCCTGAACATCGGCCACGAGCAGCATGTAGGGGCTGTCGGACTCTTGTTCGAACCACTCGCTCACGTGTTCACGCAGGACGCTGGGCGCAAAGGGGCGGAAGCTCTCGCGGTATTTGACCTTGAGGTTCAGCTGCTTTTGCATGACCGGTGAACGGGGGTCCGCGATGATGCTGCGACCGCCCAAGGCGCGGGGGCCGAACTCCATCCGGCCTTGCATCCAGCCGATCGCTTTTTCGTTGGCCAGAGCACTGGCAACGCTGTCGATCAGACCGTCGTCGTCCATCTTGTGGAACTTTGCACCACAGGCCAGCAACTCGCTCTCGATCGCGTCGTCGGCGTATTCCGGCCCCAGATAGGCGCCGTGCATCGCGTCGCGGTCGTTCGAGAGAGTGCGTTCAGTGGCGTAGTCCTGATACCAGACCGCCAGCGCCGCCCCGAGGGCACCGCCCGCATCGCCGGCCGCAGGCTGGATCCAGATGTTTTCAAAGATATTCTCGCGCAGGAGAATGCCGTTCGCCACACAGTTCAGAGCAACCCCGCCTGCAAGGCACAGGTTCTTTTCACCGGTTTCTTCGGCAATGCCACGGGCGATCTGGACCACGATGTCTTCGGTGACCTTCTGGACCGAAGCCGCCAGATCCATCTCGCGCTGGGTCAGCTCGGTTTCCGAGGTCCGCGGCGGGCCGCCGAACAGGTCGTCGAACTTCTTGTTGGTCATGGTCAGACCGGTCGCGTAGTCGAAGTAGCTCATGTCCAGCTGGAAGCTGCCATCTTCTGCCACGTGGATCAGGTGTTTGCGGATCAGGTCGGCATATTTCGGCTCGCCATACGGGGCGAGGCCCATCACCTTGTACTCGCCCGAGTTCACCTTGAAGCCGGTATAATAGGTGAACGCCGAGTAGAGCAGGCCCAGAGAGTGCGGGAAGTGGATTTCCTTGAGCACTTTCAGGTCTTTGCCCTTGCCGATCGCCAGAGACGTGGTGGTCCATTCGCCCACACCGTCCAGCGTCAGCACCGCCGCACTTTCGAAGGGCGAGGGGTAGAAGGCACTGGCCGCGTGGGACAGGTGGTGCTCTGAAAACAGGATGCGATCCCGCCATTTGACGCCCTTGCCCAGAGTTTCTTCCAGCTCTTTGGTAAGCATGGATTTCTGAAACAGCTTTTCCTTGATCCACAGAGGCATCGAGGTGCGGAAGCTTTTGAAACCTTTGGGGGCGAACGCCAGATAGGTTTCCAGCAGGCGTTCGAATTTTACAAAGGGCTT
>CAXQKF010000330.1:0-2264 GCA_964224285.1 Donghicola sp. | reverse complement strand
TGACTATACCAATGCGGAAGTCGTCCTTGAGACGCGCGATCTGACCAAGCACTACGGCGGCGTTCATGCGCTGGAAGGGGCGAACTTCAAGATCCACAAAGGCGAGCATGTGGCCATCATGGGCGACAACGGGGCGGGCAAATCCACCTTCGTGCGCCAGATCACAGCGGTCGAACAGCGCACCCGTGGCGACATCATCCTGAACGGCCAGCCGACCCAGTTCGACAGCCCGATCGAGTCCCGCGAAGCCGGGATTTAAACGGTGTTCCAGAACCTGGCTCTGGCCGATGATCTGGATGTCCCCTCGAACCTGTTTCTGGGTCGCGAGAAGGTCAAATTCAAACTCGGGCCGTTCTCGATCCTTGATAACAAGGCGATGCGAGAAGCGACGATGGCGGGTCTGGTGAAGACGGGTGTGAAGATCCCGAACATCCTGAACTCGATCCAGAATATGTCGGGCGGTCAGCGCCAGTGTGTGGCCATCGCCCGGACCGCCGCCTTCCATTCGAAACTGACCATCATGGACGAGCCCACCGCCGCCTTGGGCGTTCAGGAAACCGCTCAGGTCGAAAACATCATCCGGACCCTGAAAGAACAGCAGGAACCGGTGATCCTGATCAGCCACAACATGCGGCAGGTCTTTGATCTGATGGACCGGATCGTCGTGTTCCGTCGGGGCCGTATCTGCGCGAACCTGACCATTGATGGCTCGATCAAGCCCGAGGATGTGGTGGCCTACATCACCGGCGCGAAAACCGGATCGGAGTTCCCCGAGGCGGAATAATCGCCAAAGGGCCCCGCGCCGGTCACAGGGACCGCCCTGCCTCCCCCCTTCATCGGGGGCGGTCCCTGCAATGTCCCTGAGTGGACCTGAATACCCCTGATCTTCTGCCCGCGCCTTGCGGGTGGGCTTGCCTAATTCAACCCGATGAAAGGGTCTGACCTATGAAAATCGCAATCGACCCGTTTATGCACCGGCACCTCAGCCTTGAGGATCTGCCCCGCAAGGTCAAAGAGCTTGGCTATGACCATATCGAACTGTCCCCGCGCGGTGACTTTCTAGAATGGTTCAAGGCCCCCCGCGTGTTTCCGGACCGCATCAAGAGCTTCAAGAAGGCTCTGAAAGACGCCGAGGTCGAAGTGGCCACCCTGCTGCCCATGTACCGTTGGGCCAGCAACGACGAGGAAGAGCGCAAAGCGGCCATCAAACACTGGAAACGCGCCATCGAGATCGCGGTCGAAATGGGCGTGGACACCATGAACAGCGAATTCGGCCGTGGCCCGCACCCCGATAAAGGCACCTGCTATTGCTGTCACACTGGCAGCATGATCGAGGCCTGCGAGGATGCGTGGTGGCGGTCTATGGACGAATTGGTCCCCATTCTGGAGCGCGAAGGCATCCAGCTGAACATCGAGCCCCACCCAGAGGATTGGGTCGAAACCCTTCAGCCCTCGGTGGACCTGATCCGCACGGTGAACAGCAAGAACGTCCGGTTCCTCTACTGCACGCCGCACACCTTCTATTTCGGGGATGACACGGTCGCCATGCTGCGCGAATGCGCCGATGTACTGGCACATGTGCATATCGCGGACACCTTCAATCACAAGGCCTCTAGCGGGCTGCGCTACATCATCAACCCGCCGGGCAGCAGCGCCCGTGTGCACCAACACCTGAACATCGGTCAGGGCGAGGTGCCGTGGGATGACTTTTACCGCACGCTGGCCGAGATCGGCTTTGACGGCATCATGACCGCCTGCGTCTTCGCCTGGGAAGAGCGCGCGGACGAATCCGGCATCTTCATGCGCGCGGAAATGCAGCGCTACGTCGACAAATACTTCAAATAAGGAATGCACCAAATGACACTTAAAATCGGTGTAATCGGAACCGGCATGATTGGCCGCGACCACACCCGCCGTATCCAGCAGGTGCTGGCCGGTGCCGAAGTCACAGCCCTGTCGGACGTTAATCTGAACAGCGCCCGCGCAGTCCAAGCGGACCTGTGCCCCGACGCGCAGGTGTTCGAGACCGGACAGGACCTGATCGCCAGCGACACTGTGGACGCAGTTCTGGTCTGCTCGTGGGGCGCGACCCATGAGGAATATGTGCTGGCCGCAATTGCCGCCGGTAAACCCTGCTTCTGCGAAAAGCCGCTGGCCACCACTGCCGAAGGCGCAAAGCGCATCGTCGACGCCGAGGTCGCCCATGGCAGCCGTCTGGTGCAGGTCGGTTTCATGCGCCGTTATGATACGGGCTATGTGGCCCT
>CAXQKF010000329.1:0-2854 GCA_964224285.1 Donghicola sp. | reverse complement strand
ATCAAAGGCACCGACTTCTACACCCCGACCGCTGGCCTGCGGCTGCCCACTCTGGGGATCGGGGCGGTGAATGATGCCTCGACCCCACCCGATCTGGTGCGCGAAACCACCGAGTTGATCCCCGGTTCCGAATTTATGTTGATCCGCCGTGCAGGGCACCTACCCTGTGTGGATCAGCCCGAAACCTATGCCCGTGTGGTAACCGACTTCCTCAACGCGACAGGTCACATCTCATGAGCGATTTTCTCCTAGTCCACGGATCCTGCCACGGCGCATGGTGCTGGCGCGATCTGATCCCCGCCATTCGCGCACGGGGTCACACTGTCCGCGCGATTGATTTGCCGAGCCACGGTTCTGACGGCACCCCGATGGCCGAGGTCACGCTCGATCTTTATGCCAAGGCCATCCTCAAGGCACTGAAAGGCCCGACCATCGTTGTCGGGCACAGCATGGCGGGCTTCCCGATTTCACGCGCGGCCGAGATCGACCCGACACACATCGAACGGCTGGTCTACCTTTGCGCCTATGCCCCGCGCGATGGCATGGGGCTCGCCGAGATGCGCCGCGAAGCGCCCTATCAACCCTTGATGAAAGCAGTGATTAAGGCGCCGGACGGCATCAGCTTTGGCATTGATCCTGCGCTGGCCCCCGAAGTCTTTTACCACGATTGCCCGCCAGAAACGGTCGCGTTCGCGCAAACCCGCCTTGGCCAGCAACCGATCAAACCCCAAGAGACGCCGATTGAACTGGGGGAGAACTACGCATCTGTGCCCAGAAGTTACATTCGATGTGACAAAGACCGGACGATTCCTCCGGAATACCAGCGTTCCATGACCGAAGGCTGGCCTGATAAGGACGTATTCGCGATGGACTGTTCGCATTCACCGTTCTTTGCCGACCCTACCCGTTTGGCAGGCCTGCTCAGCAAGATTGCTGCCGGAGAATAACCGTCCAGCGTCTCGAAACCTGAGATCCTCGCGAGTATAGTCTCGTGAACTTAAAAGAAGAATCACATGAACGCGCCTTTGGACAATTTGCACGCTGAACCCACCGAGATGTCGCGCAGCGCTCAGGCCGCTGCCGCCTACCTGAAGACTCTGGCCCACGAAGGGCGCTTGATGATCCTGTGCCATCTGGGTTCGGGCGAACGCAGCGTCGGGGAGTTAGAGCAGCTATTGGACATCCGTCAGGCCGCAGTGAGCCAGATGCTGGCCCGTCTGCGTGAAGAAGGTCTGGTGTCCACGCGCCGTGACGGCAAAACCATCTATTACAGCCTTGCCGATGACCGCACCTCGCAGGTGATCAACATGCTCTATACGCTGTTCTGCGCGCCCAAAGACTAAGCAGACCTGCTGCTTAATAAATCGGCAATTGCCCGCCGCGCGGGCCTTGCCGTACCAAGAAAGCTTTCAATTAGTCACCTAGCGCTTAATCTGGCTTAAAAAGAAGGCCCTATTTGATTATGCGCGACCCGTTTTTGATCCGTCTGCATGACTTGCTGACGCAAATTTATCCTGACCATGACCCCGTCGAATTAAGCCAAGCGGTCCAGCACGCCTTCTGGCCCGATGGCACGTCACGCCGAAAGCGACCGCGCACGCCTTCGAACAATCTGTGGTCCGAACGGGACTGCATGGTGATCACTTACGGAAACTCGATCCGTGATGGTCAGCATAAACCACTGGACCTGCTGCGCGATTTTCTGACCCGCCACCTCAACGGGGTGGTGAACGGCGTGCATATCCTGCCGTTCTTTCCCTTTACCTCGGACGATGGCTTTGCGGTGACGGACTACCGCGCGGTAAACCCTACGCTGGGGGATTGGCCGGACATCCAGCGCATCGCCAAAGAGTTCAAACTGATGTCCGATCTGGTCCTGAACCACGTCAGCAGCCAGTCCACTTGGTTCAACGAATACCGTCAAGGGCACGAACCCTATGACAAGTTCTTCTTCGAAGCCTCGCCCGAGGATGACCTGTCCGAAGTCGTCCGCCCCCGCACCCACCCCCTACTGCGCGAAGTGAACACAGCCAATGGCCCGCGCCATGTCTGGTGTACCTTCAGCCATGATCAGGTCGATCTGGACTTCCGCAACCCCGAGGTTCTTCTGGAATTCCTGCGGGTGACGCGCCTGCACATCGACAATGGCGTGCGGATCGTGCGGCTGGATGCGGTGGCCTTTATCTGGAAGGAAATCGGCACCAAGTCGATCCACATGCCGCAGACACATGCCATTGTGCGCCTGATGCGCCTGCTGGCCGATTTCGCGCAGGAACCTGTGATCCTGTTGACTGAAACCAACGTACCCAACGCCGAGAACCTGTCCTATTTCGGCAACCGGAACGAGGCGCACGCGGTCTACAACTTCTCTCTGCCGCCGCTGCTCTTGCACGCCATGCTGTCAGGGTCAGCGAAATACCTGAACCGTTGGCAAGCAACCATGCCGCCCGCGCAGCTCGGGTGTGCCTACCTGAACTTCTCGGCTAGCCATGACGGGATCGGGATGCGCCCCGCCGAAGGTATCCTGCCCCCCACCGAAACCGAGCAAGTCATCGACTGCGTCAAAGCCCACGGCGGCCTCGTGTCCATGCGGAGCCTGCCCAATGGCGGCCAAAGCCCCTATGAGCTGAACATCACCTTCTTTGACGCACTCAAGGGCACCATGAAGGGGCTGGATGATCTGCAAATCGACCGCTTCCTTGCCGCGCAGAGCATCGTCATGGCGTTGGAAGGCATCCCTGCGTTCTACATTCACGTGCTGCTGGCCACGGCCAATGATATAGCCGGAGTGGAGAAAACCGGCGTCAACCGTGCGATCAATCGGCACCGTTGGGATTACCCTGCCCTGAATGCC
>CAXQKF010000328.1:0-3084 GCA_964224285.1 Donghicola sp. | reverse complement strand
ATCGGTTCGGGCTGGAGTTTTGCGAGGTTGTCCCCTTTTTGGCGGACCCTGCGGCGAACTCGACGGCGACCTCTTTTGCAACCGGAGATGTGATTGAAGGCTGGCTCAACCGGCCAGAGCCGCTGGTCATCGGGCTGGGGACGGGGCGAACATTGCGTGCAGCTGTTGAGCATTTGCCCAACATCGACTGCCGGCAGCACCGTATCGTGTCGCTGACCGGAAACATCGCGCCTGATGGCTCTACGGCCTATTACAACGTGTTGTTCACCATGACCGAGAAAGTGTCGGCTGCCACCTATCCTCTGCCCACGCCGGTGATTGCCAACACCATTGAGGAAAAGGAAATGTTGCTGGGGCAAAAGACAATTGCCAGCACCCGGAATCTGGCGGCTCAGGCCGATGTGAAGTTCGTCGGGATCGGGGCAATCTCGGATGCTGCGCCCTTGCGCATTGACGGCTTTGTACCGCTGGAAACGATTGCTGCACTGCAAAAGCAGGGAGCTGTGGGTGAAATTCTGGGGTGGACCTATGATGCAGATGGGCGGCTTCTGACAGGGCTGACCAATTATCGGGTCTGCTCGACGCCTCTCGAATCGGGGCTGACGATGGCAGCGGCAAGCGGCGTGACCAAGCTTCCGGCGATTCTCGGGGCGATCCGCGGTGGGCTGGTGAATGGCCTCGTCACCGACGAGAAGACCGCCAAAGAGATGCTTTACCGATAGCGCAAACAAAAATCGAATAAACTCAAAGCGATTGCCGTTTTCACGGTGATCGCTTTTTCTTTTGTTGACATTGTGCCGTAGTTCGTATGAGTATTTGCCCACTGAAAGGGCAGATGCCCGATTTGGGAGGAATAATAATGAAACGCACTTACGGCGCTCTTCTTGGCGCATGTGCAACCGTGGCCTTTGCTTCGGCTGCCTACGCAGAAACCATCACCATCGCGACTGTGAACAACGGCGACATGATCCGCATGCAGGGTCTGACCGATGACTTCACCGCTAAAACCGGTCACGAGGTCGAGTGGGTCACTCTGGAAGAGAACGTTCTGCGTCAGCGCGTCACCACCGACATCTCGACCAAGGGTGGTGCCTTCGACATCATGACCATCGGCATGTACGAAACCCCCATTTGGGGTGCGAATGGCTGGCTGGTTGCTCTGGACGACCTGTCCGAAGGCTACGACGTTGACGATATCCTGCCCGCAATGGCAGGCGGCCTCAGCCACGACGGCACGCTCTATGCGGCACCGTTCTACGGCGAAAGCTCGATGATCATGTACCGCACCGACCTGATGGAGAAGGCCGGTCTGGAAATGCCCGAAGCCCCCACCTGGAGCTTCATCCGCGAAGCAGCGGCAGCGATGACCGATCGTGACAACGAAATCAACGGCATCTGTCTGCGCGGCAAAGCCGGTTGGGGTGAAGGCGGCGCGTTCATCACCGCGATGTCCAACTCGTTCGGCGCACGCTGGTTCGACATGGACTGGAATGCCCAGTTCGACACCCAGCCCTGGAAAGACACCCTCGAGTTCTACGTTGGCATGATGAACGAGAGCGGCCCCGCAGGCTACGCGACAAACGGCTTCAACGAGAACCTCTCGCTGTTCCAGCAGGGCAAGTGCGGCATGTGGATCGACGCAACCGTTGCGGCGTCCTTCGTGACCAACCCCAACGACTCGACCGTTGCTGACAGCGTCGGTTTCGCGCTGGCACCCGACAACGGTCTGGGCAAGCGTTCGAACTGGCTGTGGGCATGGGCTCTGGCAATCCCCGCAGGTTCGCAGAAAGAAGACGCAGCCAAGCAGTTCATCGAATGGGCAACCTCGAAGGACTACATCGAGCTGGTCGCAGCCAACGACGGTTGGGCGAACGTTCCTCCGGGCGCACGTACTTCGCTCTACGAGAACCCCAACTACATGGAAGTTCCCTTCGCGAAGATGACTCTGGACTCGATCCTGTCGGCTGATCCGAACAACTCGACCGTCGAAGAGAGCCCCTATGTTGGCGTCCAGTTCGCAGCGATCCCCGAATTTGCCGGTATCGCAACCGAAGTGAGCCAGGAGTTCTCGGCTGTCTACGCTGGTCAGCAGTCGGTTGACGAAGCACTGGAGAAGGCTCAGGCGATCACCAACGACGCAATGGAAGCAGCTGGCTACCGCTAAGCCTTCCGCGCGAACTCGGGGGCGGCTGACATGGCCGCCCCCACACCCTTTTACCTTATAAGTTAACGTTCATGCGCATCGGCTCTTTGCCGTGAACAGAGGAGGTGTGGCCTATGGCTACCCAGCATTCCAGATCAGCGGCGCGCCTGATGATGGCGCCAGCGGTGATCCTGCTTCTGGGGTGGATGCTCGTCCCCCTGACCATGACACTCTATTTTTCATTCAAGAAATATCTGCCCATGCGGGGCGGCGATCTGGGATGGGTCGGCTTCGAGAACTACGTCCGCTTTGTGACGTCCAGTTCCTTCTGGCCCTCGGTTGCCACGACGCTGATCATCGTTGGCGGCGTTCTGTTGATCACTGTCGTACTGGGGATTTTCCTGGCGATCCTGCTGAACCAGCCCATGTGGGGGCAGGGTATTGTCCGGATCCTTGTGATCGCACCGTTCTTTGTCATGCCGACCGTGTCCGCGCTGGTCTGGAAGAACATGTTCATGGATCCGAACTATGGCCTGCTGGCGCATCTGTGGGAGTTCTTTGGCGCGACGCCGGTGGAATGGCTGAGTAAGGCCTCGATGACCTCGATTATCACCATCGTGTCGTGGCAGTGGCTGCCCTTTGCGACGCTGATCCTGCTGACCGCGATCCAGTCGCTGGACAGCGAACAGCTGGAAGCGGCGGAAATGGACGGGGCCTCTGCGCCCAAGCGTTTCGCCTACATCACCCTGCCGCACCTTGGCCGCGCGATCACCGTTGTGATCCTGATCCAGACCATCTTCCTGCTGTCGATCTTTGCAGAGATCTTTGTGACCACGGGCGGCGCCTTCGGGACCAAGACCCTCAGCTACCTGATCTTCCAACGTGTTCTGGAAAGCCAGAACGTGGGCCTCGGCTCTGCGGGTGGTGTCTACGCAATCATT
>CAXQKF010000327.1:0-6284 GCA_964224285.1 Donghicola sp. | reverse complement strand
CATAGCCGTACCACAGCATGATCCCGACGATGATGATCGAGATGACCGATGTGACAACGGCCAGCACAAAGCGGGCGCGCATGGGTAGGGACAGCGGGATCAGGTCAACGTTCACGTGCCCGCGCAGGCGCTGCACATAGGGCAGGCCGACCAGCGTTGCGGCGATCATCAGGTAGATCACGGCTTCGGTCTGCCACACGGTCGACTTGTTCAGCACAAAGCGGACGACGATCATCTGGCAGGTGATCGCGACAGAGGCGACGATCATCGCTGCCGAACACCATCCGGCCAGTGTGGACATCGCTGCGACAGCTTTGAGAAACGGGTTGTTCCCAGCATGAGAAATAGCCGCACTGCTGTGACTGGCCATCATTGCCTCCTGAAACTTGGGGAAAAGAACGAGCGGCCGGAGCAACAGGCTTGCTGCTCCGGTGCGGATTACGTCGGGTTGGGGGCGTTATTCGACCGCCAGCGCCAGATCCAGCAGCTCTTGTCCGTCTGGCACTTCTTCGACGAACTGCTTGTAAGAGGTCTCCATCGCCAGAGCGCGCCATGCGTCAAAGTCTTCGGCAGACATTTGGGCAATCTCAACGCCCGCGTCGGCGAAGACCTTGGCCGATGCGGCATCCTGCTTCTTGGCTTCTTCCAGATAGAACGCCTGCGCCTTTTCCGAGGCGGCCAGCAGGGCGGCCTGCTGCTCTTCGGTCAGGTTGTCAAAGGTGGTCTTGTTGATCAGCATCGGCTGATACATGAACCACAGCGCAACGTCGCTGGCAGGGGTATAGCACGCAACCTGCTCGTAGATGCGGTAGGATACAAAGGACGACGAGGACGTGTTCGCGGCTTGCAGAACACCGGTCTGCATCGCGTTGTAGATCTCGGACGATGCCATGGAGGCGATGGATGCCCCTGCACCTGCTAGCATCTGTTCGAACGACTTGCCTGCCGCGCGAGTCTGCAACCCTTCGACATCTGCCGGCGCGGTGATGCACTTGTCCTTGCCGGCAAAGCCGCCCGCCAGATACCCGTGTACCAGAACCTTCACATCATCCTCGGCCATCTTTTCCTCGAGCGCGTCCATGAAGGCAGAGTCGCTGAGACGGGCCGCATGGTCATGGTTCTTTACCAGACCGGGCATGAGCGTCAGGTTGTAGGCGGGTTGCTGGCCGCCCGCATAGGACAGGGGCAGCACGGTCATGTCCAGCTGCCCACGGCTGAGCGGTTTGTATTGTTCGCGGGGTTTGAACAGCGATTTCGAGCCGAAAATCTTGATATTCAGATCGACCCCGGCCGCAGCCACGTCATCCGCGACCATCTGGGCCACTTGATGGCGAATGTCGTTGTTCGACCACTGGTGAGACAGGCGCAACTCGGTCGCGTGGGCTGCACCCGAGGCAGCCGTGATGGTTAAGCCGGCAACAGCGGCTTTTAAAACAGTGTTCATTATTTCCTCCCTTTTAATCCGACGACGGGCGCCGAATTGCAGGCAGGGTAATCGCGTGATGTTTTTTAAGTCAAGCTTCTTGTATACAAGAAAGTCGATCTTGAGTTTTTCTGCGACGCAATTTACTTTCTGTAGGTATGGAACAACGCCGCGCCGATAACATCGCAGAGCAGCTGGAAGAGCTAATATTCAACGGAACCTTCGTTGATGGGGACCGTCTGGACGAAGTGCGTCTGGCCGAACAGTTCAGCGTCTCGCGCACCCCGCTTCGCGAAGCGTTTCAACGGCTTGCCCTGTCCGGTCTGGTCGAGCTGATCCCGCGGCGCGGGGCGTTCATCAGGCAGCCCGGTCCGGTCGAGCTGATGGAAATGTTCGAAGTGATGGCAGAGCTTGAAGCCGTCTGCGGGCGGCTGGCGGCGATGCGCATTTCCGAAGCGGCTCTGAAAGAGCTGCGCGATGCCAATCACAAGTGCAAACAGGCCGTCGAGGCGCGGGATGCCGATGCCTATTACTGCGAAAACGAGCGGTTCCACAGAATCATCTATCAGCAATCGGGTAACGGCTTTCTGGCCCAAGAGGCTGGAAAACTGCACCACAGGCTCAAGCCATTCCGCCGCCAACAGCTACGGTTCCGTGGCCGGAGGGCGCAGTCGATGGCAGAGCACGAGCGGATCGTTGCAGCACTAGAAGAAGGCACCGCAGAAATCGCCTCGGAAACCCTGCGCAACCATGTTGCCGTTCAGGGCGAGAAGTTCCACCAGCTCATGGCGACGCTCAAGGCGTCCTGACCTGCCGCCGGTCCAGCACCCCCTCTGCCCACCGGCCCGCAGCCGCGCCGAAACAGTCGTGCAGGGAGTCTGCTGCGATCACGCTCCCTAATGCCAAACGGCCAAGCATGGATAGGCCCAGAAGGCGGCTTCCGTCTTCGGCCACGAGCGTTCCGTCGGCGGTGATCTGTGCGGCCAGTGCTTCGGACACCGGCGTGATCCGTCTATCGTTGACCAGTGTCTTGATCAAGGGGGCCTGAACCTGTGCCGGATCAGGAGAGGGCATCACGCCGTCGATCATCACGGTCGCGCGGCGGTGCGCCTTGCCGTTTTTGATGATCCATCCGTTTTGGCAGAGTTCGATGGTTGGGTCGGCCGCATAGTCCAGGCGAACGATCCCTGCCGTGATCAAGGCCAGCAATTCGCGGGCAGAGGCGACGGGCGGCCCGTAGGAATATCGTTTCAGGCCCTCGTCGAAATTGACCAGTTTTTCTGCGGTGTCAGGGCGCATCTGTGCGGGGTTGAATCCTACTCTCAATGGCGTCTGGAGTTTGCGCCAGACCTGCCCGATGGCATAGCCGACAGAGGCGGGGCGTGCGCCCGTCGCCATTTCGATTCCGTGGATCAGTGTGTCGATCGGTGATGCCTGTTCCTGCGTGCCCGGATCGCTCCATTCTGTGTCGAGCCAGCTCGAAATCGCGCTCGGCGCTGTGCCCAATATCCGCGCCACTGGCGTGCAGAGGGCCTCCGTAATCAAGCGGGCTGCCTCGTCAGGGTCGCTTTGGGTGGCGGAGTGCAGGGCAGCGGAAAACGCGTGGGTTTCAACGGCGCTCAGGTCGAACTGCGCGTCGAGGTGTTGGGTCTCCGGTTTGGGGTAGGGCGGTTTGCCGTCCAGAGAGAAGGGAATGATCTGCGCCGGTTCACGCCCCGAAGGGTGATAGGTCGTCCCCGTGAACTCACCTCCTTGGCCCACGGTCAGGGACCGAAGGATGTCAAAGGCCGATAGGGCCAATCCCCGGATTGCCACTGTCAGCCCCTGCCAGTCTGCGGCGGCTTTGACAAGGGCGCGGGCAGGGTAGGCATCAGCAAGCGTTGCCGAAGTGCCCCTTGCGTGGTGCTGCCATTCGTTCAGCTGCGGGTCCGGTTGAACGGCGGGCTGGCCGAGGGTCAGCAGGACTTCGCTATAATCTGGGGAAGTCCGATCAGAAGTCTGCACTGTCCAGCCGGATGGGGTTTGTTCGATGGCCGTGATCCGCGCTCTTTGATGCACAATTTCCAGCACCTTGCGGTCAACCAAGTCCTGATAGCGCGCGGCCAGATATCTGCCCATTTCCGCTCTGGTCGGGAAGTCATCCGGTTCAAGGCCGCTCTCTTGGAAATCGGTGAAACTGCCAATTCCCGAGAACGCGGGTGGCGCGATGTCGATATCCCGCACGGGGATGTTCAGCTTGCACAGGGGGCTCTCTGCCGGATCAAAATTCGGTCCGACCCCGAGTGGGACAAGCGTGTCATACACATCGACCTGAATGCGGGGCCCTCGTGCGGGCATGCGGTCGGCCAATGCCTCCAGCGCGCCCAAGCCACGGGGCCCCATGCCGATTACGGCAATTCTGTAGATGTCTCGCATCGCTAGATCTCTGCCAAAAACAGTCATGCGCGGGTGATCCGCGCCGCTCTGCTTCAGGTAGAGCGTCAGTTGGGTTTGAACAGGACGATTTTGCAGTCTGAGGTCAGGGGAATGGGGCAGTGATCTACCCCCTTGGGAACGATGATGAATTCCCCTGAATCGATGATCTCCTCCCTGTCGCGGAACTTCATCAAGAGCCGCCCGCTGTGCAGCATGAACATCACATCGCCCTCTTTGTGAAACCGCCAGCTTGCGGGCTCTGACATGTTCAATAGCGTGATGTTCATGCCGTTGATGCTGCCAGAGCTGATTGGAGTGTCGCCGACCTCTTGGAAGGCGCGGGTCAGGTTTGTGGTGCCGTATTGTGACAGGTGCCCGTTCAGATCAGCCACATCGTGCACAATCGCGCCGAGTTGGTCGGTCAGCCCTTGGCCGGTCGTCGGGTAGTCCCCGTCCAGAGCCGCAGTGCCGATGGTAAAGCCAGCCGCGCCCGCATCTTTGACCTCGCGGATGCGGGCTTTGTTGGCGATGGAGCCTGCCACAATCACAGGCTTTCCGGCGGCCTCTGTTACAGCAGAAATCAGAGCGGCGATATCAGGCAGTTCGGACCGGTAGGCCAGTAGGTCCAACCCGTGAACGCCGTCATGGCTGGCAAGCTCTTTGGCGCTGGCGGCGATCTCTTCGATCGAGCCTTCCAGAACGCTGGGGTGTCCGGTGATGTGACCGGGGAAGGGGTAATATGCGATGTCTGTGCCAGCAACAATCGGCAGCACATCCTGAACCCGTGTCCCGCCAAGCAGAATGTCCACGCCGATTTCGACCGCTGCGCGGGCCGACGTGATCTCGCTCCGGCGGTCCAGAGAGACAACCTCGAGGTAAGAGGTCGCGCCTTTGGCTTTGATCCGGTCATTCAATGCTTTCAGGCGCTCAACCGGCAGGCCGATATCCTTGAACCCGATATGGCGCACACCCATGGCCAGAGCTGTCTCCAGATGCTCTGCCGCATCCTCAACGGTGCGGTCGTTGCGGGTCAGCATGAAGATAAATCTCAGGCCCATATCTGGCTCCTGTCAAACGGGCGAAGCAGGCCCTGAAAAGGGTGGCAGTTGAATGCGCTCATACATGATAGCGCAAACAGTTTTGTCAATCCTCTTCGGCTGCGGCGGTGTTCAGGGCGCGCGATTAGGGGCCAGCAGGGGCGCAGTTTGGGTCGCCACGATCTGACTGATCAGCCCACCGGTGTTCACCGCCGAATACAGGGATCTCGGCGGGCGGGCCGTGTCATCAATCTGTCGGCTGACCCACTGCCTGGTTTCCATCGCTTTCAGAGACTGGGACAGCGCCCGATCCGTGATCGGCGGCAGACTCCGCCGGATTTCCGAGAAATGGCGCGGCGCGTTAAGCGTCGTGAGAACTGGGACGGTCCATGATCGGCGTAGGAGTTTCTGGTCCTCGGTCGTTGCGATCTCTTGGATGTCGTGCGCCATCGCGGCAGCGGCTTGGCCAACCTCTGTCAGGCGGAATTCCGGACGAAGGGGGTGTCCGTAACCGGGGTTTCGTTCGATCAAGCCGATCTGGATCAGGTGATCCATGCTCTGAGCGAATGCCGTCCTACCCGCCCCCGTCGCGGTCAAGAGGGGGGCTTGCCGCCCTGCGACACCGACGTGCATCTGCGCCAGAATGGGCAGCGTCCAAGCTTTGGATGTGACGTTGACAAGGAGTTTTATGTCCATAAAGTATAGTTACTTTATTTTAAAACGCAGGGGAAGCCCATGTCGCTTATTTCAGTAGACCAGACAATTACCATCGCTATGTCTGTCAAGGATCGCCACGCCAGCGCGGCTTGGTTCGAGAAGATGCTGGGGTTTGAAGCCCTCTATCATGTGGACGAGGCCGGATGGTCCGAACTGCAGACCAACACGCCCGGCGTCACAATCGGACTGGGAGAGCACACCAAGCCAATGCCGGGAAATTGCGTCCCTGTCTTTGGAATTAGCGATCTGGACGCCGCGCGGGGCAAGCTGGAGCAGGCTGGCGTCAAATTTGATGGCCCCACCGATGTCGTCGAAGACATGGTCAAGACCGCGACGTTTTATGATCCTGATGGCAACGCCATGATGTTGGCCGAGGATCTGAGCGATGGGGCGGCTCAGGGCTGAACCTGCCCTGGCATCGCAGACAAATCAGCAGACCCAACGGGAGGGTCTGCTGACGTGGTTCATGGCCTCGCGCTGATGCGGGCAATTCGGGCTTTACTCTGCAAGATCGCGCATCACGCTGATCAGGTCCGACTTCCCTTCGAACCCGATACCGGGCAGTTCGGGCATGGTGATGTGACCGTCGATCACCTGCACCCCGTCGGGGAAGCCGCCGTAGGGTTGGAAGAGGTCGGGATAACTCTCGTTCCCGCCAAGGCCCAAGCCCGCCGCGATGTTCAGGGACATCT
>CAXQKF010000326.1:0-15786 GCA_964224285.1 Donghicola sp. | reverse complement strand
GCGTGATTCCGCAGGTCGCGCCCAACTATTTCAGCTACGCCCTGCTGCGTTTTGAAATCAACGTCCGCGCCTCGGCCATCCTAGGTTTTGTGGGTGCAGGTGGCATCGGTTACGAACTGAAGAACGCCATGTCCTGGGGCCAAGGCAAATACGACGAAGCCGCCGCAATCTTTGTTCTGCTGTTCGCCACCATCGTCGTGTTTGACCAGTTGTCCAGCCACATCCGCAACCGCCTGATTTCCGAAGGGGGCCACTGATGTCCACCGACGTTCTTTCCCGCGACACGCTTTATGCTGCTTCGGACCGGATCTTCCTGCGCAAGAAGCTGATATCCTTTGCCCTGCCCGCCGTGGTTCTGGCCTATCTGGTCTACGTCTTCTTTGCTTTTGACATCCTCGGGCTGGCGGAACGCGCCCGCTGGGACAACGCCCAGACCCTGATGTCGGACACCTACAGCTACAAAACCCACGTGACCCGCGACAATCGCAACGGCGAGGTCAGCGTCGCCATCGAAGGCGAGCGCAAAGGCAACTACAACGAGGGCACCGCCCCCGAGTGGGTGGCACGCGATGGCGAGACGACGCGCATCGACCTTGGCGAAGGGCAGATCGTGACATTCCTGCCGGACAACGCAGTGCGTTTTGAAATTCCGTCCTATGGAGTGATCGAGGCCGCAATGATCGGTCGCGCGATCGAGACCAACCTGACCGGCGAGCTGCCCGAGTGGATTTCCTCGTCCCGCTCGCGCCTACAGATCACCACCGACGTTGGCCGCGTCTCTCTGACCCGAAACAAGACCGAAGCCTTCCGCTATTTCTACGGGTGGGAGCTGTTCTGGTTCACCCTCGACAGCCCCTACTACGGCCACAGCCTGTTCGATATCCTGTTCGGC
Source organism: Donghicola sp. (assembly GCA_964224285.1). Classification (GTDB taxonomy): domain Bacteria; phylum Pseudomonadota; class Alphaproteobacteria; order Rhodobacterales; family Rhodobacteraceae; genus Donghicola. The sequence continues at coordinate 14,894 of CAXQKF010000326.1, read as the reverse complement.
GCACAAATCGCCGAAGGTCAGAACAACATTGTGGGCGCTTGGCATGACTTCTGGTTCAACCCCATGTGGCACCACAGCATGGTGGTTTGGGCGATCTTTGAAACCATCCTGATGGCCTTCCTTGGCACGTTCGGCGCGGCGATGGTCGCCCTGCCGCTGGCGTTCCTTGCAGCCAAGAACTTTGCCCCCCTCATGGCCGTCCGCTTTGCCCTGCGCCGTGTGTTCGACCTGTTCCGCGGCATCGACGGCCTGATCTGGACCATCATTCTGGCCCGCGCGTTTGGACCCGGCCCGATGACCGGCGCGCTGGCGATCCTGCTGACCGACACCGGCTCTTTCGGTAAAATGTTCTCCGAGGCGCTCGAAAACGTGGACGGCAAACAGATCGAGGGCGTTGCCTCGACCGGTGCAGCCAAATCCCATGTCTACCGCTTCGGCGTCATCCCGCAGGTCACCCCCGTGCTGCTGTCTCAGGTGCTGTACTTCTTTGAATCCAACACCCGCAGCGCAACCATCATCGGGGCCATCACCGGCGGCGGCATTGGCCTCTTGCTCACCCAAGCCATGCTGACCCAGAAAGACTGGGAAGAGGTCACCTACTACATCATCCTCGTGGTGCTGATGGTCATGCTGATGGACACCGTTTCCAGCTGGCTGCGCCGCAAACTGATCAAGGGGGAGTGATGCCCAAACTCGGCCTCGACCCATTTATCCACCCAGACTGCGAGATTACAGCCTCCCGCTTTGGTGCCTATGTAGAGATCGGCAAAGGCAGCCGCCTGAACAACGCGTGGTTTGACGACTACAGCTATTGCGACCGCTACGCCGACATCGCCAACGCGCGGATCGGCAAGTTCGCAAACATCGCGGCCTTTAGCCGGATCGGGCCGACCGACCATCCGATGGCGCAGGCGTCCTTGCACCACTTCCTCTACCGCTCGGGCGACTACTGGGAGGATGCGGAGCGGGACGAAGCGTTCTTTGATCATCGCCAATCGCGGCTCGCCCATATCGGGCACGACACGTGGATCGGGCACAACGCGGTGATCAAACCCGAAGTCACCATCGGGCACGGGGCAATCGTCGCGTCTTCGGCCGTGGTGACCAAGGATGTGGCCCCCTACACCATCGTCGCCGGTCTGCCCGCCAAACCGATCCGTCAGCGGTTCGAGCCCTCCATCGCGGACAGGCTCATGGAACTGGCGTGGTGGGATTGGTCCCATGATGTGCTGCGCGACAGGCTCCCTGATTTCCGCAGCCTGCCGATAGAGGCCTTCCTCGAGAAATACGCCTAGTCGTTTGCCAAAGTCAGCGCCACGCGGTCGCCGACAAAACAGGTGATGCCCCGCTCGATCGGGGTGCCATCAAGCGTGGTGTTCAGACTGACGGTCCGCAGCAATGGCGCGCCTTCTCGCAGGCCCAGCAAAGCCGCCTGTCCCGCATTCGCAAGCTCTGCGGTGACACGGGTATCGCGACGGACATAGTCCTCGATCCCGATCCGCCTCAGAGCCTCGGTGACTGATGGGATCTCGGCCAAAGCCTCTTGCAAGCCATCAAGGCGGGTGATCGGAAAGATGCTGACGAACTGCGCCACGGGGGTGTCACTGGACAAGGAAAGCCCCTCGCAAATCAGCACCGGATCACCGACGCTCAGGTCCAGAGCCTCGGCTTCGGTGGCATCACAAGGGCGCTGCTCCAACCGAAGCATCTGGCGCGTGGGCGTCCGGCCAGAGGCGCGGATATTCTGGTGGAACCGCACACGGCGCCCCAAGGGATATTCGGTCGGGGCCGTCTCGACATAGACACCGGAACCACGGCGGGACCGGACCAAACCGCGTTCGGCCATGTCGGTCAAGGCGCGGCGCACCGTGTGGCGGTTCACGCCAAAACGCGCGGCCAGTTCAGCCTCGGTGGGCAGCTTGGCCCCTTCGGGGTAGTGGCCTGCAGCGATCTCTTGGCCGAGGGTCGCAGCGATGGAGTTCCAGACGGTTGATCGGGTCATTCACCAAAACTTCACAAAGCAAGACTTGCCAGCGCGGCGGGCCAGTCGGTATTATTTGTATAGTTGTATAGATAACTGCAGAGTCTGTCTAATGTCAAACCTCGATCCTGCAAGTGCCGCCCGCCAGAGCCGCATGGGCCTGTTGGCGAAATCGGAGCCAACCCGCTTGGCCACGCTGATGTCTGCGCTGCCAGACCTGCCGGACCACACTTGGCTGCGCACCCCCGAGGTCGGCGCGGTCATGGTACGCGGCCGCATGGGCGGCACAGGCGCGCCGTTCAATCTGGGTGAGATGTCCGTGACCCGCTGCGCGCTGACACTGCCCACAGGCGAGGTCGGACATGCCTATGTCCAAGGGCGCGACAAAGATCACGCGACCCGCGCAGCCCTGATCGACGCCTTGATGCAGACCACCCGCGCAGAAGAGGTTCGCGCGACGGTCCTGACCCCTCTGACCACCGAGAGCGCCTCCGCCAAAGAGGCCCGCGCTGCCAAGGCCGCCGCCACAAAAGTCGAGTTTTTCACCATGGTTCGCGGAGAGGACTGATGACCCAAGACACCCTCACCGGCGGCTTTACCGCAGCGCCCCAACAATCCGCCCGCGCCTTTCGCGCGCTGATGAACGCCCTCGCCCGCCCTGGCAACATCGAAGAGATCACCGGTGGCACCGGCCCCGCGCCCCTGTCGGCTGCAGCGGCGACGACGCTTCTCACACTGTGTGACGCGGAAACGCCCGTCTATCTGGCAGGCGCCCACGACACCGACGCCATCCGCGAATGGATCGCGTTCCACATCGGCGCGCCGATCGGCACCCGTGATCAGGCCATGTTCGCATTGGGTACGTGGGAGGCCCTGACCCCGATCACCGAATTCCCCATCGGCACGCCAGAGTACCCAGACCGCTCGACCACCTTGATCGTGGAAATGGACGCCCTGTCGAACAGCGGCGCGACCCTCAGCGGCCCCGGCATCCAGACGACCGCGCAGTTGTCCCTGCCCGAAACCACCGCGTTCCAGCAGAACCGGATGCTCTTTCCCATGGGCGTCGATTGCTACTTCACCGCAGGAAGCCGCATCGCGGCCCTGCCCCGCTCGACCAAAGTGGAGGCGCTCTGATGTATGTCGCCGTCAAGGGTGGCGAACGCGCCATCGAGAACGCACATGACTGGCTGGCCGAAGAGCGGCGTGGTCCAACAGACATCCCCGAGTTGTCGGTTGATCAAATCAAGAGCCAGATGACGCTGGCGGTGAACCGCGTGATGGCCGAAGGGTCACTCTATGATCCCGACCTCGCGGCTTTGGCGATCAAGCAAGCGCGCGGCGATCTGATCGAGGCGATTTTCCTAATCCGTGCCTATCGCACGACCCTGCCCCGCATCGGCCATTCGCGCCCTGTCGAAACCGACAAGATGACTTGTGACAGGCGCATCTCGGCGACATTCAAGGACGCCCCCGGTGGGCAGGTTCTGGGCCCGACCTTCGACTACACGCACCGTCTGCTAGATTTCAAACTGGCCGCTGATGGCGACGCCCCCAAGGCCGCCAATGCCGCGCCCCTGCAGGGCGACATGCCCCGCATCACAGAATTTCTGAACCGTGACGGGCTGATCCAGACCGAAGAGCTCAGCAATGAAACCCCGCGCGATATGACCCGCCAGCCGATGGAATATCCGGCCGGTCGTCCCCTTCGTCTGCAGGCGTTGACCCGCGGCGACGAAGGCTTTGTCCTTGGCATGGCCTATTCGACCCAGCGCGGCTACGGGCGCAACCACCCCTTTGTCGGCGAGTTGCGCATCGGCAAGGTGGCGGTCGAGATGGACATCCCCGAACTGGGCTTTGCGGTCGAGATCGGCGAAATCACCCTGACCGAATGCGAAACCGTGAACCAGTTCCACGGCTCCAAAACCGAGCCGCCCCAGTTCACCCGTGGTTACGGCTTGGTCTTTGGCCAGACCGAGCGCAAAGCGATCTCGATGGCGCTCGTCGATCGCGCCCTGAGGTGGGAAGAGCTTGGCGAAGACAACCTTGGTGCCCCCGCGCAGGACGAGGAATTCGTCCTCAGCCATGCGGACAACATTCAGGCCACAGGGTTCCTCGAACATATCAAGCTGCCGCACTACGTCGACTTCCAGTCCGAACTGGAGCTGGTCCGCAAAATCCGCGCCGAGGCTGAGGCCGCGACGGTCCAAGAGGCCGCGGAATGAGCCGAAACTTAATTATCCTGACCCATGCGCAGGTGCGGATGGATCCTGATGTGCCCGTGCCCGACTGGCCACTGAGCGACCAAGGGGCAGCACGCCATCAGAGCTTCAACCTGAACCCAGTGCTGGACAACGTCACCGCGATCTATTCGAGCCAAGAGCAGAAGGCCCGCGATGGCGCAGCGATCCATGCGGCGCACCGTAATCTGACGCCCGTCGCCCTGCATGCCCTGCACGAGAACGACCGCTCCGCCACCGGCTTCTTGCCGCCAGCAGACTTCGAAGAAGTCGCGGATGCCTTCTTTGCGCAGCCTGACCATTCCGTGCGCGGATGGGAGACCGCCCGAGCCGCGCAGGCCCGTTTCGTGGCTGCCGTGCGGACCTTGGCGCAACTGGACAGAACCCTCGGCGATATCCTGATCGTTGCCCACGGCGCGGTGGCCGCTTTGCTGCGGTGCCACCTCTTGGGCATCGAGATCACCCGAACCGAGGACCAGCCCGCAGGTGGCGGCGGATGGTACAGCACCGACCTCGACCTGACCCGTCCCCCCTTAGCGTGGAGCGTGATATGACGGACCAAGCCTATAACTTTGCCTATCTGGACGAACAGACCAAGCGCATGATCCGCCGCGCGATCCTCAAGGGCATCGCGATCCCCGGATATCAGGTGCCTTTTGCCAGCCGCGAAATGCCCATGCCCTATGGCTGGGGAACCGGCGGGGTGCAGGTTTCTGCCGCATGTCTGGAGCCCGACGACACCATGAAGGTGATCGACCAAGGCGCGGATGACACCACCAACGCCGTCTCGATCCGCAAGTTCTTCGAGAACACCGCAGGCGTGGCGACCACGGAAAAGACCCGCGAGGCGACCGTCATCCAAACCCGCCACCGCATCCCCGAAGAGCCCCTGACCGAGGATCAGATCCTTGTCTATCAGGTGCCGATCCCCGAACCCCTGCGGTTTCTGGAGCCCCGCGAGACCGAGACCCGCAAGATGCACGCGCTCGAAGAATATGGGCTAATGCACGTCAAACTCTACGAAGACATCGCGCAGCACGGCAATATCGCGACCGCTTATGCCTATCCGGTGTCCGTCGAGGGCCGTTATGTCATGGACCCCTCGCCTATCCCGAAATTCGACAACCCCAAGCTCGAGATGGCTGCGATCCAGCTGTTCGGCGCGGGCCGCGAACAGCGCATCTATGCGATCCCGCCCTATTCGAAGGTCGTTTCGCTCGATTTCGAAGACTATCCCTTCGAAGCGTCCAAGGCCGATCATTCCTGCGATCTCTGCGGGGCCGAGCATACCTATCTGGACGAAGTGATCATCGACGACGCGGGCGGGCGGATGTTCGTCTGCTCTGACACCGATTACTGCGGCGAACGGCAGGCCGAGGGCCACCGTGGCCGCCTGTCCCCTGAACTGGAGGCCGCCCAATGACCCCGCTTTTGTCCGTCCAGAATGTGGCGAAATACTATGGCGCGCGCACCGGCTGCGAGGGCGTGAATTTCGACCTTTACCCCGGCGAAGTCATGGGGATCGTGGGCGAGTCCGGCTCTGGCAAGTCCACGCTTTTGAACTGTCTGGCGGGGCACCTGACCCCTGACGCGGGCAAGGTGCTGTTCGACACCCGCGCAAACGGGATGCAGGACACAGTCACTATGTCCGAGCCGGAACGCCGGATGCTGGGGCGCACCGACTGGGCCTTTGTGCACCAGAACGCCCGAGACGGCCTCCGCATGTCTGTCTCCGCTGGCGGCAATGTGGGCGAGCGTCTGATGGCCGTGGGCGCACGGAACTACGGCGACATCCGCGAGCAAGCCATCGACTGGCTGGGGCGGGTTGAGATCGCCGCTGACCGCATCGACGACCGCCCGCGCCAGTTCTCGGGCGGGATGCAGCAGCGTTTGCAGATCGCGCGCAATCTAGTGACTGGCCCGCGCCTAGTGTTCATGGACGAACCCACTGGCGGGCTTGATGTCTCGGTTCAGGCACGTTTGCTGGACCTGCTTCGCGGTTTGGTCCGCGAGATGGGCCTGTCGGCGATCATCGTGACCCATGATCTGGCGGTGGTGCGTCTGCTGGCCGACCGGCTCATGGTGATGAAATCCGGTCAGGTGGTCGAAACCGGCCTGACCGACCAAGTGCTGGACGACCCCCAGCACGCATATACCCAGCTTCTGGTCTCTTCGGTTCTACAGGTGTGACATGATCTGCGTTGAAAACCTTTCCAAGACCTTCACCCTGCACAACCAGGGCAGCGCCGTCATCCGTGTGATGGAGAACGCCAGCTTTACCGTCTCGGCGGGCGAATGCGTCGCCCTGACCGGTAATTCCGGCGCAGGCAAATCCACCCTGATGCGGATGATCTACGGCAACTATCTGGCGGCCAGCGGGCGCATCATGGTCGGCGACGTGGACGTGGCCAGCGCAGAGCCGCGCGAAATCCTCGACCTGCGCCGCAACACTCTGGGCTATGTCAGCCAGTTTCTGCGGGTCGTCCCCCGTGTGGCAACGCTGGATGTTGTCGCCGAGCCCTTGCGCGCAGTCGGTGTGGATCAGGACACCGCCTATGCCCGCGCCCGCGATCTTCTGGACCGGTTGAACATCCCTGAAACGCTGTGGGGCCTCTCGCCCACGACCTTTTCCGGCGGCGAACAACAGCGCGTGAACATTGCGCGGGGCTTTGCCCACAGCTATCCGGCCTTGCTGCTCGACGAACCCACCGCATCCCTGGATGCGACGAACCGCGAAACGGTTCTGTCCATGATCGAAGAGGCCAAAGCAGGCGGCGCGGCGATCATCGGCATCTTTCACGACGCCCCCGCACGGGACCGTGTGGCCGACCGCGAGATCGACGTGTCGGCCTTTACTCCGAAACGGGCCGCATGATGACGGGGCGGCTGTTTGCGATCGTCGGCCCTTCGGGCGCGGGCAAGGACACGCTGATAGAGGCCGCGCGGGAGCGCCTGCCTGATCTGGTTGTGGTCAAGCGGGTGATCACCCGCCCCACGCAGGCTGGCGGCGAGGATTTCCAAGGCGTCACAGAGGCCGAATTCGACCGCCTCTGCACCGCCGGTGCGTTCGTGATCCACTGGCAAGCGCACGGGCTGTCCTACGGCATTCCCGCCAAGATCCGCGCTGATCTGGACGTGGGCAAAACCGTGATCTTCAACGGCTCTCGCGCCGCATTGGGCCGGGCGCAGGCGCAATTCCCCGCGCTGGAGGTCATCCTGATCACCGCCGCGCCAGAGGTGCTGGCCGAACGTCTGGCCGCTCGGGGCCGCGAAACCCGAGAGGAAATTCTACGGCGCCTCTCCCGAAAGGATCTGGCTGTCCCCTCAGGGTTGCCCGTCCACCGCATCGACAACACCGGCGCCTTGGAAGATGCCGTTCATCAGCTTGTTACCCTACTTGGGCAAGAGGCCATAGCCCCCGCCACAAGTGGCACAGTGTAAGGACTCGATATGAGTGATCTAATTCTGACCAATGCCCGCATCGTTCTGGATAGCGAGGTGATCACGGGCACGGTCCACGCCAAAGACGGGCGCATTCAATCGGTGGATCAGGGGGCCTCGGCCGCAACGGGCGCAGTGGATTGCGAGGGCGATCTGCTGATCCCCGGCCTGATCGAGCTGCACACCGACAATCTGGAACGCCATATGGAGCCCCGCCCCAAGGTGGATTGGCCCCATGCCGCCGCGATCCTTGCCCATGATGGCGAGCTGGCTTCGGCGGGCATCACCACGGTGTTCGACGCCATGCGTGTGGGCTCGATCCTGTCGGGCAAGAGCCGCTACAATGAATATGCCCGCACCGTGACGACCGAACTGATGGACCTGCGGAGCGCAGGCGCCCTGCGGATCAGCCATTTCCTGCATCTGAGGGCCGAGGTGTGTTCGGAAACGCTCGAGGCCGAGATGGCCCTGTTTGGGCCCGAGGACCGCGTGGGGCTGGTGTCTTTGATGGACCACACACCGGGGCAGCGGCAGTTCCGCGACATTTCCAAGCTGAAGGACTACGTGCAGAAAAAGCACGCCATGACCGATGATGATTTCGTCGAACATGTGGACCACTTGCGCAGCCTGCGCGAGATGCACGGCGAACACCACGAAGCCGTCGCGGTCGCAGAGGCCAAACGCTACGGCGCGGTTCTGGCATCCCATGACGACACCACCGCCGAACATGTCGCGGTCTCCAAGGGGCATGGCGTCAACGTCGCCGAATTCCCCACCACGGTCGAGGCCGCGCAGGCCTGTCATGACCACGGTATCGCTGTGATGATGGGCGCACCCAACCTGATCCGCGGCGGATCGCACTCGGGCAATGTGGCGGCCAAAGAGCTGGCGGAACTGGGCCTCTTGGACATCATCTCGTCGGACTATGTGCCCTCGGCCTTGATGACATCAGCCTTCATGCTCGCCGATCTGTGGGACGACCTGCCCCGCGCGATTGCCACCGTGACCCGCACGCCAGCACAGGCCGTCGGATTGGATGACAGAGGCCGGATCGCCACTGGCCTTCACGCCGACATCGTGCGCGTGCGCCAGTTGGACAGCACCCCCGTGATCCGCGGGGTCTGGAGCCACGGGCGTCAGGTCGGTTGATCCGCCACCCCCAATTTCTGGCCTGCCCCGCCGAAAGGTGTGGCCCCTCGGGTGAAAGCTGATAGGTTTTTGACAGAGGCGTTGCCTTCTCGCTTTTGTTTCAAAGACTTTGTTGTGTTGTACGGAAACCAGACACATTTTGCTCGTGACGGCGCAAGGACAGCGCATCTGCGGACGGACATGGAAAACGGGCCGCTCGGGATGCTCTTGCGATGAAACTCACACGCTATTCGGACTATGCGCTGCGGGTCAGCCTCTATCTGGCGATCAACCAGACGCGGTTGGTGCAGATCTCCGAGATTGTCAAAGTTTACGGCCTGCCACAGGGCAACATCATGAAGTTGACGACAGATTTGGTCGGCGCGGGCTTCTTTGTGTCTGTCCGTGGCCGGTCCGGCGGCATCCGTCTGGCCCGCACGCCCGCTGAAATCACCGTCGGCCAGATCGTGCGTCACACCGAACGTGACCAGCCGATGGTGGATTGTTCGACCTGCATTCTAGCCCCCGAATGCGGCCTGATCTGCATCATGAAAGAGGCCAAGCAGGCGTTCTTTCAGGTGCTCGACGGTTACACGCTCGAGCAGGTGATCGCACGCAATCCCAAAGCAATCGACATGCTATCCGGCGTTTTCGAAGCCTGAAACCGCCCTGCGAGGGTCCGGATTCGGACCTGTCCCATGCATTTTGCGGCACAGAACCGTTCACAAATCGCCGCTGATTTAATCATTCACCAGAAATGAATGTATAGATTTTCACCGAGCCCATACCAAAGCCATAGGGGACAGGCCGCGAATTCAGCTGCACTGCAGAAAATGGTTCTCGAAAGCGCCGCCTGATGTAGCATCAAAGGTGTGCTGACAACGAGGTTGGCCGCTTCCGAGACAACGTTCGTCCCGAATTTCAGTTGAGTCCCATGCGCCTGACTGGCGCACGAAGCGGCGTGGAATGTCCACGACCAAACCCATACGAGTGAAATGCCAGCACAGCCAGCCCTCACCGAACCACACCCACAGACTGACTCCGCCCGTTCCCGTATCGTGGTGATCGGAGGCGGGCCGGTCGGTGCACGCGCCGCAACGCTCTTGGCGAAACGCGGGCTCGAAGTGACGGTTCTGTCGACAGAGCGGTTCGAGCCCTACAACCGCGTCAAGCTGACCCCTTTGCTGGCGGGCGCTGTCCAATTCGGAGAGATCGTCACGCCTGGATTTGACGAACCGGATCAGGATTTGCGCCTGCTGACCGGCATGCGCGCCAAATCTATCGACCGTGCGCAGCGGTTTGTCACAACCGCTGACGGGCAAATCTGGCCCTATGACAAGCTGATCATCGCGACGGGATCGCGGGCCTTTATCCCCGGTGTGCCTGGCCGCGATCTGCCCGGTGTCTTTACCTTCCGCTCGGCCGAAGACGCCTCGGCGCTCATGGCGCGCAGCATCAGCGCCCGCCGTGTCGTGGTTATCGGCGGCGGGCTGTTGGGGCTGGAGGCCGCACGCGGGATGCAACAGCGCCAAGCCCAAGTCACTGTGGTGGAACACGAAAACCGCTTGATGCCACGGCAGCTGGACGAAACCGGCGGGGCCTTGCTGGCCGAGAAGATCATAGAGCTTGGCGTCAAGCTGCACGCCAGCGTCGCGGTCCGCGCGATCGAAGGCGAGCACCGCGTCGAAGCCGTCAGACTGGCGGACGGGACGGTTCTGGATTGCGATACCGTGATCATCTGCACTGGCGTGCGCGCGCGCACCGATCTGGCGCGGGCTGCCGAGCTGAAATTCAGCCGGGGTATCACAGTCGATAACGCGATGCGGACCTCGGACCCCGACATCTATGCCATCGGTGAATGCGCTGAACACAACGGCATTGTTCATGGTTTGGTCGGCCCCGGATATGAACAAGCCGACGCAGCAGTCGCCGATATTCTGGGAGTGCACGGCCACTACACCGGATCGACCCCGACCACCAAGCTGAAGGTCATCGGGGCGGATGTTTTCTCGGTCGGACAGATCGAGCAACTCGAAGTCGCTGCGGATGTCCGCAGCCATGTCTGGCAGGACGACACCGGTTACCGGCGGATTTTCCTGCGCGGAGGGCGTCTGGTGGGCGCAATCGCGGTCGGACAATGGCCTCAGGCCAGCCGCGTCCAAAGCGCCATCCAGAACGAAGCACTGGTCTTTCCTTGGATGGTCGGACGGTTCTTGCGCGGTGGGTCGCTCTGGGTCGAAGAGGATGGCGATATCTCGCAACTGCCGAATGCAGCCACCGTCTGCAACTGCACCGGCGTGACCTGCGGGCGCCTGCGGGACGCTATGGCGGGCGGGGCCACCACCCCCGAAGCCCTGAGCGCGGCAACCGGCGCAGGCACGGTCTGCGGCACCTGCGTGCCCCTGCTGGACGAGATGGTGAACAGCGGCGCGGCTCCGAAACCCGTGCGCTGGTATCGCCCGATCCTGATCCTGTCCGCGCTGGCCGCTATGGCCGCGCTGGTCGTGGCCTTCGTGCCGCGCATCCCCTACCCCCAAGGCTTCGACTCCGAGAGCCTGCGCGTGTGGCTCTGGCGGGACAATATCGTGCGCCAATGGACCGGCTTTATCCTGCTGGGGATTACTCTGGCAGCGATGGTCATCGGGCTGCGCAAACGTCTGCGGTTCATGGATAAACTCGGGGCCTATGACGGCTGGCGGCTGATCCATCTGGGGATCGGGGCCTTTGCCGCGATCGGGCTGATCGTGCACACGGGCCTGCGTCCGGGGGACAACCTGAACCTTGCGCTCTTTGTCAGCTTTACCGCGACGCTGGTGTTTGGTGCTGCGTCCGGTCTGGCAACGGGCGGCGATCACGAACTACGCGCCCGCCGCATCGGGACCGCCCGCAAACCCGCCCGCCGTTGGCCCACTTGGGCCCACATCGTGATGATCTGGCCGCTGCCGCTGCTGATCCTCTCCCACGTCCTGACAAGTTACGCGTTCTAAGGAGGGCCACAGATGTCACGTAACGCCCTTCTTTGGATCCTCTGGAGTCTGCTGACCTTTGTCGGCGCAGGCGCGGTTTTCGCGGCGCTCTATATCGGCGGCGACCGGACGGTCCTGCTGCCCGGTCAGACGGCTGGGGCTCACCACCAGCTCGAGATCGCCTGTGAAACCTGTCACACCTCGGATCCCTTCGACAGTCAGGCCGCGATCAAGAAAGACATCAACAAGACCTGCACCACCTGCCACAAGGACGAGTTGAAAGAAGCCGACGACAGCCACCCGAAAAAGAAGTTCACCAACCCACGCATGGCGAGCTACTGGGAGAAGATCGACGGACGGTTTTGCACCTCTTGCCATTCGGAACACCAGCCGGAAATCACCCTGCCTATGATGGTGACCCTGCAAGGCGACTATTGCGTGGCCTGCCATTCCGAAGGCGAGCAGGACATCCGCCAAGACCGCGAGAGCCACGCGGACCTGACCTTTGACACCTGTGCGTCGTCGGGCTGCCACAACTACCATGACAACCGCGCACTCTATGAGGACTTTCTCGTTAAGCACGCGGATACACCGTGGCTGATGGACGAACCCGTGGTCGCCGCGGCCGCCCTGCCCCAACTGCCCCGCGCCAGCAGCACGGACGAGATCGAGACCTATCTGGCCTCGCTCGACGCGACTGTGCAGGATGACCAGATCGCCCACGACTGGGCAGGCACCGCGCACGCCGCTGCGGATGTAACCTGCACCAGCTGCCACGCCCCCGAAGAACAGGCTTGGACCGACCACCCCGACGCAGGCATCTGTTCTGACTGCCACAAGCCCGCCGCCAAGAGCTTCTCTCTGGGTCGTCACGGGATGCGCCAACACTCGAAAATCTCGAAGCCTCGGGACGCGGGCAAACAGCTGAAAACCCTAGGCTGGAAGGACGCCCCCGAAGGTCTGGTGACAGCTCTGAACGCCTATCTGAACGACCCCACACCGCCTGAAATGATGAGCACGGACGAAGCCTTGGTCGATCTGTCCGATGACGCCCACGGTCAGGGCATGACCTGCACATCTTGCCATTCCCCCCACAAGGAAGAACCCCAGGAGACCGCCGTCACCGCCTGCCTCAGCTGTCACAACGACGATCACAGCCAAAACTATGAGCAAAGCCCGCACTTTGCCCTCTGGCAGGCGGAAGCCACTGGCAATGCCCCCGCAGGCACCGGTGTGACCTGCGCGACCTGCCACATGCCGCAGTCCGAGAAAAAGGGCTTTGCCGTCACCAACCACAACCAGAACGACAACCTTCGCCCGAACGAAAAGATGATCCGATCCGTCTGTCTAGACTGTCATGGACTGGGCTTTGCGCTTGATGCGCTGGCCGATCCTGCGCTGATCGCGAACAACTTCAAGGGCCAACCATCCCGCCACATCGAAAGCATCGATTGGGCGACAAGCCGCGTGGAACCGTCCGACCAAGGCGCCAACCAATGAACGCACGGTCCCACGCAAACCCCCTGCCAATCATAATCCAACAGGAGAGATACATATGACCAGCTACGGAACAAAAATCAAAGCCGTCCTTCTCTGCGGCGCAATGGCGTTCGGCGGCAGCACCGCTGTCCACGCCGAAATGGAAGAGCAAGAAGTCGCGGATCTGCTGCATCTTGTGATGTCCTCGGACCGCACGGTCTACACCCGCATGATCGTCAACCGTCTGGCGGTCAAAGAAAAAGTCATCACCGCCTCCGAGCATTTCGAAGATGACAAAGCACTGGTTCTGCCCGCACAGATGTTCCGCTTTGGCGCGGAAATGGTGGCAGAAGAAACCGATGCCTTCTCGTATTCGCTGCTGTCGCTCTGGCCGATCAACAAACAGAACGCCCCTGCAACCGACCTCGAGAAAGAGGGCCTGCAGTACCTCGTCGATAACCCCGGTGAAAACTTCTATGGCGAAGAAGAACTGGGTGGTCAGAACTCCTTTACCGCGTTCTACGCCGACGTCGCTGTCGCCGAGGCCTGCACCTCTTGCCACAACGACCACAAGGACTCGCCCAAGACCGACTTTGAAGGCGGCGACGTGATGGGTGGTGTGGTTATCCGCATCCCCGTGGATTGATCCCGTGTTGCGTGCGGTAGCCTGCGCGGCGCTCCTTGCGGGCGCCCCGGCAGCGGCAGAGGTAACACTCTCTGACGTGCTGTCCGCCCGCGGGCTGGACGGTTTTGTGACCGTCGACCGTCTGCCCCAGCCAGATATGCCGATGCTAACCGCTGGCCGATCTGTCTGGGAAGGCACCTGCATGGCCTGCCACGGCGGCAACAAAGCCACGGGCGCCCCCAAGATTACCGCAACCAAGAAATGGCAGCCCCGCATCGCGCAGGGGCTGCCAACCCTGATTGAGCACGCCACCCAAGGCTTCGTCGGCAAGACCTACACCGAAATGCCCGCCCGTGGCGGCAACCCCGACCTCAGCGACGCCGAGATCACTTCTGCAGTGATCTTTATGGTCTGGGCCAGCGGCGGCGAAGCCGAAGCATTGGCCTTTATCGAACAAACCAAGGAATGAGAGACATGACCCCGGAAAAAATCGCCCTCGTACAAGACAGCTTCAAGAAAGTCGCCCCGATTGCCGGCCCTGCAGCTGACATTTTCTATGACAAACTCTTCGAAATCGCCCCCCAGGTGCGTCCCCTCTTTCCCGAAGACATGTCGGAGCAGAAAAAGAAACTGATGCAGATGCTGGCCATCGCCGTGAACGGCCTGACCAAGCTGGACGAAATCCTGCCCGCCGTCCAAGACTTGGGCCGTCGCCACAATGGCTATGACGTCACCCCCGAGCACTACGGCTTCGTCGGCGAAGCGTTGATCTTCACATTGGGCAAAGGCCTCGGCGATGACTTCACCCCCGAAGTCAAAGAGGCCTGGACCGAGACCTACGGCGTTCTGGCCAATGTCATGATCGACGCACAGAACGAAGCCGCTGCATGAGCGCGAAGGGCCGGGGTTATAGACTCGGCCCTTTCTGTTCTGGTGCTTGTGCTGCTCCTCGGCGCGCGGGATGGGTATTCGATCGACCTTCAGGGTGATCTTGGCGCGCTTCTGCGTCTTGCGACGGGGTCTACAGGCAGCAA
>CAXQKF010000325.1:0-3134 GCA_964224285.1 Donghicola sp. | reverse complement strand
CCAAGGTAAATCTCGTTGAGGTACAGCTCTAGAATTTCGTCCTTTTCCAGCGTCTGCTCGATGCGGGTCGCGAGGATCAGTTCCTTGATCTTGCGCTCGGCCTGACGGTCGCCAGACAAGAGGAAGTTCTTCATAACCTGCTGGGTGATGGTGGACGCACCACGCACATTGCGGCCCCGCGACACAACCGCATCGCGCGCCGCCGAAGCGATGCCCATGAGGTCGTAGCCCGAATGCTGATAGAAGTTCTTGTCTTCGGCCGAGATGAACGCGGCCTTGACCAGATCGGGGATTTCTTCGGCAGGAACAAACAGGCGGCGTTCTTTGGCGAATTCGTCAAGGATCCGCCCCTCGGCCGAATAGATCCGGCTGATGGTGGGCGGCTCGTATTGGGCCAGCGCCTCGTGGCTTGGCAAGTCGCGTCCGTACATCCAGAACACGCCACCAATGCCCAGAGCAACCATGAAAATGCCCAAGGTGATGGCGCTGAAAATAGCCCCGAAGAAGGATAATATGAATCGCACCACTGGCTGGCCCTCGTGTCAAACGTGCCCCCTCTTATAGGCAGGGCCGTTTGGGGTCAAAACACAATGGGTCGAGTGAATCGGAAAGGCGGCCTATTGCCGGACCAGTTGCCCCGCAGCCGCATCCGCGATCGCCCACTCCAGAATAGCCGAAGCAATGGCCCCAGCCGTTTGCGCCCGCCACTCTGGGTTGATGATATTCGCCCGATCCCGATCAGAGGACAGAAACCCGACCTCGAGAAGAACCGACGGAATATCCGCCGCCTTGAGCACCGAGAATCCGGCCCCGCGTCGCGGACGGGAATGCAGCGGGTTCCCGTTCTCTTTCAGAGCCTTCAGCAATTCGTCCGCCGCGTTTTTCGCCCGTGGCATTGTGTCGGTCCGCGCCAAATCCATCAGAACATGGGCAACCACATCGTCCTGACCGGTCAGATCGACTCCGGCCAGCAAGTCGGCGCGGTTGTGGCGCTCTGCCAGTTTCTGCGAGGCTTTGTCAGAGGCTTCGTCCGCTAGGGTATAGATCGTGGCACCCCGCGCCCCGCCCCCGTCCAGAGCATCCGCATGAAGGGAAAGGAACAGATCGGCGCGGGCCTCGTGGGCGATGGTCACACGGGTTTCCAGCGGGACAAAGTCATCCCCTTCGCGGGTCAGGTAGACCTCGACCTCGCCGGTGCGGACCAGCGTATCACGCAATTCCATCGCGAATTGCAGCATCAGGTTTTTTTCGTCATATCCCCCGCGCTGCGCACCCGGATCGACACCGCCGTGGCCGGGGTCGATCACCACCACCAGCTTGCCCGTCCCCGACTGCCTTTCGCGGGTTGGCGCGACCTCGGCGACCAAGGGCGTCCCCCAGTCAGGGTCCGCAGGCGCGACAGACCGCGCGGCAAAATCCGCAGCCGAGGTGCGCTCTAGCATCAGGTTCAGCTTGGCCTGTCCGGTGTCTGTGTCGATCCGCAGGTCCGAAGAGGCCAGCGCCAAGGGGCCATCCAGATCAAGGATCATGCGCGTCCAGCCCGGACGGTACTGACCGAAGCGTGCCTCTGCCACACCAGCCGCACGGGTCAGACGTTCTGGGTCCAATCCTGTCCAGTCCACCTCGCGGAAGTCCGCAATCAGGCGGGCGGGTTCATCCAGCGTAAAGACGCGATAGGGCACGCCTTGGGTCATCGCCAAAGTCAGCGACACACCACTTTCGGTGCCACTTGCCCGCGTGTCTTCGGGCAAAATACGGGCGCGCCCCGTGAAATCCTGAGCCATCGCGGCACCGGCAAGACACGCCACCACCACCACGCCTGTTAAAATGCGAAGAACCATCTGCTCGGCCTCTGACCGTCTTTTCGCAAATAGATACACGGTCTTGGGGTCTCCGCAAAGTTAACATCAACAGGGCAAGGTCAGCCCGCCCGTGGGCGGCACAAATCCGCTATCGGTTCGCCATGAATTCCGTGAGGCGGCGCAGTCCCTCTTCGATATCCGAAGTCGAACGCGCATAGGAAAAGCGCAACGTCCCTGCCCCGCGATCAGGGTCGAAATCCAGACCCGGCGTCACGGCGACGCCCGCCTTTTCCAGAATTTCGGCGCAGAAGGCGCGGCTGTCGTCCGTGATGTGGCTCACATCCGCATAGACGTAAAAAGCCCCGTCCGGCGGCGCTATGCGGTCAAAACCGGCCTTTGGCAGACCTTCGATCATCAGTTGACGGTTGCGGGTGTAGACCTGCAGGTTCGCATCCAGCTCTTCCTTGCACTCCAGCGCGCCAAGGGCGGCGATCTGGCTGGCATGAGGGGCGCAGATAAACATGTTCTGGGCCAGACGCTCGATCCGGCGGACGTGATCGGGCGGGACAACCATCCAGCCCACGCGCCAACCAGTCATGCTGAAATACTTGGAGAAACTGTTGATCACGTAGACATCGTCGGACAGCTCCAGCGCGGTGACCGCTTTGGCCTCGTATTCGATGCCGTGGTAAATCTCGTCGCTGATAAAGGCAGTGCCCTCGGCCTGCGCGGCGTCAATCAACGCGCCCAAAGCGTCCTTGCCCAACATGGTGCCCGACGGATTCGCCGGCGACGCGACCATCAGACCGTCCAGCCCCTTGCCCACAAAATCCGACGGCACGGGCTGATAGCGGTTCTCAGGAGCCGTTTCGAGCATCACCGGCTCGACGCTCATCGCCTTGAGGATCTGGCGGTAGCTGGGATAGCCCGGAGCGCCAATCCCCACCTTGTCCCCCGCATCGAACAGCGCGGTGAACGCCAGCAGAAACGCCCCCGACGATCCCGAAGTCACCACGACCCGCGATGGGTCCAGCTCCACGTCGTACCATTCCTTGTACAGCCCCGCGATCCGCGCCCGCAGTTCGGGAATGCCCAAGGCCACCGTGTACCCCAGCGCCCCGCTCTCCATCGCATTCGCCAACGCCTGACGCGCACCGATGGGCGCGGCGGTGCTGGGTTGGCCGACTTCCATGTGGATGATGTGGCGTCCGGCCTCTTCGGCGCGGCGCGCGGCCTCCATCACGTCCATCACGATAAAGGGATCGACATCGCTGCGGGTTGAATTACGCATGGGGTCCTCTCTAGGGTGTTGCCAATGTCATTTCAGGCGAG
>CAXQKF010000324.1:0-8510 GCA_964224285.1 Donghicola sp. | reverse complement strand
ACGGACGACGGCTGCGGAATGTCAGCGGATGACCTTCCCTTGGCGTTATCGCGCCACGCGACCAGCAAGATCGACGGATCGGACCTGCTGAACATCCACACCTTCGGCTTCCGCGGCGAGGCTTTGCCCTCCCTTGGTGCGGTTGGGCGCCTGACCATCACATCGCGCCCAGTGGGCGAGGACGCCGCGCAAATCACCGTCGCTGGCGGCGAGATGGGCCCCGTCAAACCGGCCGCTCTGACCAGCGGGACCGTCGTCGAACTGCGCGATCTGTTCTACGCCACGCCTGCGCGTCTGAAATTCATGCGCAGCGACCGCGCCGAAACCCAGGCCATTGGCGATGTGGTCAAACGTCTGGCGATGGCCGAACCCTCCATCGGGTTCACCCTGCGCGATGTGACGGGCGGCGGCTCGGGGCGTGTGACCTTTCGCAGCGATCCCGAAACCGGTGTTCTGTTCGACGCGCTTCGCGGTCGCCTTGCGGGTGTTTTGGGCGGCGAGTTCGCCGAAAACGCCCTAGCCATTGATGCAGAGCGCGAAGGTATCCGCCTGACCGGCTACGCAGCCCTGCCCACCTATTCGCGGGGGGCTGCGGTTTCCCAATATCTGTTCGTCAATGGCCGTCCTGTGCGCGACAAGCAGCTGATCGGAGCACTGCGAGCGGCCTACATGGATTTCCTGTCCCGAGACCGTCACCCCGCGGCTGTCCTGTTCGTCGATTGTGACCCGCAGAAAGTCGACGTGAACGTGCACCCCGCAAAATCCGAGGTCCGGTTCCGTGATCCGGGTCTGGTGCGGGGCTTGATCGTGTCTTCGCTGCGTCATGCCTTGGCCGAGGCAGGGCACCGCGCATCCAGTACCGTGGCTGGCGCGACTTTGGGTGCGATGCGGGCCGAACCGACCCAATCGCGGGTCTTCCAATACCAGATGGACCGCCCTTCGGCGGCGGCGCGCAGTGCGAACTACATGGGCCAAGCGCCCTCGATCCAGCCCATCCCTCCCCGCGACACCGGATTTGCCGAGTTTTCGAACGCCTACAGCGGGCGCGTGGTCGAAACACCGGACATCCCTGTCGCGCAGCCAATCCCGGAGGCCGAAGCACCCGAACCCGCGCATCTGCCCTTGGGCGTTGCACGCGGGCAGGTGCACGAGAACTACATCATCGCGCAGACCCGTGACGGGATGGTGATTGTGGACCAGCACGCGGCTCATGAACGGCTCGTCTATGAAAAACTGAAAAAGCAGATGGCCGAGAATGGCGTCGCCGCCCAAGCTCTGCTGATCCCCGAGGTCGTTGACCTGTCCGAAGGCGACAGCGCCCGCCTGCTGGAGCACGCTGATGATCTGGCCCGCATGGGCCTGAGCATCGAAGCCTTTGGTGCCGGTGCGGTCGCGGTACGTGAAACCCCCGCAATTCTCGGCAATGTGGATGCCAAGGCGATGGTCCTAGACATTCTGGACGAGCTGACCGATCAGGGCGAAAGCCTGTCCCTGCAAGCGCGGCTCGAGGCGATCCTGTCGCGTGTCGCCTGCCATGGATCCATCCGCTCTGGCCGCCGGATGCGGGCCGAGGAAATGGACGCCCTGCTGCGCGAGATGGAGGCAACGCCCCATTCCGGCCAGTGCAACCACGGGCGCCCCACCTATGTGGAGCTGAAACTCTCTGACATCGAAAGGCTGTTCGGGCGCACATGACCGACGACACCGCTCTCTCCCTGTCCCTCCAGAATCCGCTGGTTCTGGGTGCCTTGATCCTTGGTGGATTGGTGCTGCTCATGCTGTTCGTGGTGATGCGATCAGCGGGTAAATCTGCGCAGATGATGGAGCCGATCGCCCGTCAGATGTGGGCGCTGGACCAACGTGTTCAGTCTCTTTCTGATGGTCAGCAGCAGCTGGCGGGGGGCCTGAACCACGTCTCCGAGGCGCAAGCGGCCAGCCAGAAACACATGCTGCACCTGATGGAGCAGAGATTGGCGGCTGTGACCGAACAGATGAATGTGAACCTGCACGGATCGGCGCAGCGCACGGCCAAGTCCTTGGGCGATCTGCAGCAGCGGCTGGTGGCCATCGACAAAGCGCAAGAGAACATTACCAAACTGTCCGGTGATGTCCTGAGCCTGCAGGACATTCTGTCGAACAAACAGACCCGCGGAGCGTTCGGCGAGATCCAGTTGAACGACATTGTCGGCAAGGCGTTGCCGTCTGACAGCTACGCACTGCAGCACACCCTGTCTAACGGGCGCAGGGCGGACTGTTTGATTCACCTGCCCAATCCGCCGGGCCCAATCGTCATCGACAGTAAATTCCCGCTGGAGGCCTATGAGGCCCTGCGCAAGGCCGACACGCAGGCCCTTTTGAACGAGGCCGCGCGGATGCTGCGCCAGTCCGTGCGCAACCACATCAAAGCGATTTCCGAGAAGTACATCATCGAAGGCGAAACCGCAGACGGCGCGATCATGTTCCTGCCATCCGAGGCGGTTTATGCCGAACTTCACGCGAATTTCCCTGAATTGGTGCGCGAAGGATTCGAAAAGCGGGTCTGGATCGTGTCTCCGACCACCTGCATGGCGACCCTGAACACCATGCGCGCGATCCTCAAGGATGCGCGGATGCGCGAGCAGGCCGGTGCCATCCGCAAGGAGTTGGGACTGCTCTATACAGACGTGGATCGGCTGGGGTCGCGGGTCGAAAATCTGGACCGTCACTTCCATCAGGCGGCAAAGGATATTGCCGAGATCAAGATTAGTGCCGAAAAGGCAGGCAAACGCGCTCGTCGACTCGATAATTTCGATTTCGAGGAGCTTGCGCCAGAAACCGCCGATCAGTTAGCCATAAATACGCAAAAATCTGTCTAAATCCGCCGATGCCGGAGAGGTTGAGCTTTTCAGGGGTGACTCAATCCTGATTTCTGTGTTTCTTCGCCGCAATTCCGCCTGAGACGTGCCGTAGCGCGCAGTGGCGACCTTGGGACGACAGTGGAAAAAACAGAATGAAGCGCACCCTGACCTGTGTGGCCTTTGGCCTCTTTGTATTGACCAGTGCCTGTATCCAGATGTCGGAGCCCGATCCCGATGTAAAACCCCTCGCTTTTGCCGACTACTCTGCCCCTCTTTACCCGAATGAAACGCCGGAACTTCGCACTCTCATTCTGAAATACGCCGAAGAGTATGAAATTCCCCCCTCGCTGATCCAACGCGTTGTGATCCGCGAAAGCACCCACCGCCCCGGTGCACGCAACGGCCCCTACTATGGCCTGATGCAGATCCTGCCCGCCACCGCCCGCAGCATGGGCTTCAAAGGCGAGGCGACCGATCTCTTGGATGCGGAAACCAATCTCAAATATGCAGGCAAGTACCTACGCGGCGCCTATCTGGTGGCTGATGGGAACGAGCAAGAAGCCGTCATGCACTATGCACGCGGTTACTACTACGCGGCCAAATCCAAAGGCCTACTAGAAGAGACAGGGCTGCGCTAAGGCAGCCCTTTTTCTTTGGTCAGATGCGCAGGAACGGCTGCGCCAGACGCGGCAGCAAACTGCGGAAACGTAGCGGCGCATCGGTTGCCGCAAGGCAGATGCAATCCTCGCCAATATCCGCGACGGGGGTGTGATACAGATCTTCGTCCGCGACTTCGATGTCGCCCGGGCCAAAGTGATCGGTTTCGTCCTGAAATGCCCCTTGCAACACCAAGGTCAGTTCGGTCCCACGATGCCCGTGGTCCGGTACAGCACATCCCGCCGGAATATAGAGAAGCCGCGCGGTCGCGTCCTTTTGGGTCGGGATGATGGCCTGTTTGACGCCCATCCCGATCGACCGCCACTTTACGCTTTCCAGATCGCCGCCGACAAAATCCTGAACAGGGGCAGGTAGAACGCCCGATTTGCGGGGGGCGGGCGCGGCAAGGACGGGCGCGTCCTCGATCATGCGCAGGGTCGCGGCAAAGCTGTCGTCGGACAGATCAGCGTGATCCAGATCCTCGATCAAGGCGCCACCGGTCGCGTCAAAGCTCTCGGCTGCGGCGCGGCAGGCGTCACACATCGAGATGTGCGCAGCGACAATCAGGTCAAAGGCCTCTGGCAGGGTGCCTGCGGAATAGGCCATCAACAGAGGGTCGGTCAGGTGGTGTTTTATCTCACTCATCATCACATCACTTCATCTGATGGCGCAGGCGATCCAGCGCCAATCTAATTCTGGACTTGATCGTGCCCAGAGGCAGCCCCGTCTCTTCAGCGATTTCGCTGTGCGACAGGTCGCCAAAGTAGGCTTTCTCGACCAGTTGCCGTTGTTTCTCAGGGAGCGCGCGAATGGCCTCTCCCAGTCTTTGTGTTTCCTGCTGCATCGAAAACGTGTCTTCGGCGTCCGGCTCTGCCTCTGGTCCCCAAGTCAGATCCTCGGGCTCGGGGCGGCGCCGTTTGCGCAGCATGTCAATCTTGCGGGTCCGTGCGATCGGATAGATCCACGTGGACACCGAGGCCCGCGACGGGTCGAACATCTCTGCCTTGCGCCAGATGGTCGCCATGACCTCTTGGGTGCATTCTTCGGCCAAGGTGTCGTCCGCGCCGGACTTGATCAGGAACCCCTTCACCCGAGGGGCAAAGTGGGAAAACAGCTCTTTGAACGCTGTCTGATCCTTGGCGCGAATGCGCAGGATATGATCAGTCCAGTCCCGTGCGGTCTGTTGTGGAGCGTCAGGCAATTCGGCGTCTTTCGGGCGGAGAGGGCGTACGTCACCATCCATAACACGACGCTTCGCGCGTGCTGGCAACTTGTTTTCCGAAATGTCCAACCGTTCCATCAACATACATTCCATACGCGTGAAGAAACCGTTTGGATCACCGGACATATTATTTTTCATCCGGTGTTCTATCTGCTGCGTACCAATGGTCAGACAAACAGGAGTCACACGCCCATGCCCTTCGAGACCTCGTTCACCTACGCACGCAAGATCGCCGTCATCGGGGGTGGGATTTCCGGCATGGGGGCCGCGTATGCCCTGTCCGACGATCACAAAGTGACGTTGTTTGAGGCTGAACCGCGTCTTGGCGGCCATGCGCGCACCGTGGTGGCGGGTAAAAACGGTGATCAGCCTGTCGATACCGGCTTTATCGTTTTCAACCATGTGAACTACCCCAACATGGTCGAACTGTTTCAGCGTCTGGACGTCCCCACGGTGAAAAGTGACATGAGCTTTGGCGCGTCGATTGACGGCGGGTGGCTGGAGTATGGCTTTACCTCTGTGGATGCCACCTTTGCACAGCGTCGCAATCTGGTCCGTCCGCAGTATCTGGGCATGATCCGCGATGTTTTCCGGTTCAACAAACACGCGGTCGCGGCGGCAGAGGCACTGCCGGATGCGACCATCGGGGAACTTCTGGATTATCTGAAGCTGGGTGAGTGGTTCCGGAAATACTACCTTGCGCCCTTGTCCGGTGCGATCTGGTCGACCCCGACGGATGAAATCATGGACTTCCCCGCGCATGCGCTGATCAGTTTCTTCGAGAACCACGCCCTGCTGAGCCACACAGGTCAGCACCAGTGGTACACGGTCGAGGGCGGCTCGATCCAGTATGTGAACCGTCTACACGCGGCGCTGCAGCGCAAGGGCACCGAGTTGCGCATTGGCGTTCCAGTTGCAGGCGTGCGCCGGACCCCGCTGGGGGTGCAGGTCCGTAGCGTGGGCGGCGAGTGGGAGGATTACGACGAGGTCGTCTTTGCCACCCACACGGATGTCTCGCTCGCTTTGCTCGAAGATCCGCTGCCCCATGAGACCGCGCTTCTTGGGGCGATCAAGTACCAACCGAACAAGATCGTCCTGCACGCGGACAGCTCTGTCATGCCCAAGCGCCGCAAGTGCTGGTCCTCTTGGGTCTACACAGAGGACCGCGATTGCCCCAGTGACCGGATCGACCTGACCTACTGGATGAACTCCTTGCAGCCGATCCCGATGGACGACCCGCACTTTGTGACCCTGAATACACGGCGGACGATCCGCGAAGAGCTGATCTATGACGAGGTGACCCTGATGCACCCCGTCTACGATCTGGCCGCGCTGGATGCGCAGCGCCAGATGCCTCAGGTGAACGGCACAGCAAGGACTTGGTTCTGCGGCGCGTGGATGAAGAACGGCTTTCACGAAGATGGCCTGACCAGCGGTCTCGAAGTAGCGGCTGGCCTGAAAGAACGTCTACGACAACCGGTTGCCGCAGAATGAGAGGCGTTGACCATATCGAAGGCTACACCTGGCACGGGCGTAAGGGTGCAATCGAGAATGCCTTTCGCTACAGCGTGGACTACGTTCTGCTGAACCCCGAGGGGGAGGTGCAGTCCCCTCGTCTGTTCTCGCGGAACCGCAGGAACTTGTTTTCGGTCTGTGACAGCGACCATGGCGGTGCACCAATGGCTGGACAGGGGGCGCCTTGGGCGCGGTCCGTTCTGGCAGAACATGGTCTCGACGTGTCCGGCGATATCCAGCTGCTGACCCAGCCGCGGGTGCTGGGGCATGTGTTCAATCCAGTCAGCTTCTGGCTGTGCTATGACGCGGGCCACGTGCTGCGCGTGGTTATCGCAGAGGTCACCAACACCTTTGGCCAGCGCCACAGCTATCTGTGCCACCATGACGACCTCGCCCCGATCGAACCCGCCGACAAGATTGCGGCGCGCAAGATTTTCCACGTTTCGCCATTCCAGCCGATCGAGGGCGAGTACCAGTTCCGCTTTGACATACGGGAGGATCGCATCGGCATCTGGATCGACCTGACCCATGCCAAGGGCGGGCTGACCGCGACCCTGACCGGCAAGAGACGCCCGCTGACCAACCGCGCTATGGTCAAGTCCGTGTTCCGCAGGCCATTTGGCGCACGGCGGGTTGTCGTTCTGATCCATTGGCAGGCTTTGAAGTTGTGGTTCAAACGCGCGGTCTATCGACCTGCGCCGGAGGCCCCGGAGACAGAGGTCAGCCGGTGACATCAGATCGGCCACTGTGGCCCTACTCAGTATTTGCAGGGGTTTTGGCGGCGGCGGGCCTGCCGATCTATATGCACGCGCCCAAATTCTATGTGGATTCCTATGGCGTGGGGTTGGGGAGCCTCGGGGTCATATTGGCGGGGCTGAGGCTCTTGGATGTGGTGCAGGATCCTGTGTTGGGGGTTTTGTCCGCGCGTCTGCGGCGCCGCGGTCTGGCGATTCTGGTCGGCCTTGGTGTTTTGGCGGCAGGGATGATCGGTCTCTTTGCCGTTTCGCCGATGGTCGCACCGTCGCTGTGGTTCGCGGTTATGCTGGTGATCATGTTCTCGGCCTATAGCTTCCTGAGCATCACGTTCTACGCTGTCGGCGTCTCTCGGGCCGAAGGTCTGGGCCGCGCGCATTTGCGCCTCGCCGGTTGGCGCGAGGGCGGGGCGTTGGTTGGTGTCTGTCTGGCTGTGATTGCGCCGGTTGCTCTGGCTGGGTTCACTGCGGCACCCTTCGCCGGTTTTGCGGTCGGATTTGCGGTTCTGGCTGGTGTGGCAGCCTTGGTGATGGTTCGCGAATGGACCGCCGGAGCCCCGACTGTGCAACCGGACCTACGTGCCATCCTGCGCGACAGCGCCGCGCGGCGCGTGCTGCGGTGGGGTGTGGGGAATGCTGCCCCTGTGGCTGTGACTTCGACCCTGTTCCTCTTCTTTGTCGAGAGCCGCCTGCAAAGCACAGGCAGCGAAGGTCCGCTTTTGGTTCTATTCTTTGTGTCGGCTGCCATCGGGGCACCTGTCTGGTCCATGATTGCACAGCGGATCGGTGCACGACGGGCTTTGATGGTGGGGATGGGGCTGTCGATTGCGGCGTTCCTGTGGGCGCTGACCTTGGGCGCGGGCGATGTCTGGCCCTTTGCGGTGGTATGTCTGGTTACGGGGATCGCGCTAGGGGCGGACATGACGATCCTCCCTGCGATCTTTGCCAGTCGGATGGCGCGGATTGATCCGTATGGCGCGGCGGGGTTCGGGCTCTGGTCCTTTGCGACCAAGGTCAGCCTCGCGCTTGCGGCTGCGGTTCTGCTTCCGATCCTGCAAGGCGCGGGTTTCCAGAGCGGCGGGCCGAACACGCCCGAAACCCTGCAATTGCTCACTCTTTTGTACGCTGCGGTGCCGTGCGCGCTGAAGGTCTGCGCGATGGCTTTGCTTTTGTTCATTCCTATCGAAAAGGAGCTTTAGACGATGACGTTCCTATGGATTTCCTTTGGATTCGCGGTCGCGCTGATCATCTCGGTGGTTCTGAAGCGGACCAATTCCTTTGCTGCCCAGAGGCCCGAGGACTACGACGGCCCCCTGTCATTCGACGTGCGCAAGGCGTTGTCGGGCCCGATGCTGTGCGAAGGCGTCATCTACGGCCCCACCGGCCGCGTCGCCTCACGCTTTTGTGCCGAAATGGAGGGGCGCTGGGACGGGAACAAAGGGACGCTGAGCGAATTCTTTACCTATGACAGTGGCTCCAGACAGGACCGCGAGTGGCGATTGAAGGTGTCCGATGACGGCACCATTC
>CAXQKF010000323.1:0-8829 GCA_964224285.1 Donghicola sp. | reverse complement strand
CTGGAGTTCAGACGTGTGCTCTTCCGATCTGTAGCTGCTGATGGCAAAGGCGGTCAGCTTGGACTTCATCAGGTTGATGCCGATGAGTTCCGCCGCGATGTCCATATCGCGGGTCGCCTTCCACGTCCGGCCAAGGTTCCCGCGGGTCAGGTTGATGCACAGCATGGTCATCAGGCTGACGATCGCCAGAACCACATAGTACTGGGTCATGCTGTCAGCGGTGGGGCCAGCGACAGTCACGCCGAACATATCAAGGTTCGGCACCTGAATCGCGCCCGAGGCGTTGTAGTTGTAAAGCCACGCCCACTTCTCGAACAGCCACACCAGAAAAAACTGCGCCGCAAGGGTGGCAATCGCCAGATAGAAGCCCTTGATCCGCAGGCTGGGGATCCCGAACATCACACCAACGCCGGCAGAAAAGAACCCCGACAGCAGCACCGCCACCAGAGGGTTCATCCACGGCATGATGGTCACCAGCTTGTAGCAGGCATAGGCCCCGACCCCCATGAACGCGGCGGTCCCAAGGCTAAGCTGCCCCGCATAGCCGGTCAGGATATTCAGGCCCATAGCGGCCAGCGAATAGATCAGGATGGGGATCAGCAGGGTCTGAAACGCGAACTCGCTCGCGGTCAGGGGCAGGATCACCCAGGCAAAGGCCAGAATAACCGCCAGCAGAATGGCATCCTGACGCACAGGGAACAGGGCCATATCCGCCACATAGCTGGTCTTGTACTGGCCAGACGTACGATAAAACATCGGATCTCTTTCTTAAGCTCTGGATCGTGGATCAGACTGCCGCGTCAACGGTGTCTTCTTTGACGGCCCACTTGGGGGGCTTGGCTTGGCCGGTGCGCTCGGTATGGCGGATCAACCACAGATGTGCCCACAGACCCACCGCGCCACCAACCGCAGCCAACAGCACCGCTGTGATCATGCGATCGACGTTCGCCGTATTTTCCGTCAGCGCGAGATAGCCAAAGGCCCAGAACCCGCACCACGCCACAACATTCAGAATTGCGATAAGCTTCGGCATTTTTCAGACCCTTTCGATGATGCGTTCGCCGAACAGCCCCTGAGGACGGAACAGCAGCACAAACAGCGCCAGAACAAAGGCGAACCAAGTCTCGGTGTTGCCACCCAGCAGCGGTTGGCCCCAGTAAATCTCGAACAGTTTTTCCAGCAGACCGATCATCAGGCCGCCAATGATGGCCCCCGTGATCGATTCCAGACCACCCAGCATCAGAACCGGCAGCGCCTTGTAGGCGATGACTTCCAGCGCAAAGCTGACACCGGCCCGTGCGCCCCAGGCAATGCCCGTGACCAGCGCGATGATACCTGCAATGAACCAAACCAGAACCCAGATCGTCTGAAGGCTGATGCCCACAGACAGCGCCGCCTGATGGTCATCCCCCAGCGCACGGATGGCGCGGCCCATACGGGTTTTGTTCAGGAAGGCCAGCAGCGCCACCACTAGAATGGCAGCCACAGCCACAGCCGTCACGTCCTTTTGCTCCAGCAGCAGGAAGCCGCCAAAGGGTTCAAAGATGAACTCGCCGGTGGGAATACCCAACTCTTCGGTGATCATGATCTTGTTCTCGCCGCCGAAAATCAGCTCGCCAAAGCCGATCAGGAACAGCGTGATCCCGATAGTGGCCATGAACAGGATGATGTCCGGCTGGCCCACCAGCGGGCGGAGGACAACCCGCTCGATGCTAACGGCCAGCACGAACATCACCCCGAGCGACAGGATCACCGAGATCCATGCCGGAACCCCCATCTGATGGAACCCCACCAGCGTCAGCGCGGCGAACACCACCATGATCCCCTGCGCAAAGTTAAAAATGCGGCTAGAGCGGAAAATCAGCACGAACCCCAGCGCGATCAGCGCATAAAGGATGCCGGACACCAGCCCTTCCCACAGAACCTGCATCAGAAAATCCGGTGCCGCGAACATGTCGGCAAAGGGCTTTACCAAAAGGCTATTCAAAAAATCCATCAGCTCATTCCCTTAGTGCTGCACGCCAAGATAGGCGTCGATCACGTCCTGATTGTTGCGCACCTCGTCAGGGGTGCCGTCGCCAATCTTCTTGCCGTAATCCATCACGACCACGCGGTCGCTCAGGTCCATCACCACGCCCATGTCGTGCTCGATCAGGGCGATGGTGGTCCCGAATTCATCGTTCACATCCAGAATAAAGCGGCTCATGTCCTCTTTCTCCTCGACGTTCATGCCTGCCATGGGTTCATCCAACAGCAGGATCGAAGGCTCTGCCGCCAAGGCCCGCGCCAGTTCCACCCGCTTTTTCAGACCATAGGGCAAACGGCCCACCGGCGTTTTGCGGATCGACTGAATCTCGAGGAAGTCGATGATCTCTTCGACCTTCTCGCGGTTCGCGACCTCTTCGGCGCGGGCCTTGCCCCACCACAGGGCCTGACTGGCAACCCCTGCATTCATATGGGTCAAACGGCCGGTCATCACGTTGTCCAGAACAGTCATCCCCTCGAACAAGGCGATGTTCTGGAACGTCCGCGCAACCCCCATCCGCGCCACCTCATAGGGCTTCATCGGCGGGCGCGGCGCGCCCTTGTACCAGACGGCCCCTTCACTCGGGGTGTAGAACCCCGAAATGATGTTCAACATCGATGACTTGCCCGCCCCGTTCGGCCCGATAATCGCGCGAATCTCGCCCTCGCGGATGTCAAAGCTGATGTCCTTGATCGCCACCACACCGCCAAACCGCAGGGTGATGTTCTTCATCTCCATCAGGACGCCGCCGATCTGACGACCGTCCTCGGTCACGTATCCTGCGTCTGCGTCCATCATTGCGTCCGCTCCTTCAAACACAGGCCCATTCCTTCTTTTTGCTGAAAATACTCATGCTGACTGATCCACCGGCTCATTCCGCTGCCACCCTCTGATGGGCGACCGGCGCCACAACCGCATCGCGGACCTCCAGCGTCGCGCGGATTTTGCCTTTGCGACCGTCCTCGTAGGTCACTTCAGTCTCGGTGTAGATGCTCGGCGACCCGTCATAGAGCGCGCCGACCAGATCGGCGAATTTCTCGGCGATGATCTTGCGGCGCACTTTGCGGGTGCGGGTCAACTCGCCATCATCCGCGTCCAGTTCCTTGTGCAGCACGAGGAAGCGGTGGATTTGGCAGCCCGACAGCATCTCGTCCTGCGCGACGCTGCGGTTCACCTCTTCGACGTGCTTCTGGATGGTCTCCAGAACCTGCGGATGACCGGCCAGTTCCTGATAGGACGCATAGGCGATATTGTTCCGCTCGGCCCAGTTGCCCACCGCTGTCAGGTCGATGTTGATGAACGCGGTGCAACGATCCCGACCGGCACCGAACACCACAGCCTCAAGGATATTGGGGAAGAACTTCAGCTTGTTCTCAACATACTTGGGCGCGAACAGGCTGCCATCGGCCATCTGGCCCACGTCCTTGGCGCGGTCGATGATCCGCAGATGGCCGGTCGAGGGTTCAAAGAACCCAGCGTCCCCGGTGGCCACCCAACCCTCAGCATCCTTGGTATCACGGGTGCTTTCGGGGTTCTTGTAGTATTCCACGAACGTTCCGGGACTGCGATAGAACACCTCGCCATTCTCGGCGATGCGAACCTCGACACCGGGCGAAGGCACGCCCACCGTGTCCGAACGCACCTCGCCATCGGGCTGCTGGGTGATGAACACGCTGGCCTCGGTCTGACCATAGAGCTGCTTCAGGTTGATCCCGAGCGAGCGATAGAAATCGAAAATCTCCGGCCCGATCGCCTCGCCTGCGGTGTAGCCCACACGCACGCGGCCAAAGCCCAGCATGTTCTTCAGCGGGCCATACACCATGAACTCGCCCAAGGCGTATTTCACACGGTCCATCGCACCCACAGATTTACCGTCCAGAATAGACGGACCGACCTTGCGGGCATGGGCCATGAAGTGGTCAAAGATCTTCTTCTTGGTCGGCCCTGCGTCCTCCATCCGGATCATGGTCTGGGTCAGCTGGGTCTCGAAAATCCGCGGCGGGGCGAAATAGTAGCTCGGCCCGATTTCCCGCAGATCGGTCATCATCGTCTCGGGGCTTTCGGGACAGTTCACACAGAAGCCCGTCCAATACGCCTGCCCGATCGAAAAGATGAAGTCCCCAACCCATGCCATCGGCAGATAAGCCAGCACCTGATCACCCGCCTTCAGGTGGTCGAACTCGGCGCTGTTTTTGGCGGTTTCGATCATGTTCTGGTTGGACAGCACGACGCCCTTGGGCTTGCCCGTGGTGCCCGACGTATACAGCATCACGCAGGTGCTGTCGTAGTTCAAGACACTGCGGCGGCGATCCAGTTCTGGCGTCAGTTCATCACGGGCGGCGTGGCCCTGCTCCTGAACGTGGCTGTACTGGTGCAATCGGGTGTGATCGTATTTCCGCATCCCCTTGGGATCGAGATAGATCATATGCTCGAACTGATGCAGGTTTTCCTGAATCTCGATGACTTTATCGACCTGCTCCTGATCACCGGCGATCACGAAACGCGCTCCGCAGTGATCCAGAACGTAGGCCATCTCTTCGGCGTTGGCGTCCTGATACAGCGGCACCGGAATGGCGCCCACGGCCTGCGCGGCCACCATCGACCAGTACAGATAGGGGCGGTTGCGCCCGATAATTGCGATGTGGTCGCCCTGTGCGACCCCCAGATTGATCAGGCCCAAAGCCAGCGATTCAATTTCCGCAGCGGTCTCGGCCCAGGTCCAGCTTTGCCAGATCCCGTATTCTTTTTCGCGATAGGCCGGCTTGTTGCCGAACATGCGGGCATTACGCTCCAGTAGCGCTGGAAAGCTCTCCAGCGCGCCGGACGCAGTATGCGTCATTGTCACGATATTTTCCTCCCTTTGTCCGGTCTCCCCTCCGGACAAGTCGCCAAAGCGACTCTTGACCTATTGGGTCATGCTCTCAGGTTGCAGGTCAACTTTTTCCTGAAAATTTCTGAATCCTAACGAATTGTAACAACGGTTCTTGTCGCCTTGCACCCGCCTGTTCGATAGCGACTAATGGCCACCGGAGGAGCCATGACCCAAAGCAGCAATGCCATCCACGCCATGACCACCGCCGGTCTGGACCTGATCCAGCAGGCGCTGTCGATTTTCGATTCCGACCTGCGGCTGGTCGTGGCAAATCGCCGGATGCAGGAAATCTTTAACCTGCCTGATGCGCTGGTCACACCGGGGGCCGATTTCGAGACGGTGATCCGCTATCTGGCCGAACGGGGCGAGTATGGCGAGATTGACGACATCAACGACTATGTCTCTGCACGGATGGAGCAAGCCCGCGCCTTTGCCCCCCATTACATGGAGCGCACCCGCGCCAATGGCCGCGTGATCAGCGTCGAGGGGAACCCCCTGCCCGGTGGCGGCTGGGTCACGGTCTATACCGACATCACCCAGATCAAACGCCAAGAGGCCCTGCTGCGCGCACGGTCCGAGGAACTGAGCGATCAGGTGCTGGCCTATGCCGAGGAACTGTCAGGCGCGAACCGCGAACTGGCCGCCACGAACGCCGCGCTGGAACAGGCCAAGGCCCGCGCGAACGAGGCCGAAGCCCGCATCCGCCTGACCACCGAGATGATGCCCGCCCACATCGCCCGCGTCGATCTGGACCTGCGCTACACCTACTCGAACCGGCAGCTGTCTTGGGTGATGCCCGGTCGGCGCAAGGACATCCTGGGCATGACCATGACAGAGGCGTTGGGCGAATCCTTTCCCAAGGTTCTGCCATCAGTCCAGCGGGCCCTTTCCGGCGAATCCGCGGTGATCGAGTTTACCGACGCCCCCACATCGCGGCGTATCCGTGCGGCCTTTACCCCCGATTTCAGCACCGGCCAGAGTTCCGGCGTCAACCTCCTGTCGCTGGACGTGACCGAGGAAACGCAGGCCCGCGCCACCCTGCAACAGCCCAAGAAACGCGAAATGGCCGCGCAACTGACCAGCGGTCTGGCGCACGATTTTTCGAACCTACTGACGATCATTCTGGGGATGCAGGGCAAGCTGGCCCGCATGTCCCTGCCCGCCGATGCGGGTGATCTGATCAGCGCCACGATAAACGCGGCGAACCGTGGCGGGCGGCTCTTGGACAAGATCGCGGGGATTACGGCGGGGCGCGAATTGCGCCTGCACGCGGTGGACATGGATGCCTTTACCAAGGACCTGATCACCTTGGCGCGGTCCACCCTGCCCGATGGTGTTTACCTGAAGGTCGAAACGGAACTGCCCCGCACGCCCCTGATGCTGGACGCTGGGCTGCTGCAAGACGCCGCGCTGAACCTTGTGCTGAACGCCCGCGATGCCTGCGGGGCCAAGGGGCAAATCACCCTGCGCCTTCGAACCATCAGCGAGACTTGGCTGGAGCTGTCCGTCGGGGACACCGGCCCCGGATTTTCTGAAACGGCTTTGAAACACGCGCTGGACCCATTCTTTACCACCAAGGGCGGGGAGGGGTCGGGCCTTGGCCTGCCGATGGTTTACGACATGACCAAAACGGCGGGCGGCACGATGACCCTTGGCAACACGTCCCAAGGGGCCCGCGTCACCATCCGCCTGCCCCTGCGCGCCGCGCCCCTGTCCGTGCCCCCCGCGTTGGTCCTGCTGGTCGAGGACAGCGACGACATTCGCGCCACCGTCCGCGATATGCTAACCAGCCAGAGCCATTCCGTGATCGAGGCCACGTCCGTTGACGAAGCATTGGCGCTAGCCCGTGATCTGCCCGACATCGCCTATGTCGTCTCGGACATTTCCCTGACCGGAGAGGGCACGGGGCTGGACCTGCGCGCCGCCCTGTCCGCGACCAACCACCCTGCCAAGATTGTACTGATGACCTCTCTGCCCGAAACGCACCCCCACCACGCCGCCGCACGCACCAGCGGGATCGTCCTGCGCAAACCGTTCGAGGCCCGCGATCTAGCCGCCGCCCTAGGGTCGGAGGTCACCGCATGACTGAACCCCTTGTCACCATTCTGGACGATGAACCGGAAATCCGCCAACTGCTCGCCGATACTCTGCAAGAGGCCGGCTTCCGCACCATGTCCTTTGGCCGCGCCACGGAATTCGAGGCCGCGCTGAAATCCTGCCAACCCGATCTGTGTCTGGTGGACCTGTCGCTGCCCGACCGCGACGGGCTGACACTGGTGCACCGGCTGGCGCTGGAACAAGGGGCGACGGTGATCATCATCTCGGGGCGCGCGCAAGTGCAGGACCGGATCACGGGACTGGAGTTAGGGGCCGATGACTACATCATCAAACCCTTTGACCCGTCCGAGGTCGTCGCCCGCATCCGCGCCCGCCTGCGCAAGGGAAAAACCACCAAATCCAATGGCGACACCGCCCAATTCGAAGGCTGGACCGCCCATTTCGACCGCTTCACGCTAGTCGATGAAACCGGCGCAGAGACCCCGTTCAGCCACGCCGAAGGGGCCGTTCTACGGCTGTTTCTGGAAAGCCCAAAGCGCCTGATCACCCGCGCCTATATGCAGGAAACCTTGGGCGGTGCGGCGGGCGAAAGCTTTGACCGTGCGATGGACGTGCGCATTTCCCGCCTGCGGACCAAACTGCAAGAAGACCCCAAGAACCCCCGCCTAATCAAAACGATCTACGGGGCGGGCTATATCTTTCTTGGGGATGTGAGCTGGCGTTAGGGCTTGCGACCTGCCCCGCCCGCGGCCTAAGCACCAAAGGCAAGAACAGGAGTCGCAGATGACCGAAATTACACTCGTGCGTCACGGGCAGGCCAACACCGGCGCACAGGACGAGGCCAGCTATGACCGCCTGTCCGATCTGGGCCACCAGCAGGCCGCGTGGCTGGGGGAACATCTGCAAACCGTCGCACCCTATGACCGGATTATCTCTGGTGCGATGCGCCGCCAGATCGAGACCGCCCAAGGGCTGAACCGCAGCGCCCTGCCCCATGCCACCGATCCGCGCTTGAACGAGTTGGACTATTTCGGTCTGGCCGAGTCGCTGAAGAACAGCCACGGCATTCCGATCCCCACCTGTGCAACCGAATTCGCCGCCCACGTCCCCCAAGTGCTGGACGCATGGCGCAATGACGGCATCCACCCCGACATCGAAAGTTATGCCGCGTTCCACGACCGGATTTTCGGCGCGCTTCATGCGGCGGCGGAATGTGGGGAACGGTGTCTGCTGGTGACCTCGACCGGTGTGATCTCGACCCTGACGGCGATTGCATTGGGGCTGGAAACCGCAGCCAAGGTCAAGATGTTCCTGAGCGTCGCCCACACCTCGGTCCACAAATTCGAATTGCGCGGGGATGACCTGTACCTGACCCAGTTCGGCGCAACGCCGCATCTGGATGTGCCGGATCGCATCCACGCCAGAACCCATGCCTGATACGACAAAGGAAACCACGATGACTCACCTCTGGGTCCGCACCGAAAGCCGCCCGAACGAACAGCGCGTCGGCATCACCCCCGAAGGGGTGGCCGAAATGATCGCCGCCGGATATCAGGTCACGGTCGAAGAAAGCAGCCAGCGCATCATTCCGATCATCGCCTACCGCAAGGCAGGCGCCGAAATCGCCCCCGAGGGCAGCTGGCCCGACGCCCCCAAAGACGCGATCATCTTTGGCCTCAAGGAACTGCCCGAAGAGGACACGCCCCTGATCCACCGTCACATCATGTTCGGCCACGCCTACAAAGGGCAGTCGGCTGGCCTGCGCCTGCTGAAACGGTTCAAGGCGGGCGGCGGAACGCTGTTCGATCTGGAGTACCTGCTGAACGAACAAGGCCGCCGAGATCGGAAGAGCACACGTCTGAACTCCAGTCAC
>CAXQKF010000322.1:0-4021 GCA_964224285.1 Donghicola sp. | reverse complement strand
TCTTGGCGTACCAGTCCTTGACCACTTCGCTGCGGTTCCAGTCCACATCACTGATATAGTCCAGCGAACTCAGATGCGCCGCCGCCGCAAAATCGGCCAAGGTCATCCGGTCCCCCGCCAACCAACGACGGTGATCCAGCAGCCACGCCATATAGTCCATGTGGTACTTGATCTTCTGCGCGCCCATCTTGACCGCTTTACTGTCAGGATAGCCGGACTTCATCATCTTCTTGTTCACCCGCTCGTACAGCAGGTTCTTGGTGACTTCGGAATGGAACTTGTCGTCGAACCAGCTGACCAACCGGCGCACTTCGTAACGCTCTTCGGGCGAATAGGGCATCAACGCGGGGTCCGGATAGACCTCTTCGACGTATTCACAGATCGCCATGCTCTCGGTCAGGATTTTGCCGTTCAGGCGCAGCACGGGGACTTTGCCCGCCGGATTGCGGCGCAGGAAATCGGTGTCCATTTCCCAATAGCGCTCTTCGACCAATTCAACCTCGATCCGCTTTTCGGCCAGCACCAAACGGACCTTCCGGCAGAACGGCGAGAGCGGAACATGATAGAGGCGATTCATGGCGTCCTTCGATCTTGTTGGGATTTCAACTTCAATGCCTGTCTAGAGAACTGTTTTCAATCCTCGAAACAGGCGGCACGGCCGTCTCTTGCGATAGTCGCCGCCCCATCCGCGATTTGCGAGGCCCTACGGCTCACAAACTGGCCCGGATTGGCCGCGTCCCTGTCTTTGGGGTTCGGCAACAAGGCCGCCAGCAAAGCCGCCTCGCGCGCGGTCAGAGCATCCGGCGTCGTGCCGAAATAATTCCGCGCGGCCGCTTCGACACCGAAAATACCTTCGTCGAACTCGGCCACGTTCAGATAGACCTCGACAATCCGCCGCTTGCTCCACGCCGCCTCGACCAGCGGGGTCAGCAAGGCCTCAAGCGCCTTGCGCGTCCAGTTCCGCCCCTGCCACAGGTACACATTCTTCACCACCTGCTGGCTCAGAGTAGACGCCCCGCGATTGCCACCATCCTCGATCGCATCGCGGATCGCAGACATATCGAACCCCCAATGGGTGCAGAAATTCGCATCCTCGGCAGCCACAACAGACCGCGCCATCACTGGGGCAATCTCTTCCATCGGGGTCCAGACCCGCTGGATTTCCCCCAAACGCCGCGCTTCGGAGCGCATGTACAGCCCCTGCGGCACCGGCAGGAACGACGGCAGGATCACGGCCAAAGCCACCAACCCGATCAGACCAAACACGCCATAGCGCAGCCAACGCCGCGCCCTTTGCCCAAGGCTCTCCTTGGTCTTGCGGGTGGTCTTCCTCTTTGCGGGTTTTTTCTTGGTGCTCTTTGCCATGAGGTCAGTAAGCCCGCCCCGCCAGAACGGTCAAGGCCCAAGGCCCGCCCGCATCAAAGTGATAGCCTGAGCCAGACCCATCACCCGTCCGCTGGCCGCACCCCATAGAGCTGATAAGCATTCTCGCGGAAATACGCCTCTGTCCGCTCGGGGTACTTCACGTAACTCGGCGACAGGATCGGCGTCAGGCGGGTCACCGTCACTTCGAACACATGACGCACCTCGAAACTTCCTGCCATCTCTTGCAGCGGCGCGGACAGCTCTTTGAAATCAGCATCCTCGGGGCTGACGATCCGGCATGTCCCCTCAATCTTGTGCCCCCGCTGAAGAAAGATGTCCAAGACACTGACGCAAACCTGCGCGTTCTGCCGAACGTTCCGCATACTGCGCGGCGAGGCGATCTCGGCGATCAGCAGGCGTTCGGCGTCGTAAACCAGAAACATTTCTTTGGGCGAGACATTGGGCCGCCCTTCGTCATCGGATGTCGCCATCCAGCACAGCACAGCCCCATCAATCTCGGTCGCCACGTCGGGCGTCAGCAATCCGACCGTCATCCCAATCCCCTGGTTCAAAATAGAAAAACCCCGCCAACGGTATCGCGGCGGGGTTCGTTATCTCAAGTGTGAAGCGCCTTATTCGGCGGGGATTGCCTCTTGGCCATCTGCGGTCAGCGGATGCGCCATCTTGTTCAGCATCTCCTTGGGGCAGACCTGCAGGAACTTGGGCAGGTTCTCTTCCCAGTTCTGCAGGATCTCGCCTGCCTTGCGGCTGCCGGTCTCGGCGTGGTGACGCTCGACCAGATCTTTCAGCTGAGCAATCCAGTGCGGGTTCGCCGGAACACAGGTGACCAGGGTCTCCATGTTCATGTGGTTTTCAGCCACACCTTCGGGATCCCACAGATAGGCCATGCCGCCGGTCATACCCGCGCCAAAGTTCGCGCCGATCGACCCGAGGATCACCGCCACACCGCCGGTCATGTATTCACAACCGTTGGAGCCACAGCCCTCGATCACCACTTTCGCACCCGAGTTACGGACTGCGAAACGCTCGCCTGCGCGGCCCGCCGCGAACAGGTAGCCGTCGGTCGCACCGTACAGAACGGTGTTGCCGATGATCGTGTTGTCAGCCGCGACCAGCGGGCTTTCCATCGGGGGACGGACCACAACGGTACCGCCCGACAGACCCTTGCCGACGTAGTCGTTCGCGTCACCAGACACTTCGATCTTCAGACCGGGCGCTGCGAACGCACCCAGCGCCTGACCCGCCGAACCGCGCAGTTTCACGGTCAGGTGGTCGGACTGCAGGCTGTTGCGCATACCGAACCGGCGCACGATGTGGCTCGAGGTGCGGGTGCCGACGGTACGGTGCGTGTTCTGCACCGCATAGCTCAGCTGCATCTTCTCGCCATCCTCGAGGAAGCGCGCGGCGTCCTTGACGATTTCCGCGTCCAGAGTATCCGGCACAGCGTTGCGCGGACGGTTGCGGTCGTACTCGATCTGCTCCGAGCCATCGACAGTGATGAGCAGCGGGTTCAGGTCCAGATCGTCCAGGTGTGCCGACCCACGGCTGACCTGACTCAGCAGGTCCGCGCGGCCGATCACGTCGTCCAGCGAACGGGCACCGATCGATGCCAGAATTTCGCGAACTTCCTGAGCGTAGAAGGTGATCAGGTTCACAACCTTGTCCGCGTTGCCGGTGAACTTGGCACGCAGGCTCTCGTCCTGAGTACAGACACCAACGGGGCAGGTGTTCGACTGACACTGACGCACCATGATACAGCCCATCGCGATCAGAGCCGCGGTGCCGATGCCGTACTCTTCGGCACCCATCATCGCAGCCATGACGATGTCACGACCGGTGCGCAGACCACCGTCGGTCCGCAGGGTCACGCGACCACGCAGGTGGTTCATTGCCAGAACCTGATGCGCTTCGGTCAGACCCATTTCCCACGGCAGACCAGCGTATTTGATCGAGGTCGCAGGCGACGCACCGGTACCACCGTTATGGCCCGAGATCAGGATCACGTCCGCTTTCGCCTTCGCCACACCGGCGGCGATGGTGCCAACGCCCGAGGACGCAACCAGCTTCACGGTGACCTTACAACGCGGGTTGATCTGCTTGAGGTCGTAGATCAGCTGCGCAAGGTCCTCGATCGAGTAGATGTCGTGGTGCGGCGGCGGCGAAATCAGGGTCACACCCTTGGTCGAGTGGCGCAGACGGGCGATCAGGTCGGTGACCTTCATGCCGGGCAGCTGACCACCTTCACCGGGCTTCGCGCCCTGTGCGACTTTGATCTCCAGTTCTTCACACTGGTTCAGGTATTCGGCGGTCACACCGAAACGGCCCGAAGCCACCTGTTTGATCTTCGCCGACGGGTTGTCGCCGTTGGGCTCGGGGTGGAAGTGTGCGGGATCTTCGCCGCCTTCACCCGAATCCGACTTGGCACCGATACGGTTCATCGCCACGTTCAGGGTCTTGTGCGCCTCGGGCGACAGTGCGCCCAGCGACATACCCGGCGTTACGAAACGCTTACGGATCGAGGTGATCGATTCCACCTCTTCCAGGGGGATCGGCTTGCCCAGCGCCTTGATGTCCAATAGGTCACGCAGATGGATCGGCGGGTTCGCCTTCATCAGGGCCGAATACTGCTTCCACA
>CAXQKF010000321.1:0-9949 GCA_964224285.1 Donghicola sp. | reverse complement strand
CCGAGTGGATAGGCTGATCTGCGGGGAGGACATAATCATGCGGAAAAAACTGCTATCTCTGGCTTTGGTTTGCGCTATGGGCGCACCGGTTTATGGCGCTGTGCTCGAGGGGAACGCGCTCTATGAGACGCTGTTCAAGACGGGCACGCTGGCGCAGATCGAAACCGGCGAGAAACTGGTTTACCGGCGCGAGGTCACGAACAAGGCCATGCCCGATGCGGCCACGCGCGATACCGGCGATGTGGTTCTGTCGCTCCGGCAAGGAGAGGCGCTGATGGCGAACCTCGAGTTCCGCCAAGAAGACAAGCACCGCAATCTTGGGACATTCCCGGCCAGCATCGGCAACCCGATGATCATGTTCTTTGCCGAGACCGTGGCCCGCGATATGGCAGAGACTTCTGGCGGCAGTCCGTTCTACATCCGCAACCGGCTGAAAGAGGCGCTGGTCGGTACCGCAGAGATTGCCGATGGCGAGGCAGAGCTGGATGGCGCAGGCATTCCGGTCAAGACTGTGGTGTTGCGCCCCTTTGTGAATGATCCCAACCGCGACCGGATGCACGGGTTCGAGGATATGGAGCTTACCGTCGCCATGTCCGAGGCCGTTCCGGGTTGGTATCTGTCGCTGTCGGCGGCGACCCCGCCCGAGAGCGCAGTGGGCTACCGTTCGGAGACCCGCTTTATCACGGTTGAGGATGCGCAATGAGGCTTGCTGCGTTGGTGCTGTCTCTGGCTGCGCTGCCTGCCTA
The DNA here is from genome assembly GCA_964224285.1 of Donghicola sp. Classification (GTDB taxonomy): domain Bacteria; phylum Pseudomonadota; class Alphaproteobacteria; order Rhodobacterales; family Rhodobacteraceae; genus Donghicola. Next base: position 9,203 of record CAXQKF010000321.1, on the reverse strand, counting down.
TGGGCAGAGCGTGGCCGAGCGGCTGAATGACTATCCCACGGCGGCGCGGGCGGACTATGTGTTCGCCTGCATGGCGACCAACGGACAGACGCGCCAGACGCTGGAAAAATGCGCATGCTCCATCGACGAGATCGCGACGATCCTGCCTTATGACAAATACGTCGAGGCAGAGACCGTCCTGTCCATGCGCCGCACCGGCGGCGAACGCATGGCGATTTTCCAGAGCGCGGCGTCAGCGGCGGCTCTTGTGGCTGACCTGCGGCGGGCGCAGGCCGAGGCCGAAGTGATTTGCTTCTGATCAGCTGCCCGATTTGGGCAGTACGTTGCGCCAGATGTTGCCTTCGGTATCTGTGGCCTGAACGATCAGATCATCTGCGCCGGTGTCGGTGTAGATAAACCGGAACACCGGATTTTCACTGATCGAAATCCCGCCCTCCATGGTGAACAGCACCGTATCCCCCTGAAAGACCTCGATCTCGCTCAGGAAATGGGCGGGGATGAATAGCTGGGTCAACTGGTCTCTCTGAAGCCCCGAATAGTTCGGATGCCGGATCATGATCTGCGCTTCGCGGCGGTTGTGCTCTAGAGGGGCGAACTGGCGCAGCTTCATCTGGCCCATGTCGGCCTTGGCCATTTCCGGATCACGGGTCGCAGGGGCAGAGCACCCGCCGGACGCTTTGACATAGCCGCCGTCCATTGCCAGCCCGTTCGGGGTTTTGGCCAGCACGCGGACGTTGGAATATTCGTTCACACGCACGCGCAACTCGAAATCCAGCGGCAGCATTTCCGGCCCGAAGGTAAAGGTGCCAGCCACAGGCGCCGGATTCTCATCGACGACCACAGTGGCGGCCGTGACGGCCATCGCGGGGTCGGTCTGGATGATCCGGATGGGGACCGTACCGGCGTCTTGGGCACGGGTCGGGGCCTCGACCTTGAACATGCCGGTGGCGGCGATGGGGGTCAGTTCTCCGATAACGTCGGCCTGCAATTCGTCCCATGTGGGACTATCTTGCAGCGGGGCGGTCTGTGCGTTGGCGGGCATCGCGATGGACAAGGCCAGCGCGGCAACAAGGCAGCGTGTGATCATTCGAGCTCCTCCTTGGGGGCGGATTATGCCAGATCAGCGGTGTGCCTCTGATACCGCCGAAAGTCTATGTGGCGCGGGGAAAGGCCCGCACGGACCCTTGTTTTAAAGGGTGATGGAGGCCGCGATGTTCGAATTGATCGCAACGGTATGTGTGGCGGGGGCCTGTCACGAGGCGCTGGTTCCGGGCTATGAGGCGGAAAGTTTGACCGAATGCCAGAGCCTTGCGTCGGGCTGGCAGGGTGCGGCCCAAGCCGCCTGTCAGCCTGCGGGACCGGCGCTGGAACTGACCGAAATTGCGGCGGGCGTCTACGTACATATCGGCCAGATCGCAGAGCCGAATCCCGAAAATATGGGGGATCTGGCCAATCTGGGGGTGATTGTGGGCCAGGATTCCGTCGCTGTGGTTGATTCGGGCAGCACGCGGAAGGTCGGGGAATCACTGTGGCGGGCCGTGCGGCAGGTCACGGATTTGCCCGTCCGCCATCTGGTCCTGACCCATATGCATCCCGATCACGTGCTTGGGGCCTCGGTCTTTGCCGACGCGGGTGCCGAGGTTGTCGGGCGCGAGGGGCTATTGCGGGCTTTGGCGGATCGTCAGGACAGCTATTTGCTGCGCATGGGCCAAGAACTGGGGCCCGATCTGGTTGCGGGGACCGTCGCGCCTGTGGTGGATGTCGAAGTGCCGGACCGCTTGCAGATCGACTTGGGCGGGCGTGAACTGGTGCTGAGTGCATGGCCGCTGGCGCACACGCAGACGGACCTGACGGTTCATGTTCCTGACGCATCGGTTCTGTTCGCGGGGGATCTGCTGTTTGACGACCACTGTCCTTCGCTTGATGGCTCGGTGACGGGGTGGCAAGCGGCCTTGGGGGATCTGATCGCGATGGATGTGACGCGGATGGTCCCGGGACACGGGCAGGTTCTGGACTGGCCTCCGGTTGACCTGCCGCTGAAACGCTATCTGGAGGCCCTGGAAGCCGAGACCCGCACCGCGCTGGATCAGGGGATACGGCTGGACGAGGCCGCGCTGAGCGTTGCTCAGGAGGCGTCCAGGGAATGGCGTTTGTGCAGCACGTTTACCCCGCGCAATGCGACGGTCGCTTACACCCAGCTCGAGTGGGAATAGGTTAGAGGGCCGCGCTTTGCAGCAGGCTCGCCAAGGCAAACAAGCGCTTTTCCAGCAGGACAGGGGATTCGCACAGGTAGGTGACCGATTGCTGACGCTCGCGGTAGATGCGGTCGTCCCAATCCAGTTGCTCTTCGAGCGCGTCCACAGCGTCGTAGTCCGGCGCGTCTGCGTCCATCAACCGATCCATTTCGGTCCTCGTGGCATCGATCCGTTCGGCCAAAGCAATCTGGCCGGTCGAGACATTGCCGATCCCGTTGATGATCCGTGTGCGCCGTTTGCTGATTGTGTCGAAGACCTCGGAGAACACCGCCTGCATCAAATCCCGTTGGGTTCCATGGGCTTGGGCAAAGTCGGCAACCAACTGGCCCGCGTACTCCATATCCACACGTTGCAGCGACAGCGCCGCGGCCAGCTCTCTGACCGCCGGTTTCTGGGTGTCGCTCAGGGTGATCGCTTCGGCCGGTTCGGGCCACATCAGACCCAGAGACAACCGTTCCACCTTGCGCTGGATGCACGGCCATGTCGGATCGGAAAAGTCCGCTGCCAGTGCCTGATTTGTCGCAACTGACAAAGCCAGAGCCATAGAAAGATTACATAAAATCTTCATGCGGTACCCTCCCTGCGTAGTGAATATGTGCTACTTGGGGGCAGTCTGTCTATGCAGACCTGACACCAACCATCGTATGCATTGAGTGAAATGCAAAGTGCTCAGCATACTTGGATCAACCCGTGTGTACCGCGGAATACTAACTCAACTTCATGGAGACTATGGATGCGAACCCGTGCCGCCGTTGCCCTAGAGGCAGGCAAACCCCTCGAAATTATGGAAGTCGAGCTCGAGGGCCCCAAAAAGGGAGAGGTTCTGGTCGAGATCAAAGCGACCGGCATTTGTCACACAGACGAGTTCACCCGCTCGGGTGATGACCCCGAAGGTCTGTTCCCCAGTATTCTCGGTCACGAGGGCGCAGGGATCGTTCTGGAAGTCGGCGAAGGCGTCACCACGCTCAAGCCCGGCGACCATGTGATCCCGCTATATACGCCCGAGTGCCGCGAATGCCCCAGCTGCCGTTCCGGCAAGACCAACCTGTGTACTGCGATCCGCAACACTCAGGGGCAAGGTCTGATGCCCGATGGCACCACCCGTTTCAAGATGCTGGATGGCACCCCGATCTACCACTACATGGGCTGCTCGACCTTTGCGAACCACACCGTCATGCCCGAGATTGCTCTGGCGAAGGTCCGCGAAGACGCACCCTTTGAGAAGATCTGCTACATCGGCTGCGGCGTCACCACCGGCATCGGTGCGGTGATCAACACCGCTGGCGTTGAGATCGGTTCGACCGCAGCTGTGTTCGGTCTGGGTGGTATCGGGCTGAACGTGATCCAGGGCCTGCGTATGGCAGGTGCGGACATGATCATCGGTGTCGATCTGAACGACGACAAAGCGGAGATGGCCAAGAAATTCGGCATGACCCACTTTGTGAACCCCTCGAAAATCGAAGGCTCTGTCGTGCAGGAAATCGTCAACCTGACCAAGAAGGGCGACGATGTGATCGGCGGCGTGGATTACTCGTTCGACGCAACCGGCAACGTCAAGGTTATGCGTGACGCTCTGGAATGCTCGCACCGCGGTTGGGGTGTGTCAGTGATCATCGGCGTTGCGCCGGCTGGTGCCGAAATCAGCACCCGTCCGTTCCAGCTTGTCACGGGCCGCGTCTGGAAAGGCACAGCATTCGGTGGCGCCAAAGGCCGGACCGACGTTCCGAAGTTCGTCGACTGGTACATGGACGGCAAGATCGAGATCGACCCAATGATCACCCACGAGTTGACCCTCGACGAGATCAACGAAGGCTTTGAACTGATGCACGCGGGCAAATCGATCCGCGCTGTGGTGAAGTTCTAAGGTTGGGGGACGAAATGGAGGTCGTATCGGAAAACAGAAGCTTCGGCGGCCGCCAGATCGTCGCAAAGCATCCCTCTGACGCTTGCGGGTGTGATATGACCTTTGCGGTCTATCTGCCTCCGCAAGCCGAAGAAGGTCCGGTCCCGGTACTGTGGTATCTATCGGGGCTGACCTGCACCCATGAAAACGCCATGAACAAGGCGGGGATGCAGGAACACGCAGCCCGTCACGGTCTGGCCATCGTCTATCCCGACACCTCGCCCCGCGGCGACGAGATCGCGAATGACGAAGCCTATGATCTGGGGCAGGGCGCGGGCTTTTACGTGAATGCCGTGTGCGATCCGTGGAAAGCTAACTTTCAGATGTATGATTACATCACCGATGAACTGCGGGGCTTGGTCGAACGGGCGTTTCCGGTGACCGAGCGCCACGGTATAACGGGGCACTCGATGGGCGGCCACGGGGCGCTGACAATCGCGATCCGGAACCCGGACCGCTACCAGTCCCTGACGGCTTTTGCGCCGATCACCAACCCGACCTGCTCGGATTGGGGGCGCAAGCAGCTCTCGGCCTATCTGGGTGACGACGAGACCACGTGGTCGAAATACGACGCCACGCTCTTGCTCGAGGAGCACGGCTGGAAAGGCGATATCCTGATTGATCAGGGGGCGTCGGACCAGTTCCTCGACTTGCTCAAGCCCGAAAGCCTGTCAGCGGCGATGGCACGCCGTCGTCAGCCCGGCGAATTCCGCCTGCATCGGGGTTACGACCATTCTTATTACTTTGTCAGCACCTTTGCTGGCGAGCATGTCGCATGGCACGCCGAGCGGCTCAATTAAGGGAAATCATGATGTTCACACGGGTTTTTGTAGCTGCTTTGCTTCTTTCGGTACCGGCGCATGGCGCCTTTGCCGAAGGGGACCCCGCCAAAGGCGAACGGGTCTTCAAGAAGTGCCAAGCGTGCCACGCGGTCGGAGATGGCGCCAAAGCCAAAACCGGTCCCGTCCTGAACGGAGTTGTCGCCCGTCAGGCCGCGACAGCCGAAGGGTTCCAGTTCTCTCCGGCGATGGTTCTTTACGGAGAGGAAGGCGGCACCTGGAGTGTCGAGGAACTGGATGCCTTTCTCGCGAAACCGCGGGAGCATGTACCCGGAACGAAGATGTCTTTTGCAGGTCTGCGCAAGGATCAGGAACGCGCAGACGTGATCGCATATCTGGGAACGTTCACCCAGTAACGGACCCATAGGGGCAGTGCCCCACCACAAGAAGCTCGCGCCCGGAGGGAGGAGAGGTCGCTGGACGCAGGCACCAGTCGGGAGAGGTGTGCCCGACGACTATGGCGGGGAGTCCCCGCCCATTAGGGAGGAGAAAAATGAAAACTCTTAAGTATCTCACGTCAGCACTGGCAATCTGCTCGGCCACAGGTGCATTGGCGAACGCTGATCTGCAAAGCCAGATCGACAACCCCGCGCAGTGGGCGATCCAGACCGGTGACTATGAAAACCAGCGGTATTCGGATCTGGACCAGATCAACGCGGGCAACGTAGGGGATCTGCAGGTGGCGTGGACCTTCTCGACCGGCGTTCTGCGCGGTCACGAGGGTTCGCCTCTGGTGGTGGGTGACACAATGTATGTCCACACCCCGTTCCCGAACATCGTCTACGCACTGGATCTGGCCGACGAAGGCAAGATCAAGTGGAAGTACGAGCCCAAGCAGGATCCGAACGTGATCCCCGTGATGTGCTGTGACACCGTGAACCGCGGCGTGGCCTATGCGGACGGCAAGATCTTCTTGCATCAGGCGGACACCACTGTGGTTGCGCTGGACGCAAACACCGGTGAGGCGCTCTGGTCCGTCAAGAACGGTGATCCCAGCATCGGCGAGACCAACACCGCGACCGTTCTGCCGGTCAAGGACAAGGTGATCGTCGGTATCTCTGGCGGTGAATTCGGTGTACGTGGTTCGGTCACGGCCTACAACATGGCAGACGGTAGCCTGGCTTGGCGCGCCTATTCCATGGGCCCCGACAGCGACATTCTGTTTGATCCGGAAACCACCACCCATCTGGGGCAGCCCGTTGGCGCAGACTCTGGCACCAACACATGGGAAGGCGATCAGTGGATGATCGGCGGCGGCACCACTTGGGGCTGGTACTCCTATGATGCCGAAGCGGACCTGATCTATTACGGCACCGGTAACCCCTCGACATGGAACCCGGCGCAGCGTCCCGGCGACAACCGTTGGTCGATGACCATCATGGCGCGTGACCCTGATGACGGCATGGCCAAGTGGGTCTACCAGATGACCCCGCATGACGAGTGGGACTTTGACGGCATCAACGAAATGATCCTCACCGATCAGGACATTGATGGCACCCCGCGCAAGCTGCTGACCCACTTTGACCGGAACGGTCTGGGTTACACGCTGGACCGTCTGACAGGCGAGCTGATCACCGCAGAGAAGTTCGATCCGGCCGTGAACTGGACCACCGGCGTCGACATGGACCCTGCGTCCGAGAACTATGGCCGTCCCGCAGTGGTGGCCGAGTACTCGACCGAACAGAACGGCGAGGACGTGAACTCGACCGGTATCTGTCCGGCGGCTCTGGGTTCCAAAGACCAGCAGCCCGCGTCTTACAGCCCGAAAACCGAGCTGTTCTACGTGCCCACAAACCACGTCTGCATGGACTACGAGCCCTTCCGCGTGAGCTACACCGCAGGTCAGCCCTATGTGGGCGCGACACTGGCGATGTACCCTGCACCGGACAGCCATGGCGGCATGGGTAACTTCATCGCGTGGGACAACATCGCAGGCGAGATCAAGTGGTCGATCCCCGAGCAGTTCTCGGTCTGGTCGGGTGCTCTGGCAACTGCGGGTGATGTGGTCTTCTACGGCACGCTCGAAGGCTACCTGAAGGCCGTGTCGGCTGAAACCGGCGAAGAGCTGTACCGCTTCAAGACCCCTTCGGGCATCATCGGCAACGTGATGACCTACGAGCAGGGCGGCAAGCAGTATGTCGGTATTCTGTCCGGCGTTGGCGGTTGGGCCGGGATCGGTCTGGCGGCTGGTCTGACGAACCCGAACGACGGTCTGGGTGCTGTGGGCGGCTACTCGGCGCTCAGCGACTACACCGCTCTGGGTGGTCAGCTGACCGTGTTCGCTCTGCCTGACTGATCGGCTTGATCCAATCTAATGGGGCCGGCCATCAGGCCGGTCCCGACCTCTGAAGCTTTCAAGGATAAAATGATGATCCGACAGGGTTTTTCTCTGGTGGCAGTGACCGCCGGTTTGATGGTTGCGTCTGGTGTATGGGCCGAAACAAAGCCTTCCATGGACGATCCGAATATTGCGGTCTCCTACGAAGAGGATGGCCGCTATTATACCGAAGACGACATTCCGACCTTCAACATCTCTGACGAGGGTGCGGTAGACTGGCTGACCTTCTCGGGCTTCCGCCGCTATCACTCGGAATGCCACGTCTGCCACGGTCCCGATGGCGAAGGCTCGACCTATGCGCCGGCCCTGAAGGATTCCGCACTGACCATGGATTATTACGACTTTGTGGATGTCGCCACGAATGGTCGTCAGAAAGTCGGTGCCGCGGATAACTCGGTGATGCCCGCCTTTGGCACCAACCTGAACGTCATGTGCTATCTGGATGACATCTATGTCTACCTCAAGGCACGCGGCATGGAGGCCGTGCCTCGTGGTCGTCCGGCCAAGAAAGATGCGAAATCCGATGCAATTCGCGAAGCTGAAAATGCCTGCATGGGGATTTAAATCCGGTCTGGCGGCTCTGTCGCTGGCACTGTGCGGGTTGATGCCTGTCAGCGGTGCCGCGCAGACCTCCGATCTGGTGTCCCACCATGCGTTCAGGGTGTGCTCTGATCCGGCCAACCTTCCGATGTCGGACGACAAGGAAGGCGGCTACGAGAACCGACTGGCCGAACTCTTTGCGTCCAAGCTGGATCTTCCGGTCGAGTACGAGTGGTATCCGATGGCCACGGGCTTTATCCGCAATACGCTCAAGGCGGCAAAGTGCGATGTGGTGATCGGGTATGCGCAGGGTCATGAAATGGTTCTGAACACGAACCATTACATGACCTCGGGGTTTGTGCTGGTCTCGCCAGAGGGCAGCGATCTGGTCGGTGTCAGCGGCTTGTCCGATCCCGCCCTTCAGGGCAAGCGGATCGGGATCATCGCCGGCACGCCGCCCGCCACGCACATGGCGCGCTATGGCCTGATCGGCAAGGCCAAGCCCTATAACCTGACCGTCGATCGCCGCTACGAGAGCCCCGTGGTCAACATGCTCGATGACCTCGAGGCGCAGGAAATAGACGCAGCCATCTTGTGGGGGCCTCTCGGCGGGCCCTTGGTCAAGAGCGACTATCCCGGCATGTCGGTGGTGCCCCTCCTTGGAGAGACCCTGCCACCCAAGATGTTTTACCGCATCACGATGGGGGTCAGGCAAGGCGAGAAAGTCTGGCAGCGCAAACTGAATTCGTTGATCCGCCGTCATCAGGAGGAGATCAACGCCATTCTGGTCGAAGCGGGCGTCCCGCTTCTGGATGCGCAGGGCCAGACCTTGCTGGAGCTCCCCCAGTGAGGTGGCTGTGGGCGGCTTTTATGTCCGGTTTGCCCATTGGTCTCCTCGCGCAGGTGGCCGAGCCCGAGGGCTACCGAACCGATCAGTATCGGGCTGCGGTTCCGTCAGAGCTTTCTGGCGGGACCGTTTTATCGACCACCGATGCCGAAACGCTCTGGCGGGCAGGGGGAGTGGCTTTTGTCGATGTTCTCCCCCAAGCGCCCAAGCCCGCTAACTTGCCAGAAGGCACGATCTGGCGGGATAAACCACGGCATTCGATCCCCGGCGCGATCTGGCTGCCGAACACCGGATACGGGGAACTGGCGGACGAGACCCTGAAGTATTTCCTGCATGGACTTGGGGCGGTGACAAGGGGCGATGTGGATCACCCGCTGGTTTTCTTTTGCCTCGAAGAATGCTGGATGTCTTACAACGCCGCCCGCCGCGCGTTGGAACTGGGATACACTGATGTCAGTTGGTATCCCGATGGAACGGACGG
>CAXQKF010000320.1:0-6339 GCA_964224285.1 Donghicola sp. | reverse complement strand
GGTCTTGGTAAAGGCCAGTGGTTTGAACATCCGGCCTTCTTGGCTTTCCAGCACGAACACCGGCAGGAAGCTGACCGCGATGATCGCCAGCGAATAGAACAGGGCAGGGCCGACTTCGGAGCAGGTTTCAGAGACGATCCGCCAACGGTTTTCCGGCGTCAGTTTCTCGTGTTCGAGCCGTCGGTGCATCGCCTCGATCATCACAATCGCGGCGTCCACCATAGCCCCGATGGCGATGGCAATCCCGCCCAGGGACATGATGTTCGCGTTCACCCCTTGCAGGCGCATCACCACCAGCGCCGCCGCGATCCCCAAGGGCAGAGACAACACGATCACCAGTGACGAGCGCATGTGCAGCAGGAACGCGCCGCAGACCAGTACGACGACGATGAACTCTTCGGTCAGCTTGTGCTGCAGGTTTTCGATCGCGCGCTCGATCACGCCAGAGCGGTCATAGGTGGTCACGATCTCGACCCCTTCGGGCAAGGACGGGCGCAGCTCATCCAGACGGGCCTCGACCGCGCGGATGGTTGCCAAAGCATTTCCACCCCAGCGCATGATCACCACGCCGCCAGTCGCATCGCCCAAGCCATCGAATTCCCCAACGCCACGGCGCATTTCGGGGCCCAACCGCAGCTCGGCCACATCGCCCAAAGTCAGGGCAGCCCCACGGGCATTGATCTTGAGCGGCGCTTTTGCCAGTTCGTCCAGCCCGCTGACATAGCCGGTGGCGCGGACCATGAATTCGGCCTCGCCCATCTCGATCACGCTGCCGCCGGTTTCCTGGTTTGCGGACTGGATGGCATCACGCACATCCGTCAGCGTCAGGTCATAGGCGCGCAATTTGTCCGGATCGATCACCACCTGATACTGGCGTACCATGCCACCGATGGTGGCTACCTCCGATACACCATCAATGGTCTGGAGTTCATATTTCAGCCACCAGTCCTGCAAGCTGCGCAACTGCGAGATGTCGTGATTTCCGGTCCGGTCGATCAGTGCGTACTGATAGATCCAGCCCACACCAGTGGCATCGGGGCCAAGCTCTGGCGCCACGCCATCAGGCAGCCGCGAGGTGATCTGGCCTAGATATTCCAGCACCCGAGACCGCGCCCAATAAAGGTCGGTGCCCTCTTCGAAAACCACATAAACGTAGCTGTCCCCAAAGAACGAGAAACCGCGCACATCCACCGCACCAGGGACGGCTAGCATGGCGGTCGCCAAGGGATAGGTGATCTGATTCTCAATCACTTGGGGGGCCTGCCCGGGATAGGGCGTACGAACGATCACCTGCACTTCGGACAGGTCGGGAATGGCGTCCACGGGGGTGGTGCGCAGAGCCCATATGCCAGAGCCCCCCAGCACCAGTGCAAAGAGCACAACGATAAAGCGGTTCGCGATCGACCAGTGAATGACAGCCCCGATCATTGGCCCAAATTCCCAGCTTTAGGTGCGGCGCTGACCTCTTGAAGGACCAGCGACATATCCGGCTGGCGCGCGAAGCCCAGAGCAGCCTCTTGGCCGATGGGCAGAACGGCGGGATCGATATCTGCGCTGATGGCAAAGTCCATGGTCATGCCGGGCATGCCGATCGCCTTCAACGGGCCGTGCGTGATGCTGGCCATGCCGGTTGCGGGATCAATGGCATTGATGGTGCCGACTGCCTCGATCAACGGGGCGGGTGCAGTGGCCTCTGCCAGTTTCAGGCTCATGTCGGGGCCCTGTTCAAAGACAATCGGAACCTCTTCGCCGATCGGCACCGTCGCGGGGTCAAGGTCATCGACCAAAGCGAAATCCATCGTCATGGCGGGCATCCCGATGGCCTTTAGCGGGCCATGTGAGATGGTCGCCATGTTGGTTTCAGGGTTAATTGCCATGATGGTACCCTTCGCCTCGATCCGGCGGGCTGCGGGCGTGGCCTCGGCCATTGGTTCGGCGGGGGCGCCTGCGGCGCGGAAGGCCGTGATGGCGAACATGCCGTCGGCATCCTTGGTCAGGTCGAATTCGACCGGCACATTCAGGGGAACAGTGGCGGGGTCCAGATCGACGACCTCCATGTCCATCGTCATCGCGCCCCAGCCCAAGGCGGGGATCGGATCGTGCGACATGGTCAGGCGCCCATCCGGCGTTACCGCCGAAGCGATGCCCCGCCCGGTGGCCGCGACGCCGTCATCCCCAGTCAAGGAGCCGATCCACAACTGGCCATCAGAGCCGCGATGCAAGGTGACTTTGACCTCCGCCCCGACAGTTACATTGTCGAGCATCACGTCCTTGGCCAGGGCAAAGCTGGTCTGCATGGCAGGCCAATCCAGCTCGGGAATAGCATCATGTTGCAGCACCAGTTTGTGCGCCTCGGCGTCCGTGGATACCACCACACCAGTGGCCATCGCTGGGGCCTGATCCGTGGGGGCCATGCGCATCATGCCCGCGTTCAGAACGCTTTCGCTGTCGATCAGGAACTGGGCCGAGGATACGACCTCTTCGCCCGCGGCGAGGCCTTGGACGATCTCGGTCCGGCCACCCGCGCCAAAGCCGTCGCGCAGGCCAGTTGTGACCAGACGGGGGGCAAAAAGGCCCTCGCCAGTGCGCAAGATCACCCGTTCGGCGCGGCCCGTGCGGATCACAGCCTCGGAGGGGACGGTTACGGCCAGATGGCGGTCAGTGTCTTCTAGCAGGACCGTACCGAACATCCCCGGACGCAAAGACCCGTCCGCGTTATCAAAGACCAAACGGACCGACAGCGTTCGGGTCCGCAGATCAAGCTCGGGATAGATGTAATCAACGGTTCCTTCGAAAACGGTGCCCGGCAGGTGCTCAAACCGCGCTTCGGCTCGCATCCCTTCGGACAGGCGGCCCAGATCGCGCTCGAAGACTTCAGCGATCAGCCAGATATCGGTCGGGTTGGTCAGGGTCAGCGCCCGCACGTCTGGCTTCAGGTACATGCCCTCGGCGGCCTCTAGAGCAACCACCACTCCGTCTTGGGGCGCATAGATCGCGATGTTGCGCTCTGCCTGACCGGTTTGGGAAATCCGCTCAATCTGTGCGTCCCCCATTCCCAAACTGCGAAGACGGTTTTTCGCGATCTCGACGATCCGCGTGCCGGGTTCGCTTTCATTGATACGCACGAGTTCCGCAGTGGCAGAACCGACCTCGGGGGAGAAGAGTTCAAACAGCAAGTCGCCCTTGGACACCGTGTCGCCGACCGCGCGCACGTCCAGACGTTCAATCCAGCCCTCCACGCGCGTGTGGACATGTGCGGTGCGATGTTCATTCCAGTCCACAAAACCGACCGTCCGGATTTGCGAGGAAATCTCGTCCGCCTTGGCCAAGGCGGTCCGCACCCCGACGGCATTGATCTCGGCTGCGTCCATACGGACTTCGGCGGGGTTCCCTGCGGGCTCATCGCCTTCGTAGACCGGAATCAGGTCCATGCCCATTGGCGATTTCCCCGGTCCGTCGCGCCGGAAGTTCGGGTCCATCGGTGCGACCCAGTACAGAATTGCGGGTCCACCGCTATCGGCTTGCGGTGCAGAAAAGTACAGTCTTTCCATGGCGACGCCGCCACCAAGACCCACCCCCAACGCCAGAATGGCGAGGGCAGAGTAACGTCCTTGCATGAGATGCCTCTTGTGCTTTTGACAGGCCGCAAAGCAGCCGAGCAAACTCCGCATCAGCAGATGCGCAGTCCCTAAGGTCCGGACGGCGAGCAGCTTGTGGCCGCCACGCCTCCGTTCAGCTCAACAAGCGTGGAGGTCGTTCCAATGTCTGATCGTCTCGAGACGGCGCGCTTGGTTTGGTCGCGTAGGTGCGCGTGACGAATATGACGCGATGTACGCCTGAAATGACACTCAAGCCTACGTCGCAGCCCGCACAGCAGACAGAGCCACCACAATCGGCACTTGCCGTGTCATTCTGGTCCGCTGGAACGGAGCGATGATGCGTATGCGCATCTTTGGGAGTGACACTCGGGACATGGTGCATTGCGTGTGACATCGCAGCGGATTCGGATGCAGTCGCGAACGCCTTGTGTGGGAATGCCTGCACAGCAATTGACAGCAGCAAGGCAACGACCGTTAATCGCATGCCTAACCGGCCTAGCCGAATTGTCGGCAGCAAAAGGTGGCGTTGAAGCATCTCCATATCCGACAGTGATCTTAAAAACAGAGAAGAGCGCAAGAGCTACGTCGGTGCGCAGCCTCACATCACGATAACAATTGCGCGAAACGTATGTGCAAGACGCGGTTTGTCGTCTCCCAGTGACCTCTCTGCCGGTGTCAGAGCCCAAACGCGCGTAGCCCCATCCACAGCCCCATAAAGACCATCATCAGGTTCTCGGTCAAAGATACAAAGCCAAGCGGGACGTTCGACCTTCCGCCCACGCAGGCGCATTTCAATTCACGTTTGTCGATATAGACGGCTTTGAACACACTGACCGCGCCGACTGTACCAATGAACAACGCCACCGGAGCAGACAGCCAGTTCAGCACCCCTGCAGTCATCAAAATCCCGGCCAAGGCTTCGCCGAACGGATAGAGCTTGCTGTAAGGCACCCACCGCCGGGCCAAGAGGTCGTAGTTCAGGAACATGGTCGAGAATTTCTCGATGTCCTGAAGCTTCTGGATCGCCAGAACCGACATCGACAGCGAAACGAACCACTGGAACGCCTGCCAAGAGACGACAGTCCCGTAAATTCCAAGAGACAAACCCAGCCCAAGCAGCGCGCATACCGAGAAAATTGCAATCACAGGTGTGTAGCTGGTATCGCTCTGCTGGTCCTTGGGTGGGTCAATCCCGAGGAAAATGCGCAGATCGTCATAGCCACCAATTCGGTCTCCGTTGATGAATGTCTGCGGCGTGGTTTTCACATCGTGCTTTTCGCGAAAGGCATCGGTCTCTTCGCGGGTTTTCAGATGATGATCCTCGATGGTGTAGCCATTCCGCTCTAGCAAGTCCTTGGACTTGAGGCCGAAGGGGCAAAGGTGATCAGGCATCACCATGCGGTACAGGACGGCTTTCTTTTCAGGTGTCGTGCTCATGACGGGCCTCCTTTACTGGGTGCAGGTGTATTGGCCGCGGAAACCGGCAGAGTAATCGGGATCAGCGCTGATGATCAGATCGTTCAGGCCGCTGTCTTCGATGGGGCGCACCTCGGCCGTGATCGGCGCGGCGGAATACCCCTGTGGGCCTGCCTCAAGACGCACCAGATCGCCGCTGATTTTGACCAAAGCAGCCTCGTCAGTCGTCACAAGGACTGGCGGGCTCGTCTCTGTGTAGGTGAACTGGCAGGTGGCACCTTCAGGAAATGCCAGATCGATCGCTTCAGGCGTCAGGAATTCCGGATCAACCTTTGCCATCACTTCGCTCGCCAAAGCGGTCTGTGCGTCCACGAACTGCGGGCTTGCCTGGCCAGCGTCCGCTTCGGCCTCGCCATTCGCTGCAATGTCGGCAATCAGATAACGCATCTCGGCGATCTCTTTGTCCTGTGCGTAAACGATGTCGTTGGCCAGTGTGCGCACTCTTGGGTCCGTCAATTCAGCCCGCGACGAAGTCATGATCGCGATCGAGTGGTGAGGGATCATCGCCCGCATATAGGAAAGGTCCTGCACCGTGATCTGCGACCGCACCAAAAACAGCGCCCCCGCGAACACGATGATCGATCCAGCAAAGATAGCGATATTCATCGCTCGGTTCCGGTACATCCCAAGCATCCATGCCAGCATCACGAGCGCCATCGCAGCGCCCATGACGATCGCCATGTAAAGTCGGGTTTCAGAGAAAAAGACATGACCCCAAAGATAAGTGTTCAGGTACATTAGCCCGAACATCACCACGGTCGAGGACGCGATCATCAGGAAAAAACGGGTATAGGCCAAAGCAACATCTCCAATCTGTCACTGACCTAACAACCTTCCACCGCAGGAGGGTTCCAATGAAATCGGACGATGAACCTAGCTTTTGGCGTAGAAGGTGTGTCCACCATTTCTAATGGAGTGGACTGCGAGAGCAACTGATCGGCGACGCTTCAATCTTGAGCATGAGACGAATAGCTATGTCCGCTTCTGCTTCAGGGATGGAGCGATTTGCGAGATCCGTGAATGTCTGCTTCTACCGCCCACTTTGCAAAAAAATATATCATTCCCCCGCCCGACCATTCGCGAAGAGCAGCCGGACGGGGAGAGTGTGTTTCGTCTTACGAGCCGGGCGCTTTGTTGTCCGGCAACCTCACCCCATCGACAATCCTCCGCTTCTGCTCGTCGGAGATGCCTCCTGAGTAGAGCCCGTAGGGGAGCCTGTTGGCGGATCGGGAGTCGGCGTGCCCGAAGAGGGGCGGCGTGAAGT
>CAXQKF010000319.1:0-2667 GCA_964224285.1 Donghicola sp. | reverse complement strand
GATGTTTGCAGGCATCTGGATCGCCCTGTCCACCCAATGGTAGAATTTGCTGTGGCCGGGAATTCCCGGTCGCGCCCGGTGTGCTGAGGGTTCGAACGGCTCAGAGCCCGATCAGACGGCCACAGCCGAATTCCAACGCACAAGCAAGGCGACGTTCAAGATTTTTGCCTGCCTCGACACAATTGGCGAGGGCGTTTCCCGCTACCCGTAGTTGCACGCGATCTGGGCGACTTTGGCACCATCGTCAACGGCACACTGCGATGCTTGCCTGGCGTGACCAGTATCCGCTCCGACCTGTCGTTCAAAGAGATGAAGGCTTCACGCAAACTGCCTGCACGGAAGAGGTGACGCCTCGCAACTCTCATCTGTCGAAGTTACCGCTCACCAAGCACGCAGCGAACGGCCGCTGTCCGGCCAAGCGCCTTGTTCAGGTTCGAAAGACCAGACTGATACCGTTGAGGCAATGCCGCTTTCCGGTCGGCTGCGGTCCGTCATCGAAGATGTGCCCCAAATGCGAGCCACAGCGGCGGCAGTGCACCTCGGTCCGGGTGGCGAAAAGGCTGTTGTCCGCTTTGGTCCCGACCGCGTTCGGCAGGCTTTGCCAGAAGCTGGGCCAACCGGTGCCGCTGTCATACTTGTGCTTCGAGCTATAAAGCGGCAACTCGCAGCCCTTGCAGTGATAGGTGCCGGCGCGTTTTTCCTTGTCCAGCGGGCTGGAATAGGCACGTTCCGTCCCCTCTTCACGCAGGACCTTGTATTCGGCATCCGAGAGCATCGCACGCCATTCCGCGCGGCTGCGCGTCACCTCGAACGGGCCTTCGGCGGCCCGAAGCGGGAATGCGGTGCAGGCAAGCAGTCCGGCCATCATTGATCGGCGTTTCATGGGACCTCCTGTAGCTGTGATGATGCTCTCTCCGCCGGGGCGGAGAGAGCGCTGGTCAACCTGTGCGAACGTTACTTGGGCACAAGGACCGAGTTGACCACGTGGATCACGCCGTTCGACTGATCCACATCGGCGACGGTCACCTTGGCGGCATTGCCGCTTTCGTCGAAGATATAGACGTTGCCCTTCACGACCTTGGCCGAGAGTGCGTCACCCGAGACGGCGTTGAAGTGGTAGAAACCGTCGCGGCTTTTCTTGGTCGCAGCAATGATATCCGCCGCAGACCAATCCCCCGCAACCACATGCGCTGTCAGCACCTTTTGCAGCATCGCCTTGTTCTCAGGCTTCAGCAAGGTTTCAACGGTTCCAGCCGGCAGGGCGGCAAAGGCGTCGTTGACCGGCGCAAACACCGTGAACGGGCCCTCGCCCTGCAGCGTTTCCACCAGCTCTGCGGCCTGCACGGCGGCAACCAGCGTGGTGTGGATGGGCGAGTTCACGGCATTTTCGATGATGTTACGCTCTTCCAGCATGGGCGCACCGCCGACGGTCGGGTTGGCGGCAAAGGTCGCCGTGGCCAAAGCGATCGCTGCGGTGGAAGCGGCAAAAAGTGTCTTGAAGGTCATGGTCAGTCTCCCTTGTGAAGCAAGACGTCTTTGCCTTGCGATACAGGAGACACGGGTCGATCCGGGTGGAAAGTTTCAAAACGCCACGAATATTGTTGTCATAGATGACCCGGCGCGCTGTGGAGCGTGTAATTTCAGGCCGATACAGCCAAAGCTCAAATGGGCGAGCGCCCCGAAACTGACGAAATGGCACAGCGCAGCGAATGACCACCCCCTGACCCTGGCGCACATTCGGCCGCGCCGGACAGAAAGCTTGGGGAGAGCGCTAAACGCGGTAGGGCCGGATATCCTCGGCCGAAAGCGCATATCCGATCTCGGCCAATTGGGTCGAGGTCGACGCGGTTCCGAACATGCCGATCACGGTCACCGCCTCGAACAGGCCCGCGCTTTCATAGGGCGTGCCCGTCGTGACAAAGACCAACTGGTTCGCCGGAGGCGGCGGGACGTGCACGCAGGCACCGACATAGGGAACAAGAATGAAGGCCGTCACGCCAGTTCCCTTGTAGTCGATCGGAACGATGAACCCGGACAGCCGGACGATCTGACCGTTCCAGTCGGTGCGCATCCCGGTCGACATCGGCTGCTGCGCGGCCAGGCTGCTTTCATCGTGCGGTAGAAGGCCGGCAAGATTGCCGGGCAAGGACCGGTCGTCTGCGGGCAAGAGGTCCCGCCAGTCAAGGTCGGTCACATCCTCGGCAATGGCGCGACCTGCCAGCCCGGTTGCGGCCAGGCCCAACAGGACGGCACGGCGGTCAGGTCGGATCAGTCCCATTTGTAGACCTCGATCTTTTCGGCGGCGATCTGATAGCCCACGTCCGCGATCTGCGTCGACATCGACTTGGCCGACAGCCGCCCCGAGACCCAGACAGCATCCCACATGGACTCGCTTGGCCAGGGCTTTTCGGTGGTCACGAAGACCAGCTGATTGGGGGGTGGCGGCGGCGTGTGGATGCAGGCTCCGACAAAAGGCACCAACATGAAGTTGGTCACGCCGTCGGATGTCACATCGAAGGGGATGATGTAGCCCGGCAGCTTCACAGGTTTGCCGTCCAACCGGGGGTTCACCTTGCTGGCGTTGTCGTCGTATTCCGGAACCCAGGTGTCATTCACCGCGTCGATCTGGCCGGGGCCGATGATCTCTCCGAAGGGCGTCCCCTACGG
>CAXQKF010000318.1:0-3380 GCA_964224285.1 Donghicola sp. | reverse complement strand
CCGACGGATGAACCGGACTGAGTTTATTTTTGCCACCGCGATTATTCTGTTTGTGTCCTACATGATCGGATGGTTTTCGCACTGGTTGCTGCACACCTTCTCGCGCGTTTCCAAGAATGACATTGATGAACTGGAACGGCTCGCTCGTGAGTTGCACGAGGCCGAAGAGACCCGCGATCAGGCCATCACTTATCTGCAGCAACGCGAAGCTGAACTGACCAATCAGCTGACCCAGTCCGAAGCAGAGCTGTCAGCCGCCATGGACGGTCTGCGCGATGCCCGCGCCGAAGCCGAAGACCTGCGTGGCTATTTGCGAAAAATCCAGAACGCGAAGTAACGCGTTCTGATCCAGAGCGACCTTCAGCCCTGCTGCCACTGGCGCAGGGCTTTTTCGTCCTCGTCCTTGGCGGCGACCCAGTCAGAGCCGTCAGCCGTCACTTCTTTTTTCCAGAACGGGGCGCGGGATTTCAGGTAGTCCATCAGGAACTCCGCCGCGGCAAAGGCATCCTTGCGGTGCGGGCTGGCCGTAGCCACCATCATGATCTGGTCGCCGGGGGCCATCTGACCGTAGCGGTGGATCACCAGTACATCGCCCAAGGACCAGCGCGCGCAGGCCTCTTCGGCGATTTTGGTCAGGGCGCGTTCCGTCATGCCGGGGTAATGCTCAATCAGCATGTGGCGCAAGGGCGCTTCTGGCAGATCGCGGACCAGACCGGAAAAGCTGACGATTGCCCCCATATCTGTTTTGCCCGCCTGAAAGGCGTTCAGCTCTGCCCCCGCGTCGAACGCGGCCTCTTGGACAAGGATGCGCATCAGCCGCCCGTCATCGGCGGAAAGAACGCGACTTCGCGGGCATCCGTGATCGACGCATCGAAATCGGTCAGATCCTGATCAACAGCCACACGCAGCGCCTCAAGGTCGCTGAACGCCAGCTCGTAACGGTCTTCTCGTGCGGACAACTCGCGGACCAGACCGGCCACAGTTGTCGCCTCCGTCTCTACCGTTTCGCGCGGTACGCCGATCCGTTCACGGACCCACGCAAAATACATCACGTCCAGCTTCATGCCCCCTCCTTCAGATAGGGCATCGCTTTGCGGAAATAGTCGAAGCCCGTCACCACTGTCAGCACTGCCGCCACCCAAAGGAGCGCAATGCCAGCGTAGCCCGACCAGACCATGCCTTGGTAAAGGTTGGCAAGACCGCCGTGGTCCGGCAGCGCCCCCTGAAGGATGTCAGCAACCATCACGTTGTCCATTCCCATGGTGCCCATGACGAAGTAGTGCTCGAAAATGCCTTGGGCAAAGAGGACCGAAATCGCGACCATCTGAACGGTGGTTTTCCACTTTGCCAGCTTGGTGACCTTGAGCAGCCCCGCCGTGTCCCCAAGGAATTCACGCAGGCCGGACACAAAGACTTCGCGGAACATGATCAGAACGGCCGGCAGCAGAATGAACAGCTTTACCTGAGAGACCGCGACCAACACCAAAAGTGCGACACTGACCATCGCCTTGTCGGCGATCGGGTCCAGCATTGCGCCCATTTTGCTGACCTGCTTCCACGCGCGGGCCAGATATCCGTCGAACCAGTCGGTCACCGACGCCCCGATGAACAGGGCCAGCGCGAACCAGTCAGCATAGGGCCGCGTGAAATACAAAAACATCACCCCGAGCGCAGGCGCAGCCAGCAGGCGAAGAACGGTCAGAATATTGGGCACAGTCCAGATCATGGCGCTTGTTTACCTGCGAAAATCAACTTGTGAAAGCGCGACCTAACGCCCGTCTCATTTGTCATGGAAGAAGTTGTAGATCGCCTCGGCCAACGCCTCGGAAATGCCGTCCACAGCCTTTAGATCCGCCAAGTTTGCACGGCTCACGGCCTTGGCGCTGCCAAAATGCGCCAGCAAAGCCCGTTTCCGTGTCGCGCCCACGCCGGGAACGTCATCCAGTGGGTTGGCAGCCATGGATTTGGCCCGCTTGGCGCGGTGGGTTCCGATGGCAAAACGGTGTGCCTCGTCCCGCAGGCGCTGGATGAAATAGAGCACCGGATCGTTGTGGCGCAGGGCAAAGGGCCGCTCACCCGTCCGGTAGAATTCTTCCTTACCGTGGTCACGGTCCACGCCTTTGGCGACACCCACCATCGGCACATCCTCGACCCCTTGCTCGACCATGATCTCGCGCACGGCACTCACCTGCCCTGCCCCGCCATCGATCAGCAACAAGTCCGGCCAAAGCCCCTTGTCCCGATCGGGATCCTCTTTGAGAAGACGCTGGAAGCGGCGGGTCAGCACCTCTTTCATCATGCCAAAGTCATCGCCCGGCGTCAGGTCATCCCCGCGAATGTTAAACTTGCGGTAATGGTTCTTCATGAAACCTTCAGGGCCGGAAACGATCATCGCGCCCACCGCATTGGTGCCCTGAATGTGCGAGTTATCGTAAACCTCGATCCGTTGGGGCGGACCATCCAGCCCGAACGCCTCTGCGATGCCATCCAGCAGCTTGGCCTGCGTCGCGCTCTCGGACATCTTGCGGGCCAGACTCTCGCGGGCGTTCCGCGCTGCCCCTTCGACCAACTCGGCCTTTTCTCCGCGCAAGGGCACGGCGATCTCGACCTTGCGCCCGACCTTTTCCGCCAGCGCTTCGGCCAAGAGATCAGGGTCTTCGACCGGATGGGACAAGAGCAGCAGACGGGGCGGTTCCTTGTCATCGTAGAACTGCCCGATAAAGGCCTGTAGCACCTCTGCCTCGGACACATCCGCCCCACTGACGCGCGGGTAGAAATCGCGGTTCCCCCAGTTCTGGTTAGCGCGAATAAAGAAGACCTGCACACAGGCCTGCCCTTTTTCCATATGAAGCGCGATCACGTCCGCCTCTGCTACACCGCGCGGGTTGATGCCTTGGGCCGTCTGGACCTGGGTCAGCGCACGAATCCGGTCCCGCAAGGCAGCCGCCCGCTCGAACTCCATCGCCTCGGCGGCCTCGGCCATCTGCGTGGCGAGCTCTTCTTGAACCTTAGTCGAGCGCCCCGACAGGAACCGCTCCGCATCTGCAACCAAAGCGCCATACTCGGCCTCGGTCACTTTGCCGACGCAGGGCGCCGCGCACCGTTTGATCTGGTAGAGCAGACAAGGCCGCGACCGCGCGTTGAACACAGAGTCTGTGCAATTCCGCAGCAAGAACACCTTTTGCAGTTGGTTCAGCGTCCGGTTCACCGCCCCCGCGCTGGCGAAGGGACCATAGTAACTGCCCTTCTGCACCTTCTTGCCGCGGTGCTTTTTTATCTGGGGGAAATCGTGGTCTTTGGTCACCAGAATGTTCGGAAAGGACTTATCGTCGCGCAACAGCACGTTGTATCGGGGCTTGAGCTGCTTGATCAGGTTCTGT
>CAXQKF010000317.1:0-5348 GCA_964224285.1 Donghicola sp. | reverse complement strand
GTGCCCGATGGGCAGCAAGCATCACCAGATCAAAACGGTTCGGAACCTTGTCGACGCAGTCTTCAACGGTAACGCGGGCCATGGGATCTCCACTTAGCAGGCTTTAGAAAGCGCTTATTTATACGGGGTCAGGGTAATTTACAACCCGTGTTCCGTCGATCGGTTGCACTGTGTCAACCTCTTTGTCGGGCAACCTATCACACAGTTGACGCGCGGTCATTCCGAACACCGGATGCACCCAGTCTTCTGATATGTCGCACATGGGGACCAACACAAATGCCCGATCCTGCATGCGAGGATGCGGCAAGATCAGTTGCTCTGGCGCCTGTGTTTTCTGTTGCTCCAGGGGCAGATCGACCCATCTTTGGTAAGTTTCGCTATCGGGAGAAACCACATCTTCGAAGGAAATCAGATCAATATCGATGATACGCTCACCCCAACGAACAACCCGCTTTCGCCCAAATTTGGCCTCTATTCGATGACAAATCTGCAGAACTTCTTGCGCTTGTAGAGGGGTCACCGCACGAATCGCACAATTGACGAAATCTGCGCCGATTCCGGCAGGGAAAGCTGGTGTAAGATAAAATTTCGAAATTGAGACCGGAAAAACGTCGCATTCCCTGAAAAGACTGGCTACTCTGACTTGCATCTCGATATTTTTTGAAACATCAGCCTCTTGATTACCGCCGACGGAAAAAATGACCTGATTATACTTTTTCATGTCCCCTACCTCATAATTGCTCATCTGTGTGACGCTTGCGTTCTGAGCAGTTCAACATAATTCATTCTATAGTGCCTCTGTAAGACCACTCACCTTTGACAGGCGCTCGATTATCGAAAGGAATTTTCATGTTCTACAAGGACGAGCGATTGGCTCTGTTCATTGATGGATCGAACCTCTACGCGGCTGCCAAGTCGCTGGGCTTTGACATCGATTACAAGCTGCTTCGCCAGGAATTCATGCGCCGCGGGAAGCTGCTTCGCGCATTCTACTACACCGCTCTGCTAGAGAACGACGAATACTCGCCGATCCGTCCTCTGGTCGACTGGCTGCACTACAACGGTTTCACCATGGTCACCAAACCGGCCAAGGAATACACCGACAGTCAGGGCCGCCGTAAGGTCAAGGGCAACATGGACATCGAGTTGACTGTGAACGCGATGGAACTGGCCCCCCACGTGGACCACATCGTCCTGTTCTCGGGTGATGGCGACTTCCGTCCTCTGGTCGAAAGCCTGCAGCGTCAGGGTGTGCGCGTTTCGGTGGTATCCACCATCCGCAGCCAGCCTCCGATGATTGCCGATGAACTACGCCGTCAGGCCGATAACTTCATCGACCTGAACGACCTGAAAGAAGTGATCGGTCGCCCCCCGCGCGACATCCCAGAGCGTTCGGACGATCAATCCTCCAACGACTGACCATGACGACGTGCCCACCGCGCCGTCATGAAATCCCGTAGTATTGAGTATCGGCCCCGAGGGTTCTGCGCCACTCACCGCAGCGATCCAGACGGGGCCAATCCCCCCTTCATCACGATCTCTGGCCCGCCGATTGCGAAGCCCGCCCCCATGCATTACGTCTGGGGCAAATGTGCATGACAGGACGGTAGGTATGACCAAGCCCCAGCTGACCATCTATCTCGCAGCCCCCCGCGGGTTCTGCGCCGGTGTGGACCGCGCCATCAAGATCGTCGAAATGGCGATCGAGAAATGGGGCGCACCGGTCTATGTCGCCACGAGATCGTGCACAACAAGTTCGTCGTGGATTCTCTGCGCGACAAGGGTGCCGTCTTTGTCGAAGAGCTGGACGAATGCCCCGACGACCGCCCCGTAATCTTCTCGGCCCACGGTGTTCCTAAATCCGTGCCTGCCGCCGCGACCAAGCGCGAGATGGTGTTCGTCGATGCCACCTGCCCCCTGGTCAGCAAAGTCCACATCGAGGCAGAGCGTCACTTTGAAAACGGCCTCCAGATGATCATGATCGGTCACGCGGGGCACCCCGAAACGCTCGGCACCATGGGCCAGCTGCCCGAGGGCGAAGTGCTGCTTGTGGAAACAGTGGATGACGTGGCGAAGGTCGAGGTCCGCGATCCGTCCAAGCTGGCCTTTGTCACCCAGACCACCCTGTCCGTGGACGACACCATCGACATTGTGGCCGCCCTGCGCGAACGGTTCCCCGCAATCGTCGGCCCCCACAAAGAAGACATCTGCTACGCGACCACCAACCGCCAAGAAGCGGTCAAAGCCGTCGCCCCCGATTGCGATGCCCTTTTGGTTGTTGGTGCTCCGAATTCGTCAAACTCCAAACGACTGGTCGAAGTCGCGGCCAAGAACGGCTGCAATTACGCACAGCTGGTGCAACGCGCGACCGACATCGACTGGCGCGCTTTGGGCGAAATCCGCAGCCTTGGGATCACCGCTGGCGCATCAGCCCCCGAGGTTCTGGTCAACGAGGTCATAGACGCCTTCCGCGAGCGTTTCGACGTCACTGTTGAAATGGTGGAAACGGCCAAGGAAAATGTCGAATTCAAAGTGCCTCGCGTCCTGCGTGTCCCCGCATAATTCAACGCAATCTATCTGATCTGGCTCAAAGACCAGCGGCGTGAAACCGCTAGGGAGTGAACTAATTTCAACGGCCAACAGCCGCACTGATTGGAGTTAGTTATGACCAGAATCCCTTTGCCTGCCCTGATCCTCGGGTTTGCGGGCGTCATTCCCTTTGCATGGGGTGCCGCCTGTATCCTCTACCCCGAACTCAATGAATGGAGCCTGATGACCTTGGGCTCGCGCATGTCCGCGCCGTATATTCAGCTGTCCTACGGCCTGATCGTGCTCTGTTTCATTTCGGGCATTCTCTGGGGCTTTTCGGCTACGGTCGAGGATGACACCCTACGCGCCTACGGCCTTGGCCTGTCTTGCCTGCCGACCATCTGGGCCTTCTTCATGGTGGGGGATGGCACCATGAATTCCTCGATCAACCTGATCGTCGGGTTCCTCGCCCTACTGGCGCTCGACGTCTATTACAATTATCTGGGGATGAACCCGAAGTGGTGGCTCCAGCTGCGTATCATGCTGACCATCCTTGTTGTCATCTGCCTAGGAATTACAGCTTTTGCCTGAACTATACGCCTACACCGACGGAGCATGCAGCGGAAACCCCGGTCCCGGAGGCTGGGGCGCCCTGTTACAGGCAAAGTCCGGTGAAGACGTGGTAAAGGAGCGCGAGCTCAAAGGCGGCGAGGCCGAGACGACCAACAACCGTATGGAACTCTTGGCCGCGATCAACGCACTCGAGGCGCTAGAGCGTCCCAGTGCAATCACCGTTGTGACGGACAGCGCCTATGTCAAAGGCGGCATCACCCAGTGGATGTTCAGCTGGAAAAAGAACGGCTGGAAGACCAGCACCAAAAAGCCGGTCAAGAACGAAGACTTGTGGCGCCGCCTCGACGAGGCACGTCAGAGCCACGAAGTGAAATGGGAATGGGTCAAGGGCCACGCCGGCCACCCCGAAAACGAGCGCGCCGATGAACTGGCCCGTGCGGGCATGGCCCCTTTCAAGAAATGACCGCGACTTACGCCCTTGATCTGGCGGCGGTGTTCGTCTTTGCCCTGTCCGGCGCACTGGTCGCAAGCCGTCAGCAGCTGGACCCCGTGGGCTTTGGCTTTGTCGCGTGTTTGACGGCGGTTGGCGGCGGCACGGTTCGTGATGTGCTGCTCGACCGGAACCCCGTGTTCTGGATCGCAGACCCGATCTACATCTTGGCCGCGCTCTTGGCTGCGGCGCTGGTATTCCTGATCGCCCCGCAACTCGAGAGCCGCTATTCCGCGATCCGCTGGCTGGATGCTGTGGCGTTGTCTTCGGCTGTCGTGGCGGGAGTGTCTGCCGCGCATGATGTCCAGCAAAGCCCGATGGTCGTCACCATTATGGGCATGATCACCGGCTGCTTTGGCGGTTTGATGCGCGATGTGGTCTGCAACGACGTGCCGCTCGTTCTGCGCCACGGAGAGCTCTATGTCACAGCGGCATTGGCAGGGTCAGTCACCTCTGCGCTTCTGGCGGTTATTCTGCCCGATCCGGTGATCTATCTGAGTGCAGGCGCTGCGGTGACGTTCGTCGTCCGTGCGGGCAGTCTGGTCTTTGGATGGAAGCTACCGAACTATCGCCACCGTCCCCCGCGCCAGTGACGCCTAGCGCCGGAAGTGCGTCGGGACGATGATCAGCGCCCCGATCGACGCCGCGATTGCATTCAAGCCCGGGCTGCGAAATCCGATGCCGAACA
Source organism: Donghicola sp. (assembly GCA_964224285.1). GTDB lineage: Bacteria > Pseudomonadota > Alphaproteobacteria > Rhodobacterales > Rhodobacteraceae > Donghicola. The sequence continues at coordinate 1,068 of CAXQKF010000317.1, read as the reverse complement.
TGATCGTCACGAAGTAGAACAGAAACGCCCCGCCCACGCAGATCACGATGGACGGGATATATCCGTTCCGCGTGAAGCCAGAGCGTTCGGACACATAGCCCACGATTCCAGCCACGACGACAGTACCGATCAATACGGGAAACATCGCTTACTCCGACCCAAGAACCTCGCCCGTTTCAATGGGCCAGCCCCGTAGGAATGTGTCAATGTCCTGCGCGCCCTTGCCAGCCCGCTGGGCCTTGGTGATGCGCACAGCGCCCGTCTGGCAAGCAACCGTCAGCGCAGGGCCGATCACCGTGCCCGCATCGCCCTGCCCTTCGGCCAGTTCGGCACCCAAGAGCTTGATCCGCTCGCCCTTGTGCGTGGTCCATGCCCCGGGAAAGGTCGCGAGGCCACGGATCTGACGGCTGATCTGCTCTGCGGGTTTGGCCCAGTCGATTGCAGCTTCGGCCTTGTCGATCTTGTGGGCATAGGTCACGCCCTCTTCGGGTTGAACCTCTGGGGTCAGGGTATCGAGGGTCGCTAGCGCCTCGATGATGCACTCTGCGCCCATGGTGGACAGACGGTCGTGCAACTGATCGGTGGTCTCGGTCTCTCCAATCGGGGTTTCGCTGCGCAAGAGCACGGGGCCCGTGTCCAGACCCGCCTCCATCTGCATGATACAGATGCCAGTGGCCGCATCACCCGACATGATCGCGCGGTGGATTGGCGCAGCTCCGCGCCAGTGCGGCAACAGGGACGCGTGGATGTTCAGGCAGCCCTTGGCGGGCGCATCCAGAATGGCTTGGGGCAGGATCAGGCCATAGGCCACAACGACCGCCACATCAGCATTCAGCGCCGCAAATTCTGCCTGCTCGGCTTCACCCTTCAGGCTGACCGGATGGCGGACAGGCAGGCCCAGCGCCTCGGCCCGAGCATGGACAGGGGTTGGGCGATCCTTCTTGCCGCGGCCCGCGGGGCGAGGCGGCTGGCAGTAGACGCAAACAACCTCGTGGCCCGCCTCGACCAGTGCATCCAGCACCGGAACCGAGAAATCGGGCGTGCCCATGAACACAACCTTCACTGGAA
>CAXQKF010000316.1:0-25526 GCA_964224285.1 Donghicola sp. | reverse complement strand
CGGTGTCATGTTCGATTCTCCTCCAGATGGGACCGATATTGGGAACGTTCCCAAAAATGCATTGCAGAAGGCGCGTGTCAAGTGCTAGAAATCTGATAACGATAACGAGGCACCACGCAGGGAGGCGCAGCATGGCACAGGATGACGGGACCAAAGCCCCCGCAGGACGGGTCACGATCCTGGACGTGGCACGTGCTGCGGGCGTGTCAAAGTCCAGCGTTTCAAGGTTCTTGGACGAACGCCTGCCCAAGTCACAAAGCGAAACCGCCAAGCGTGTCCGCAAGGTCGCAGAGGAGCTTGGCTATGTGCGGGACGTCTCCGCCGCCAGCCTGCGCCGTGGTAAAACGGGGATGATCGGGGTGATCGTGCCGCGGTTGACCGACACGGTAATGGCCATGCTCTACGAGGCATTGCAGCGTGCCGCCGCCCGCCGCCAGCACTTTGCCATCGTGGCCACAACCGACGACACCCCGGAGGCCGCGCGCATCGCCGCCGAAACCCTGCTGCAACGGGGCGTGGACAGGCTGGTCCTGTCAACCGCCCGTACCGAAGACCCCCTGATTGCCGAACTTGCGCAACGGGGCGTGGCCCATGTTCTGGCTGTGCGCACCGACGGGAAAAGCCTCTCCTCGGTCGGGGATGACGAGATGGGAGGGTATCTGGCGACGCGCCATCTGATCGACCTGGGACACCGGAAGATCGGACTGATCGGGGGGCCGTCCTATGCCTCTAGCGCGTTGGGGCGGTTGGCGGGGTACAAGCGCGCCCTGACCGAGGCGGGCCTGCCCGTGGACCCTGCGTTGATGGTCGAGGCCAGCTTCAGCATCACCAGCGGGGCGGATGCCGCGCGGACATTGCTGTCCCGGAACGAGGGGCTGACGGGACTGTTTGCGGTGAATGACAACACGGCGATCGGTGCCTTGTCTGCCATCCACGAGGCGGGCTTATCGGTCCCAGAGGATATTTCACTAGTCGGGTATAATGACATCCCGATCACGGCAAAACTGCCGGTCCCGCTGACCACGGTCCACGTCCCCTTTGACCAGATCGCGACCGAAGCGCTGGAGATTTTGCTGGCTGACGAACCCAGTACGGACAACATCCGCAAGGCGATGCCAACCCTGATTCCACGCAAATCGACGCGGGCGATAAAACAGGCTTAGTTGATTAAGCCGGCTGTCTTTCGCTCCTAAGATCACTGCATCTTTTAATGCCTTGGTGATCATCGAACCAAGTTATACCACCACACTTTGGCAAGACATTCATGCCGCTTTCCACAGTAGACCGTAGAGGGCCGCCCTTGTCACGGCGGCCCTTCCATTCAAATCTCAACAGCCTCTGGGATGGTTAGGGCATCTTCTAGCTCGACACCGAGGTAGCGCACAGTGCTGTCCATCTTCGTATGGCCCAACAAAAGCTGGACCGCGCGCAGGTTGCCGGTTTTGCGGTATATCTGCGCCACCTTGGTCCGCCGCATGGAGTGGGTGCCGTAGGCGCTCGGCTCTAGACCGATCGAGGTCACCCATTCGCGCACCAGACGAGCGTACTGCCTAGTCGAAATATGCAGACGCTCATGAAAGCGGCCCGGCCATAAATGTTCCGACCCAATCATCAGGGGATCCTCGAGCCAGTTCGCGACGGCACTTCGCGTCCCCTCCGTGATCTCGAAGCTGACAGCTTTGCGGGTTTTGCTCTGGATGATTGAAGCGCGGTGCTTAACCTGACCGGCTGCGTAAACGTCGGCCACCTTCAGTTTTACCAAGTCGCAGCCCCGCAACTTGCTGTCTATGGCGAGATTGAAGAGCGCCAGCTCGCGTATCTTCTGGGCAATCTCTAGTCGAACCCGGATTGCCCATACGTGTTTCGGTGCAAGCGGGCGCTTCTGGCCGACGATGCGCCCCTTGTTCCAAGCAGGACGGCATGCACGGATGGCGGGCAGATTTGTAGTTGGCATAGTGGTTCCTCCTATCCACCACGCCCGCCACATCCTCAGCAGTTTGCCGATACCCGAACATACCACACTCGCCGCGTTTCAAGGCAATCAAGTCGGGCCGAGCCTGCCGCGTCGCCGCATGATCGGTTCGAGCCCGCTTTCCGCTTCCGGCTACCGTGGCCCGAGACGTATAGTTACCCCATGGGGCGCGTTTTCAAATTTCTCATCATGGTGCTTGCAGTGCTCTTAGCAGCTCTCGCTGCCTATGGCGGAAAGGGTTATGCCGATGCGAAGCTGGCCTCAGATGATCTTCGCATCAGGGCAAACAAGCTGATTGCGGAAGGCCGAAGCGGTGCTAACTTAGGAGCGGAACGCCTCAATTGGCTCTTACGCGTGCAGGACCCCGCTTTCCTCGGCCACGGTGGCGTGGACTTTAACACAGCCGGCGCCGGGGCGACGACAATTTCCCAATCTGTCGCAAAGCGACTTGCCTTCAAGCAGTTCCAACCCGGGATCGGCAAAGTACGACAGACCGGCTTTGCTTTGGGATTGGAGCAGAGCCTGACAAAAGATCAGATCCTTGCACTCTGGCTCGACACCGCTGAAATGGGACACGGACCGAGGGGCTGGATGACCGGGTTCTTCGAGGCCAGCTTTTTGGTCTTTGGCCTTCCGCCGTCCGAGGTAACGGATACAGAGTTTTTGCGGCTGGTCGCTGTGCTGATTGCGCCTGCGTCCTTCGATTTACTGCAGGGCGATGAGAAGCTTGTTGATCGGACGGAGCGCATTAAGCGTATGCTCAAAGGTGACTGCGCGCCATTAGATCACGGCGACGTTTGGCTGGAAGGTTGCCGGTGACTGGCATCTTTGGCCGCCTAGCCGACCGTCACCCTCCGATAGGGCTGTATTGACCTAGCGATTTCTGCTCGGCTGCAGCCCCCAATCTGAATATCCAAGCAAACAGTGCGAGGGTCTGGCAAACTCAATCAATATCATTGTGGGCAATTTCAGCCCACTCAACCGTTGGCGCAAAAATCCCAAGCAAATGAACTAAGATTGAAGGTGATCCCTAAACAGAAACACGCCCCCCCGGGCTTCGCCAAACCAAGTGACCTTACCCCTCATTCTATGCTAACTTTCCAGCTGATGAGAGGCAATTTCACGTGGCGAACTGTGCAACCACCGCCTAATCAGCAATCCTCGACTTCCTCGCTCGGGACGCTGGAAAGATAGGCGTTCAGGTCTTTCTGAAAACCAATCATCTGGTTCATCCGGTCTTCGAGTTGGGCCAGCCGCGGCTCCAACCCCATCATGGGCTCGAGCATACTTGGTACCTGTCCGATCTGCTCCGAAATCTGGGAAAGAGTCGTGATCATTTCCAGAAGCCGTTCGTTGAGTGTGCTCTCCTCGCGCACCTCCAGAAGTTTCTCCAGAGAGTCGATCAGGAATGGCAGCCTCTGACAGGCATCCAGCAGCTGGGTCAGCCGCGCTTCTGTTGTATTTTGCATTGAAAATGTCCCACTTCTTTTTCGAGGCTTCCAGAACCTGCAATGGCCCTTCATTCAATCCGGCAACAAGCATGTGCACGAAGCGATTTTCTTCAATCCATTGCGCACATTTCAGAAGAAGGGCCTCTAGCCTCCTCGCCACAAACGCCTTATTATATATAGGTTTTTTTGAGAAACTATCTCGTCCATCCAGTACATGGCGCGTCGGAATTGGCAATGGCGGCCCTTCGAGTATTTCATCAATATCGAACCGGGGAACCGGCCAAGTATTCTTGCCATATTTGTTGATATTTCCAGAAATCGCGCCAGCGGCGTGTCTGTTCACCGACTTGGCCAGCTTGGGCATATCCGGTGGTGAAGCAGCCTCGCCAAAATCAGGATAAGGCAATCGTGCGAACAGGATCCCACCCAGTTTTACCGGAACAGATCTGTGATCGACACGAAGACGGAATGCTACTGTCTTTGAGGATTTTCCGGCAACGACGATACCCTCTTTCCTGAGCCACCCAGACATCGCATTTAGTAATTCATCCCTGCCGCTGAATGATGAAGTGGTTGTCAGAATTTGTGCCCGCCGCGCGATCCGCTCACCAAGGTCTTCCTCGAGATGAACACCCGTGCGCTTCGCCTCTGCACGCTGCTTTTGGCGCCAGTTAGGCAACTTGACCAGTTGCGCCCTTGTAGGATCAAACGGGTCGGCCCAGCCAAAACGGGCATTCACACATCGCACCACATCGTCCCATAGATCCCCGAACAGCTTTCGGGGTGGCTTGGGATTGAAGCCCATCCAGCGCCCATGTCCGGCCAGTACAGAGCGCGGCAGAATGCAATTCAATTCAAGACGACCTGTGTGGGTGTGAGTGCCGATCAACACCGGTGGCCGTGACCGCTCCGGAACACCAGCGTAGGAAACCGCGAGGACCATCGACAGAACCCGCCCGATCGCCTCTCTCGCGCCCCCTACCCCGAGATTGAAATCCGTGGTGTTCACGTCATCCTTCTCGAAGGTCAGAACCAGAACGCTGAACTTTTTCTTCACCCGCTGATGTCGAAGAAACGCTGCCATCTGATCGGGATCGCCGATCAGCAACTCTGGCACCGGATCGCGCCGCGTCTCCTGATAGATTTCACCAACCTGCTTACGATGGGTTGGGGACAGAAAGTAGCTCATAATACCTCGGGCATGCGGATCATTTTCCCAACCGTCCGTCCAACCACACATCATGAGCGCGGTATCCGAAGGAGTAGATCGTCAAGCCTTTCACAAAGCCGCTGTAGAAGCAGGAGCTCAGCCATTGGCACCTCAGCACCGTCGGCTTCTCTCTTTCGGACCTGCTCTTCGATTTCACCGACGATATTTACAATCCCATGCACCACCTCATCCGAAAGGCCTTTCGCCTTTGGCTCGGGACGGAAGCCAGCAATTCGATCGAGCATGTATTTGTTTTCACTGATCTCCAGCTTTCCTGACCAGTGCGCAATCCACTGCGCCTGCGCAGGGGACATACGAATGGTCTTCCTGATTGTCGGGGAATTTGTCTCTGTCACGTCTTTGGGCACACCACACCTCACTTGCAAAGCATTAGGTGTAGCGTACCCCGCCGTTGCGAAAATAACGTCATTTATTTTGCAGAGATCGCAATCAGTGTGCGCAAAGCAACGCGACTTTTGTTTCTGGCAGCACGATCAAAAGTGACGTCACTCGGGGAGACTTGATGTTAGCCGCCAAGATCCTCGGTAAAATGCGGGCCGCTCCAGTACACCAAACAGAGTTCACACGTTGAGGCCCGTCCCTAACCTTCATGATGTGACCGCGTCTCACAGCCTCAATCGTCGTTGCGGTGGAAAAAGAAGGCCGTGCGGAACGAAACTACCTCAGTCCGCCCCGCTTTCGTGGACGCTCCGATTTACTTGTCTGTGCCGCGCTGCTGAGTGATCGCCATCGCGAAGACGCCGTTCCCGACACTCCAGTCCGAGTAGTCATTCTCGTGCATGAAAATGAAAACATCCTTCGGCGACACTGCAGCGTTTGCTTCAAGGTTACGCGTGATCGCAGCGTATAGATCGCGTTTCATCGCATCGCTTCTACCACGACGCATCGTGATTTCTACGACGATCAGATTGTCTGACCGAGCGATGCCGTTAAAGCCCCTGTCGTAAAAGAACTCTTCTTGGTCATACTCTGTGACACGGTTGAAAAGCTCGTCTTTGGGCATCCCGATGGCTTCTACCAAAGCATCATGAATTCCCTGAACAATCTTCTGCTTTTGGGCTGCTACCGTTCCTTTCGGAACATCAGTTCGAACAAATGGCATGACTCACCTTATCAATTTCTCTTCCGCGCTCTTAGCAGCAATTCAGCTGGTTCTTTATTGACGATGTTGCCCGCTCTATGTGAGTATTTCTCACATGAAAAACAGAAAGAACCTGCCTGTCGCCGCCCTACGTGCCTTTGAAGCCGCCGCGCGTCATGGCCAGATCTCTCGCGCCGCCGATGAATTGGGTGTCACCCATGGTGCGGTCAGCCGCCACGTTAGCCATCTTGAGGATTTCGTCGGTGTGCCACTGTTCGAGGGCGCGCGGAACCGCCCGAAACTAACCGAAGAAGGCCGTGTTTTTGGCTTGGCCCTGACCTCGGCCTTTGACCAGATCGAGGACGCCCTGCGCAGCATCGGGCGTGGGAATGGCGATATTCTGGATGTCGCTTGCCTGAGCACATTTGCAATGCGCTGGTTGATACCGCGGCTTCACGAATTCACGACCCGTCATCCCCGTTACGACGTCCGCCTTGCGACAGACAACCGGCAGCAGCAAATTCCTGTCGATGTCCGAATTCTTGTCGTGCCGCCCCATGCCGAACTGCCCAAAAGCTGCGTTCCGCTATTCACCGAAAAGCTGGCATTGGTGGTGGCCCCCTCGCTTGTCTCGGATCGCGTCGAAGACATGCTCACCTTGCCACGATTGGAAACTCGGACACGCCCCCATGTTTGGCAGGAATGGATCGAGGCGACCGTAGAAGGCGACGCGTTTGACCCTACTGCAACGAGGATTTTCGATCACTATCACATGACCATAGAGGCGGCCCTGAACAGCCTCGGCATGGCGATCGCGCCTTGGCATCTGGTTGCAGGGGAGATTGCAAGTGGCCGGCTGGCCGCGCCGTTCGGCACGGTCGATAGCAAATATGTTTATGCAGTTGACGCGCCCCGACCGAACAAGGCCAAAACAAGGGATTTCGTGAACTGGCTCAAGGACGCCACGCAAGAGTTTCGCGACTAACCATTTGGCGACACGGCTGCACGGCAGGGTATAGCCTTTATGCGCCCGTTTCTTTGCCAGAAAATGGCCGCAAATCCTGGACAAAATGATCCAGAGCTTTTCGCATCGAAGTCAATGGAGCAGCTTGCGGGCTCCACTCTGGGAAATGGCCGTCAATCAGCATGCGGCTTAGGCCATAGACCAGCGCCCGACAAGACAACAGGACTGTCTCAGGGTCCGCCTCTGGTCGCATTTGCCCACGAGACTTGGCCAACAGCAACAGCGCCTTCATACGATCCCTGATTGCATCGTTCTGACTGCGGGCTGCACCTTGGAGCGGAACCAGGTTTCGCTGGCTGATAATGGCAAAGTGCGTGGGATTCTCGGCGGCCCAATCGATATAGGCCAAACCAATCAGCCTGATCTGATCCAGAGGATCTTCATCCGTCTGCAACTGCCCGGCTTCGACGGCCATAATCAATCGCTCCATGGCCTGCTCGGCGACCGCCACCAACAGCGCTTCGCGTGATGCGAAATGGCGAAAGGGGGCCCCGGGCGATACACCGACGCGTCTGGCAACCTCGCGCACGGACAATGCCTCGACGCCTGACTCCTCGACAATCGCAGTAGCGGCCGCGATCAGGGCCCTCGGCAGATCTCCGTGATGGTAGGTTTTAGACATAATTACCCCCTGCCTTACCGCAGACGACCGCACCTCTGCACCAATGTAATCACCGTTTATTTACTTTGAAACCGTCAGTCGAGATGACTAGAAGTAATCACTGATCACATCGAGAGATTTCCATGACCAACATCCATAAAATCCTGCGCGCCATTACTATCGCAGCGCCGACATTCTGCGCTGGCGCAGCCTTGGCCGAGGATGCGCCGACCCTGCGTATCACCTGGCCAACCGACGGAATGACAGTCCCCCTCGGGGAAGATCCCGAAGGCGTCATTGGGGTTGTCGTTGACAGCAACTTCCGCCTTGCCCCTGCTGGAACGTGCGGTGGTGACCCCAAGTGTGGGCATATTCACATGCGCATCGATCCCGAGGTGGATGACTGCAACATTCCGGGCCGCAACTACAACAGCATGAACAGCGACTTCGGCGGCAGCTTGATCGTTGCACGCTTTGGACATTGCTCAGAGCGGGCGGGTAAACATGTCATCGGTGTGTTACTCGCAAATGACCACCACCAGCCGATCATGGTAGATGGCCAGCCTGTGACAGCACTTGTTCCAGTTACCACCGAATAACATACAGTAAGTGTCGAGGCGTATCCCAAGATCACAAAGCAGCTTGGCCCCCCTTACAGAGCAAGTGCCTGCGGCATGACTAGGCGCCTCGACCCCAACCAATAAAGTCTAGAGCGCCCAATTTCCCGCCCGTAGCTAAGATGCCTCATATCCTGCGGCAAAACAGGATGGGCGAAACTCTGCAGAGTGGGACGACACCACCCATATCTTCCTAAAACCTCGTAAATTTTGAGCGCAGTGCATTTCGCCCCCATATGGCAATCCCTGGTGCCATTCGAAAAGAATGCCGCCCAATTTGCACAGCGGACCGAAACGCAATCGATCCGGCTCAAGCATTTGGCATGTCTCAGATTGATCCGAGGTAATAGCCGATGGCCTCGACCAACTCCGTCTCTTCATAGCGGAAATGCGAGCGCACCACTTCCTCGAGCTTTCTGTAGGTGGCGGCGGTCTGAACAAAGTTCGCCTCGCTCGGATCTTCGATCAACGCATCGGCGGCACGATCCAGCCGGACGATCAGTTCATGCACAACCTTGTGCTCTTCCAGCAGCTTGGCCACGACCTCGCGGAACATGCCTCCACCGGCTGACTGAATACGGGGGAACATGTCAGCGCCCTCGATGTCATGATGGAACTTGAGCACCTGACATTCGCGCCCACAAAGAGACCCGAACGCCCTGAAATTCTCGGACATATCGAGCGATAGCACGATCCGTTTCAGATCCTTGGGCGGGGCGTCCCCCGCTTCGATCCGCGCCAGCACCGCAGCAATCTGGGCCATCTCCATCAAATAGTGGCGATGAATAGCAGCAAGTTGTCGCCCTTGGTGACGGTGCATATCCGTTGCCGCCGGAACCTTAGGCGCCTTGGGGCGGGAAGCTTCGTCGAGGTCGAGTTCATCCACAGATTGGACGGAAAGATCAGTCATATGCGGAAAGAAAGCCTTTCACCGTGGCAAGTCAAGAACATGGAACACCAACGCTCCAGTGAGCCGAGCAGTTTTGCCCGCAGCCGCAGAATACAGTTTCCCCCCGAAGCGGGACTGACAAAACGGCAACGCGACCCGCTGAACAGAAGAAGAACACTTGCATTAGAGTCCGTCACACCTTAATGTCCATCAGACATGTGATACAACGGAACCGGGCCAAAAATCCGCCCTTCCGGCGCAAGGTGTTACGGAGATGGGCTTTGTGGGTGCGAATCCTACCACCCCAGCCACAGATTCCCGCAATATGCTGATCTGAAACGGTTTAACCGTAGTTGAGATTTAGATGGCAACAGCGCCGCGTGTGCTGACGACCCTATGCGGCCACTTATTGCTGCGGACGCTCAGCCCAACCCGCAAATATCCGTTCCAGTAGCACGACGAAATAATAGAGAATGATCCCCAGAACAGCGAGTGCGATAAGCACGGCGAACATGAGCGGATAGTTCGAGTTCGTCTGCCCCGACAGGAACAGCGCCCCCAACCCGCGCCCGTGGGGCGAGATGATCTCGACCAGATTGGTGCCAATGAACGCGAGCGTGACGGACACTTTCAGCGCGCCAAAGAACTCGGGCAAGGTCTTGGGCAAGGCGATCTTGCGAAAGATTGTGATCCGGCTCGCGCCGAGAGAGCGCAAGATGTCGCGATATTCGGGCTCCAGCGTCGATAGGCCGATCCCAACCGACACGGCGATCGGAAAGAACGAGATCAAGAAGGCCATCAAAACCGTATTGAAATTGTGCTGGCCAATGAACAGCAGCGCCAGTACCGGCACGAGCGTCGCCTTGGGGATCGCGTTGAAGCCGACCAGAATGGGGTACAGACCATCGCGGGCGATCCGAGAGAAGCCCATGATCATGCCTAGCAGCGTGCCAAACAGCACCGCAAGCGCCAATCCAGCCACCGTGCGCCACAGGGTCTGCCAGCTGCCGATCAGAAACAGCTCCCAGAACTTGCTGTAGGCTGCGGGCAGGTCCGAGGGCGAGGCCATCACATAGTCGGGCCAATTGTTTGCCCAGACCAGAAACTCCCAGAGCCCGACGAAAATGAGGATGGCGATGAAAGGAATGGCGATCTTTTGAAACGTCTGCATCAGTGGCCTGCCGCGTCGGGTTGCCGCCCTTGGGCGATCTTGATCTGCTCGCGCAAGGTCGCGAGCATTTCGGAACATTCAGGGGTATAGAGCCCGTCCAGTTTTCGTTGCCCGTTCTGACCGGGGTACTGGACATCCAACACGTATTGCGTTGTCGCAGGACGGCCAGACAGGACGAACACCTGATCACCAAGGTAAACGCTTTCGCGCAGATCGTGGGTGATCAGGACGGCTGTAAAAGGTTCCTTGGTCCGCAGGTCGTGCATCGTTTGCCAAAGGTCTTCGCGTGTGAACGCGTCCAGCGCGCCGAACGGTTCGTCCATGATCAGAACATCGGGCTTGTGCACGATGGACCGGCACAGCGACGCGCGTTGGCGCATACCGCCGGACAATTCCGACGGACGCTTTGTTTCGAACCCCGATAGCCCGACCAGCGCCAGCAGTTCCTCTGCCCGCGCAATCTTCTGCGCGCGCGGCATCGACGGCGCGACGATCTCAAGAGGCAATATCACGTTGTCCAGAATGGATCGCCATTCCAGCAGCACGGGGTTCTGGAACGCCATGCCCACCGTTTTGCGCGGAGATTTCACGAGCTTGCCGTGCAGCCAGACCTCGCCTTGATCCGGCTTCATCAGTCCGGCTACCAGTCTGGTCAGGGTCGATTTCCCGCATCCCGACGGGCCCACCACAGCGGCGAACTCACCCTCGGGAACCGCGAGGTTCAGATTTTCTAGAACTGGCAGCAGGCCTTTGGGCGTTTTGTAGGCGTGGGTCACGCCCTTGATGTCGATCAGATTGGTCATGCGCGTGTTTGACTGCCGGCAGTGCCCCGCCGGCAGTTGGTACCTTTACTGGAGCATCCGCAGGTCTGCGGCGGGCAGATAGCTGCCATCGAAGTACTTGGAGATTTCGGGCTCCGTGGTGAATTCGTAGACCGATTTGGTCTGCTCGATCGCGGTGGTCATCCGCGCTTCGTCGATGCCGCCGATGCCGTTTTCCTTGACGTAATCGGTCAGAACATTGGCATCGATTGCCATCTGCAGGCGCTCGGTCTCCAGATCGGCATCCGCTGCGGGGTTCCGTTCGATCAGAGCCGCAATGGCGGTGGCGGGATCAGCAATCGCGCCTTTCCAACCCGCTGCAATCGAGGTCAGGAAGCCCGTAACGACTTCGGGGTTTTCGCTGGCATAGTCGGTGTTGACGATGATCGCGTTTCCATAGAGCGCCACGCCGTAATCGGCCATCAACAGCACGCTCTGATCCTCCATCGCCACCCCAAGACGCTTGAGGTTCAAAGTCGACGAGAACGAGAAGCCAGTGACCGAGGCGACCTTACCCTCGGCAAGCATGGGCTCGCGCGTCGGGAAGCCGACGGGCTCGACCGTGATCGCGTCCATGTCCAGATCGTTCTCGGCGGCAAAGATCGGGAACTGTGCCCAAGCGCCATCCGGCGGCGGAGCGCCCAGAACCTTGCCTTCCAGATCCTTGGGCGTTTCGACACCCAGCGACTTGCGACCGACGACGGCGAAGGGCGGCTTGTCGTAAATCATCATGACAGCCTTGACCGGCGCATCGGGGTTCTGATCGAGAAACCGCATCAGGCTATTGATGTCGGCAAAGCCGAACGGATAGGCCCCGGTGGCCACTTTGGGGATCGCATCAAGGGAACCCTGACCTTCGGTGATCGTCACATTCAGGTCCGCATCCGCGAAAATGCCCGCATCGATTGCGTGGAAGTAAGGTGCGGAGGGGCCTTCGAACTTCCAGTCAAGCGCGAACGGCACATCCGTTTCTGCTAGGGCAACGCCGGATGTCCCTGCGATGGCGACTGAGGCAGCGAAAGCTGCGGAGATGAAGCGATTGAACAAGATTTCCTCCTGAGAATTACACAACAGGACTGTTCATCACGCGTTGATGAGTTGGAAATCTTTGGAGCCTCTTTCATTTGAAAGAAGTGCTGCGTGCAGATTTCCGCCTCATAATTGGGCATGAAGCCCAGAAGCCGTGCATTTCAGCATCCGGCAATCGGGATCAAGGGACATGATCCCGTATCCGACACGACTTCGAGCGTGGCAGCCGATCAATTCCTTCCAGATTGAGCGGACCATGCGGGTTCCCTAGGTGTATCGGCCTCAAGGGCATGAGTAGAAACCCGATAGGGAGTCTCAACCGCAAATCCGCCGGATATTCAGACCAAGCAGATGGGTCAGACCCTCTTGGCTCAGGCAGCCATCTTTCCCACAATCTATATGGATAAGCCGAGTTTCAGGCTGCAGAAAACTTACACTCCAGCCACATCTTCCATCCACCCTAGGCGCATCTGCGGGACCGATTTCAGCAGCAGCTCCGTATAGTCGTCAAAGGGCGGCGAGAGGACTTTGGATTTCGGCCCATAACGCACGACTTTCCCCTGATGCATCACGGCAATTGTATCCGCGATGGCCCTTACCGTCGCAATGTCGTGCGTGATGAACATGTAGGACACTTGTTCGCGCTCTTGCAGGTCATAGAGCAGCTTCAAAATCCCTTCGGCAACCAAGGGATCGAGGGCACTCGTGACCTCGTCGCAGATGATCAGCTTGGGTTTCGCCGCCAAGGCGCGGGCGATGCAGACGCGCTGCTTTTGCCCGCCCGAGAGCTCTGCGGGGTAGCGATCCATGAAACCAGCCCCCAATTCAATCTTATCGAGCAACTCGACCGTGCGATCACGCAGAGCCGCACCTTTGAGCCCGAAATAGAACTGGAGCGGGCGGCCAATGATCGTCCCGACCGTCTGGCGCGGGTTCATCGCTGTGTCGGCCATCTGGTAGATCATCTGCAGTTCCTGAAGATCCCCGCGGCTGCGGCCCTTCAGGTCCCGGCTGAGGGTCCGGCCATCGAAGGTGACCGTCCCCGCTTTGGGCGGCAAAAGGCCCGTGATCACCCGCGCCAATGTGGACTTGCCAGAGCCGGACTCCCCCACCACCGCCAATGTCGTGCCCGGCTGGATGCCGATGTTGATATCCGACAGCACATCGCGGCCCATCCCGCGATACTCTGCCGACAGACCAGCTACCTCCAGAACCGCAGGCTGGTCCGTCGTTTTCTCGGCGTGCTCCTTGGCAGTGACCGAGACCAACGCGCGGGTGTACTCCTGCTGGGGCGCCGTGATGATCTGCGAGGTCGAGCCATATTCGACGGTTTTACCTTGGCGCAGAACCATGATGTCATCGGCAATCTGGGCCACAACCGCGAGGTCATGGGTGATATAGAGGGCAGCCACACCCAGATCGCGAATGGCCCCTTTGATCGCGGCCAGTACCCCGAGCTGCGTGGTTACGTCCAACGCGGTCGTCGGTTCGTCAAAGATCACCAGATCGGGCTGCGGACATAGCGCCATCGCCGTCATTGCGCGCTGTAGTTGCCCCCCCGACACCTGATGCGGATAGCGATCGCCAAAGGTCTCAGGCTCTGGCAGGCCGAGTTTGGAAAAGAGTTCGATCGCCCGTGCCTCGGCCTCTTTCCGCGAGGCCCGCCCGTGGGCAACTGTTGCTTCGACGACCTGTTCCATCAACCGCTTGGCAGGGTTGAAGGCCGCCGCAGCCGATTGCGCAACATATGTCACCTCGGCGCCGCGGAGGGACCGGAGCACCCGCCCCTTGGCCTTGCGGATTTCCCGCCCGTTCAAATGAATGTCGCCGCCCGTCAGCTCGATGCCACCACGGCCATAGGCCATTGCAGACAGACCGATGGTGGACTTCCCTGCGCCCGACTCTCCGATCAGACCCAGAACTTTGCCCTTCTGCAACGTCAGGGAAACGCCATCCACGATGGTCAGCCGGCGGGGCTTTTCACCCGGAGGATAGGCGGTCGCTTCGATCTTGAGATTGTCGATTTTCAGAACCGGATTAGGCATTGCGACCTCCTTTCAACGAGGCGGTGCGATCCAGCACCCAGTCAGCAACAAGGTTCACGCTGATCGCCAACGCCGCGATGGCGACCGCAGGCAACAGCGCAGCGGGAATGCCGTAAACGATCCCGTCCTTGTTCTCTTTTACGATCCCGCCCCAGTCTGCCCCGGGGGGCTGAACTCCGAGACCGAGGAACGACAAGGTCGACACGAAAAGAATCATAAAAATGAAGCGCATCCCCGCTTCGGCCACCAGAGGTGACAGAGCGTTCGGCAGGATCTCGCGAAAGATCACCCAGCCCCGCCCTTCGCCGCGCAGGCGGGCGGCTTCGACAAACTCCATCACGGCGATGTCGCTGGCCACGGCGCGGGACAGACGAAAAACACGGGTGGAATCCAGCAGGCCCATCACAAGGATCAGCACAGGGATCGTCACCGGCATCACCGACAGCACCACCAGCGCAAAGATCAGTGTCGGGATCGCCATCACCAGATCAACAAAACGGGACATCAGCTGGTCAATCCAGCCCCCCACCACAGCCGCAAAGAGACCAAGGACCGAACCCGTCACAAAGCTGACCACAGTCGCGGCGATGGCCACGAAAATCGTGGTCTGCCCGCCCCAGATCAGGCGAGACAGCAGATCGCGGCCGATGTTGTCCGTCCCCAGCCAGAAGCTGCCAGAAGCAGGCTCCCACACGTCGCCAACGACTTCGCTGACGCCGTAGGGCGCGATCCAAGGCGCGAACACCGCAGTGAACAGGAACAAGCCGGTGATGAACAGCCCGATGAGGGCTGGCAGAGGGACGCTTCTCATTTCGGGTGCCTCAGTCTGGGGTTCGCCAGAATCGACACGATATCCGCAAACATGTTCAGGAAAATATAGACCGCGGCAAAGATCAGACCGCAGGCCTGCACCACAGGAACGTCACGCTTGGCCACGTGGTCGACCAGATATTGGCCCATGCCCGGATAGACAAAGACCACCTCGACCACGACGACGCCCACGACCAGATAGGCCATGTTCAGCATCACGACGTTCACAATCGGCGCGATCGAGTTCGGGAAGGCATGGCGCCAGATGACCAGCGACCGCCGGATGCCCTTGAGCTCGGCGGTTTCGATATAGGCTGACTGCATGACGTTCAGCAGCGCCGCGCGGGTCATGCGCATCATATGCGCCAAAACGACCATCACGAGCACCGCGATGGGCAGGGAAATGGCGTGCAACTTGTCCAGTAGGCTCATCCGGTCGTTCAGCATCGCCACCGACGGGGCCCACCCCAGCTGCACAGCAACGTAGTACATCAGAATGTAGCTCATCATGAATTCCGGCACCGAAATCGCCGAAAGCGTGACCGCCGAGATCATCTTGTCGGGCCAGCGGCCACGGTAGAGCACCGACACCAGCCCCAGAATAATCGCCAGCGGGACAGAGATGATCGCCGCCCACATGGCCAGAAACAGCGTATTCCCCAGACGGTCCGCGATTGAGGCACCAATGTCGCGCCCATTGGTCAGCGACGTGCCCAGATCACCCTGCAACACGCCCCCCAGCCAGTTCAGGTAACGCTCCAGCGGGGGAACATTCAGACCCAGTTCTTCGCGCAGGTTCGCAAGGGATTCCGGCGTCGCCGTCTGCCCGAGGATCGCTTGCGCCACGTCTCCGGGCAGGATCTGCGTGCCCAGGAAGATCATGATCGAAACCAGAAAAATCAAAAGCAGGCCCAGCGCAACGCGCTGGACCAACAATTTAAGGACAAGTGAGTTCATCCGGCCAGCCTCAGGCCAGCCAGCACTTGTGCGGTGCGAGACCGTTCATGACTTCCCAGACGCCGTTCTGTTCCCAGCCCTGAATGTCGTTGCTGACCCCTTCGATGAAGTCGTTGAACATCGGGCAGATCAGGCCGCCTTCATTGCTGAGGATATCCGCCATTTCGCGGTACAGAGCCTTGCGCTTGGCACCGTCCAGCTCGCCTTTGGCTTCGAACAGCTTCGCGTCGAAGGTTTCGTTCTTGAAACGGGTGTCGTTCCAGTCCGCGGTCGACAGGTAAGCGGTCGCGTACATCTGGTCCTGCACGGGACGTCCGCTCCAGTAGGATGCGCAGAAGGGCTGGACGTTCCAGACCTCGGACCAGTAGCCGTCTGCGGGCTCGCGGCTGATCTCCAGCGGAATGCCGCAGGCACGGGCGCTTTCCTGGAACAGCTGCGCCGCATCGACCGCACCGGGGAAAGCCACATCGGACACGCGCAGAACGATCGGGCTGCCATCGTGGCCGGATTTGGCGTAGTATTCTTTGGCCTTCTCGGGGTCGTATTCGCGCTGGGGAATGCTGTCATCGAACAGCGGATAGGCCGAGTTGATCGGGATATCGTTGCCGATCGACCCATAGCCCTGCAGGATCTTATCCACCATTTCCTGACGGTTGATCGCGTATTTCAGCGCCATCCGCAGGTCGGCATTGTCAAAGGGCGCGGTGTCACAATGCATGATGAACACGTAGTGCCCACGGCCCGACACGTTCTTGACCGAGATGTTCGGCGCACGGCCCAGCAGGCCCGCGACCTTGGGCGCGACTTGGTTAACGATATGCACCTGCCCCGATTGCAGCGCCGCGTTCCGCGCGGTGGCGTCGTTGATGACCGAGAATTCGACAGTGTCGAAGTGACCACGGCTCGGATCCCAGTAATCCGCAAACTTTTCAAAGCTGTAGCGCACGCCCGGCTCTGCCTCGACCACCTTGTAGGGGCCAGTGCCGATGCCCGCATTCGGGTTGTCGCGGCCACCGTTGGGCTGGACCACAAGGTGATAATCGGACATCAGGAACGGCAGATCTGCGTTCGCATCGGTCAGCTCTACGATAAAGTTGCTGCCGTCCACGCGCATATCCGCGATACCCTTCATGATGCCCAAGGCACCGGATTTCGCGTCCTCGTCCGAGTGGCGGCGCATGGTTTCCAGCACGTCATTCGCTGTCATGACCGACCCGTCATGGAACTTCACGCCCTCGCGGATTTTGAAGGTCCATGTCTTGGCATCAGGGCTCGAGGACACATCCTCGGCCAGACGCATATCGAGCGAGCCGTCGCCATTCACGTCCAGCAGCGTCTCGCCAAAGGTGCGGGTCACATGAAACGCCACCTGCGCCAGCGCCATTGCCGGATCGAGCGATTCAGTGCTCTCGCCGCCGCCAAGGCCCATGCGCAGAGTGCCGCCCTTGACCGGTTCTTGCGCCAATGCGGCGCGGAACGGCACAGTCGCCCCTACCAAAACACCAAGGCCGAGCACACTGGCCCGGCCAAGCATCTGACGGCGTGTCATCCCGGTCTGGCTGAAACGCTGAAAGGTTTTTCCCTTTGTTTTATCAGTCATTTTGTTTTCCCTGTTGTTGATTGACCAATGGTCGTTCCCTCTGTTGGCGAGGGTCTTTTGTCCGGAGCGGCACCCGCTCCGTATCTTTTCAAATGTCCGGACGGTTAGGCCGTCTCTCTGGGCTGACCGACATAACGTGCCGCGCCCTCTGCGTTTTTTCCGGAATGCGCCGCTGCCATTGCTGCAATAGCCTGCGCCACCGCATCATCCGGTAGGCACGCGCGCCGCGTGTTCAGGTCGGTATGAAGCAACATCTTCTCGACAGTCGCGGCCAGTGTCCCGTCCTTGCGCCAGAGACGGTGGAACAGGTGCATACGTTTGCCTTCGCCGGACAGAACCTGCGTCGTAATCGTAAGCTGGTCGCCCGCATGAACTTCATCCAAGTATCGAATATGGGTCTCGACGGTGAAGTAGCTTCGGCCAGATGCGACATATTGTGCGTCAGCACCGACGATCGCCATAAAGTTGTCCGTCGCCAGAGACGCCGCCTCCAGATAATGCGTCTCGTTCATGTGACCGTTGTAGTCGGTCCAACTGGTGGGCACCTGACGGCGAGCCGTCACCGGCAGCCCGTGTTTGGTATCTCCTGCCGGCAGTGTCTCTTCGTGCTGTTTGACGACCCCGCCCGCGCCCGTTCCGGTGCGTTTCAGCGACCGGACCATGCCAACGATATTATCATCCCGCAGGCGTTCAAGTTCGCGGATCGACATATGCCCCGACTGATCGTCGGATTGCCCCGCGATTAGATCCACCAGTTCACCGGTGAACTCGGGCACATCCATCAGCTTGGTCCACGGCCACGACAGGCAAGGCCCGAACTGCGCCATGAAATGCTTCATCCCCGCCTCGCCGCCAGCGATCCGATAGGTTTCAAACAGCCCCATCTGCGCCCACCGGATGCCAAAGGCCATACGGATCGCATCGTCGATCTCTTCGGTGGTGGCGACACCGTCCTTAACCAGCCACAGGCTTTCGCGCCAGACAGCTTCGAGCAAGCGGTCCGCGATATGGGCGTCGATCTCTTTGCGCAGGGTCAGAGGGTACATCCCAATGCCGCGCAGAATGCCCGCTGCCTTTTCGGTGCGTTCGGGTTCACCGACCAACTCGACCAGCGGCAGCAAATAGACAGGGTTAAACGGATGCGCGACAACTGCCCGCGCGCCCTGTTCATTCAGTTCAGACGGTTTGAAACCCGAGGTGGACGACCCGATCACCGCCCCCGCAGGGGCCAAATCCGACAGCGCCCCCAATACCTTGTGCTTCAGATCCAGCCGCTCTGGCACGCTTTCCTGCACCCAGTCCGCACCTGCAACGGCCTCTGCCATATCGCTGTTGAAGGTCAGCACGCCTTCTTCGGGCAGCGCCCGATCATACAGCGCAGGCAGCGCCCGCCGCGCATTCCCGATCACTTCGGAAATCTTGCGCTCTGCCTCTGGATCGGGATCAAAGACCGCCACGTCCCACCCGTTCAACAAGAACCGCGCCGCCCAACCGCCGCCAATTACACCGCCGCCAATGATCGCGGCTTTTTGCCGAGGGGCGCTCATGCCGCCACCTTCGGTGCACGTTTCACCAGCCCAAGCCGTTCGCGCACAGCCTCCGGCCCGACCACCCGCGCGCCCATGTTCTCGATGATCGAGACCGAGCGTTCAACCAGCTGCGCATTGGTCGCCAACTGCCCTTTGCCAAGCCACAAGTTGTCTTCCAGCCCGACCCGCACGTTGCCCCCAGCCAGCACCGCCGCCGAGACATAAGGCATCTGGTCACGGCCAAGGCTAAAGGCAGACCAAGTCCAATCCTGCGGCACCGCATTCACCATCGCCAAGAACGTATTCAGATCGTTCGGCGCCCCCCACGGCACCCCCATGCACAGCTGCACCAGCGCGGGGCCGGTCAAAGTGCCCTCTTTCACCAGTTCTTTGGCGAACCACAGATGGCCCGTGTCAAAAGCCTCGATCTCTGGCTTGATCCCCAATTCGGTCATCATCCGCCCCATCGCCCTCAACATGCCGGGCGTGTTGGTCATGACGTAATCGGCCTCGGCAAAGTTCATGGTCCCGCAATCGAGGGTGCAGATTTCGGGCAGGCATTCCGCGATATGCACCATCCTCTCTGTAGCGCCGACCATATCGGTCCCAGCGGCATTCACCGGAAACGGTGCCTCGGTCGAGCCAAAGACGATATCCCCGCCCATACCCGCCGTCAGGTTCAGGACCACGTCCACTTCGGCATCGCGGATACGCTCGGTCACTTCGCGGTACAGCGCCGGATCACGCGAAGGTGCACCGGTTTCGGGGTCGCGAACATGGCAATGGACAATCGCGGCACCTGCCTTGGCCGCATCAATCGCGCTATCCGCGATCTGCGCAGGGCTGCGCGGGACGTGGGGCGACCGATCCTGCGTAGCCCCCGATCCAGTGACGGCACAGGTGATAAAGACCTCTTTGTTCATCGCCAACGGCATCGAAAACTCCTGAAATGCGGGTTTCGGAACCTGCCGCCCCGTTCTGTCAGGACGAGTCAGGTTGCGGTTTCAGGAAATGCTATTGCGAATACTCAGGAAATTTTATTCCATACGGGACATCAAATGTTCCAGTCAGGACAAAATCAGTGAAATCTGTCACAATCCTTCTCTATGACGGCTTTTCCAATATGGTCCTGTCCTGCCTGCTAGAGCCCCTGCGGGCGGTCCGCGACCAA
Organism: Donghicola sp.; assembly: GCA_964224285.1. Classification (GTDB taxonomy): domain Bacteria; phylum Pseudomonadota; class Alphaproteobacteria; order Rhodobacterales; family Rhodobacteraceae; genus Donghicola. The sequence goes on along the minus strand of CAXQKF010000316.1, from coordinate 5,527 downwards.
GGGCAGAAAGATCTCGTCTGGCAGATCGTGACCCCCCATGACGGACCGGCCCGAAGCTCGAGCGGGCTGAACATCGCGCCGGATATTCCGGTCAGCGAGGTTGCGAAAACCGATCTCCTTATGATTGTCAGCGGATATGACTTCCGCCAGCATGCGCGGCCCGAAAACCAGCGCCTTTTGCGCAGTTTGACCCGCCTGTCATCCAGCATCGTGGCCGCAGACACCGGCAGCTGGCTCCTCGCTGCGGCGGGGCTGCTGGATGACCAGATCGCGACACTCCACTGGAGCGTCATTTCCGATTTCACCGAAGAATTTCCAAACGTGCGGCCCAGCTATGACCGGTATGTCAAACAGCGCCGCATCTCTTCTTGCGGCGGCGCATCGACCGCGCTGGAGCTGATGCTGGCCATCATTTCAGAGCAGTTCGGCCCAGCGGACGCCTTTATTGCCTCGACCATGTTCCTGCACGATGCGGCGCAACAACAAAGCACAGGACGCGGGGCAAACCGGCTGGAGGGCAAAGGTACAGCTCAGTTGCGTGCCATCGTGAACAGGATGGTCGAAACGATCGAAACCCCCTTGCCGCTCGAGGTACTCTCTCAGGAATTCGGGCTGACCCGGCGCACACTGGACCGCCTGTTTCAGGCAGAGCTCGCCATGTCACCGGGGCGCTACTATCAACTGATGCGTCTGACCCACGCCAGAGACCTGTCCACCAGCACGGACTACGACCTCCGCGAAATTGCCCTGCGCTGTGGATATGCAGATGCCTCGGCCCTTGGCAAAGCGTTCCGCAAGGCGTTTGGCCACCCGATCAGGAAGTCACGCGGGTCACGCCCCATGTGATGCGAGGTCGCGCAAAGCGTTGATGATCTGGTCAAAGCAAGCCCGCATCTGTGGTCCGCCCCGCCGCCCTCTCTGCCAGCCATGGACCATCCCCATCTGAACCGTCAGGATGCTGTCAGCCCCCGCAGCAGTGGCAGCCTCGTGGTATCGCAAAGCGTCATCGCAAAGAGGGTCGCATTCCGCCGGAAACAAACGGGTCGGCGGCAGGTGCGCCAAATCGCCCAACGCTGGCACCGCCGTCGGGTCATCCCCCGCACCGCCCCGCGCCTCTGCATAGCTCTGCAATTCGGCGGTGGTCAGCATGGGCGCATGGGCGTGGACGTCAAAACTGCCACCTGCCGCAGGATACCCGAGCAGCGGATAGAGCAGCACTTGCCCTCGAAACCCCAAGTCGGCTCGCGTTCCAGCCAGCGCCGCACAGAGTGTCCCGCCCGCACTGTCGCCGCATAAAATCACCGGTCCTTGTGGACACAGGGCCTCTGCCACGCGGGTCAAGTCATCATAGGCCGCCGGATGCCGATTTTCCGGTGCCAAACGATACGCCACCGCGACCACCTGACAGCCCGTTCGGTGGGCAATGTCGGCACAGAGATCATCGTGGCTCTCTAGCCCCCCAAGGACGAAACCGCCCCCATGGGCGAACAGGATCGTGACATCCGACGGCCCTCCGTAGATGCGCAGGGGAACCCCGTCGAGGGTCTGATCGACAACCTGCAAGCCATCGGGGCGCGGCGCGCGAAAATGGCGGCACATCTGGTCATAAACCGACCTGACTTCGGTCCAGTCCGACAGGTCCAGACCCGCCGGATAGAATGCCTCTGTCTCGGAAACAAAGCGCTGCACCTCGTCCGGAAGGTAACTTGAATAGTCCATGGGATCATCGTCCCTTCCAGACCGGATCACGCTTTTCAACAAAGGCCCGTGCGCCCTCCAACTGATCCTCGGAGCGATAGAGCCGCTCGACCGTGGCAAACTGGCTCTTGGTGATCTTGTTCATGGCGTCCTGGAATTTCATGTCCTCGGCCTCGCGCACAATTTCCTTGATCGCAGCGAACACCAGCGGCGGCCCCTCTGCAAGCTGCTGCGCCAAGGCCCGTGCCTCTGCCATCAAATCCACGGCTGGCAGGATCCGGTTGATCAAGCCCCAACGCGCAGCTTCCTCCGCGTCAATCCAACGACCGGTCAGCAGCATCTCCATTGCGATGTGGTAGGGGATACGCTTGGGCAATTTGATCGAGGCCGCGTCCGCCACCGTACCCGACCGGATTTCCGGCAGGGCAAAGCTTGCATGGTCTGCGGCCAGAATGATGTCCGCGCTCAGCGCCAGTTCCAGGCCGCCCCCGCAGGCGATCCCGTTGACCGCTGCAATCACCGGCTTGTTCAACCCGCGCAATTCTTGCAAGCCGCCAAAGCCGCCCTTGCCATAGTCGCCGTCCACGGCGTCCCCATCAGCAGCGGCCTTGAGATCCCAGCCCGGACAAAAGAATTTGCCCCCTGCGCCGGTAATGATCGCCACGCGCAAACTGTCATCGTCGCGAAACCCGGTGAACACCTCGCCCATCTCGCGGCTGGTGGCGAGGTCGATAGCATTGGCTTTGGGGCGGTCCAGAACGACCTCTAGAACCGCGCCCTCTCTGGTAACGCGCAATGGCGATGTCATGTTGGCTCTCCCATCCGGATCAAGGCATCAACCGCCACCGCACCCATGGGGCGACAAAGCAGCGGATTGATCTCTACTTCTTGCAAACGGTCTCTATGCGCGACCACGAAACTCTGGACCGAGAGGACCGCCCGGGCAACAGCCTCTATGTCCGCAGAGGGGCGCCCCCTGAAGCCCGTCAGCAGAGGCGCAGGTCGAAGCCCCATCAAAGCATCGTGGATTTCTCCCGCGCTCACAGGCAACAGCATGGATACCGTATCCGCCAGAATCTCGGTCAAAACTCCGCCCGCGCCGAGGGTCAGAACAAACCCATGCGCGGGATCATTCACCACCCCGATCAAGAGCTCCGCGACCGCATCGTCGATCATTTCCTCGACCAAGACATCGGCTGTCGGCATTCGTGCGAATGCATCCCGCACCGCCGCCGCATCGCGCAGCCCTACCGCGACCGCTCCAGCCTCTGTCTTGTGCGCGATCCCGACGCCCTTGAGCACCACAGGATAGCCGATCTCATCGGCCCCATGGCACGCTGCATCTGCCCCCTGCCCCACGATGCGGCGCGGGACATGCAGGCCGAAACCGGACAGCGCCGCTTTGGCTGAGCCTTCGTCATAGGTTTCACCGCCAACCGCCTCGTTCGGTGCCAGCAGTGCCTCTGTGCTCGGGGTCAGGGCACAGGCCGCAGCAATCGCTTGCAATCCCTCTGCCATCCCGCACAGCGGGATCACGCCACATTGCATCGCCCTAAGGGCAACGGTCTCGGGCATTCCTTCGGGCATGCTCGCCAGCAGGGACATCGGCTTACCCGTTGCCTCACGAGTGCGGGCAACCGCATTCAATACCAGATACCATTCCGGCGCATCGAACCTGTCGGATCTGGGGAAATCCAGCACAACACACCCCAGCGCCAGATCACCCTGCATCATCGCACCAAAGCAACGGGTCAGCGCATCCTGATCACCCCAGATATAGGTGTGGTAATCCAAGGGGTTGGCCAGCGCGACCTTAGGCCCCAAAACCTCTCGCAGAGCCTCGCGCTGAGCGGCCTCAAGCGCGGGAAACGTCACGCCATGGGTCTGCCCGAGATCGGCCATCAAGGACGCCTCTCCGCCTGAACAGGACATGGACGCAATCCGCCGCGACGCCAGCCCGCCGGTCAGGTGCAAGATTTTCAACGTCTCGATCAGAGTTGCGGGGCTGTCCACCCGCGCAAACCCGAGCCGCCGCAACAAAGCCCCCGCCCCTGCCTCGCTTCCGGCAAGCGAGGCCGTGTGAGAGACCGTCGCACGCTGCGCTTGCTCTGACGCACCGACCTTGAGCACGACCACAGGCTTGCCCTGTTCCGCCGCCACTCTGGCCAGATTTTCATAGGCGCGCAGGTCGCTGAACCCTTCGATATGCAACCCCAGCGCGGTGACCCTCGGGTCGGCCAACAGCGTCGCGCCGATCTGGGCCGTGCCGGTTTGCGCCTGATTACCCACCGTCACAGCATAGGCAATCGGCAAGCCCCGCACCTGCATGGTCAGATTGATCGCCACATTCGACGACTGCCCGACGATCGCAACGCCCCGATCCACGCGGGACATCCCATGCACATCCGGCCAGAGCGCGACCCCGTCCAGACCATTCACAAAGCCATAGCAATTCGGCCCCAAGATCGGCATCACGCCCGCCGCCCGCACCAGCGCCTTTTGCAAATCGTCGCCATCCACTTGCTCCAGAACGGCCTCGCGATACCCCGAGGCAAAGCACACAGCCCCACCTGCGCCCAAGGCCGACAACTCCCGAACTATCTCGACGGTCGCGTTGCGGTTCACCCCGACAAAGGCCGCGTCCGGCGGTGCGGGCAAATCGGCCAGTCGCGCAAAGGCGCAGAGCCCCCCGATCTCTGCCCGCGTGGGGTGGATCGGCCAGATGTCACCGGCAAAGCCAATCCTCTGGCATTCGCGGATCACATTCGCACACCAACTGCCGCCGCCAATCACCGCGATCGAGCGCGGACGAAACAGGCGCTCCATCCTAGGCGCCCAATGGCCGAAGAAGATCACGACTGATGATATGCCGCTGGATCTCGCTGGTCCCGTCCCAAATCCTCTCGACCCGCGCATCCCGCCAGAACCGTTCGATCGGGAAATCGGCCATCAGCCCCATGCCCCCATGTATTTGCAGGGTCGCATCGGTCACACGCGCCAGCATTTCAGAGGCATAGAGCTTGGCACTTGCGATCTCTCGATTGGCCTCCAGCCCCTGATCAAGCCGCCACGCGCCCGACAGGGTCAGCAGATCAGCGGCGTCGATCTCGGTGATCATGTCGGCGATCTGGAAGCTCACCCCTTGGAACTTTGCGATAGGTTGGCCGAATTGCTTGCGCTCTGCCGCGTAGCGCAGCGCATGGTCGAAACACCGCCGCGCCCGCCCCACGCAGAACGCCGCCACAGTCAGGCGCGTCGCATAGAGCCACGTGTTCATGACCTCGAACCCGCCATCGACGTCCCCCAGAACCTGCTGGTCGGGCAACCGGCAATTGTCGAAATACAGCACGTAATTCTTGTAGCCCCGATGCGAAACAGAGGCATAGCCGTCGCGCACCTCGAACCCCGGCGTGCCGCGGTCCACAAGGAAACAGGTGATCCGCTTCTTGGGGCCTTTCGGGGTGTCATCCACGCCGGTTGCCACGAAGACGATAAAGAAATCCGCATGCTCAGCGCCGGAAATGAAGTGCTTGGACCCGTTGATGATCCAGTCACCGCCCTCCCGCTTGGCCGCACATTTCATGCCCCGAACGTCGGATCCGGCACCGGGTTCGGTCATGGCCAGCGCGTCCATCTTCTCTCCCCGGACGGCGGGTAAGAGATAGCGTTCGCGCTGCGCGCCTTCGCAGGCCATGAGGATATTCTGCGGTCGGCCAAAGAAATGGGTCAGCGCCATCGACCCGCGCCCCAACTCTCTTTCAACCAGAGTGAAATCCAGATGGGACAGCCCCGCGCCGCCAACCTCTGGGGGGAAATTACAGGCGTAAAA
>CAXQKF010000315.1:0-4797 GCA_964224285.1 Donghicola sp. | reverse complement strand
CGCCGGTGTTCCCGATGTGGGGGAAGGTAAAGGTCACGATCTGGCCCGCGTAGGACGGGTCGGTCATGATTTCCTGGTAACCGGTCATGGCAGTGTTGAAGCACAGTTCCGCTTCGGTCACTCCGGTCGCGCCGAAGCCTTTGCCATAGAAAATGGTCCCGTCTGCAAGGGCCAGACAGGCGGTCGGGCGGGCAGGGGCGTGGGCGCTGCTGGGCATCGGCTCTCTCCTTGGGGACAAATCGGGCGAGACATAGGCCCGCAGGCGTCAGCGGTCAAGCAGAATGGGTCAAATTAGCGTCTATGCATGGCGCTAACGGCATAGGTAGACATAATCAGGTTGAGACCTTATATGGGCTCACTTGTGCAAGCCCCTGGGATGGGAATGATTTAATGGAACTGCGTACAAAGATTGGCGCCGCACTCAAGGACGCCATGAAAGCAAAAGACGCCGCACGGTTGTCGACGCTGCGCCTGATCAATGCGGCCATCAAGGACCGTGAGATTGCCCTGCGTGTCGACGGTGAAGAAGTTGTGATCTCTGAAAGCGAAGTCCAGGCGATTCTGGCCAAAATGGTCAAACAACGTCAGGAAAGCGCAAAAACCTACGAGGAAGGGGGTCGGCTGGATCTGGCTCAGTCCGAAGAGGCGGAAATCGCGATCATCGAGGAGTTTCTGCCCCGTCAGCTGGACGAGGACGAAACCCAAGCTGCTATCGACGCTGCAATCGCCGAGAGCGACGCCAGCTCGATCCGCGATATGGGCAAGGTGATGGGCCTGCTCAAAGAGAAGTACATGGGGCAGATGGACTTTGGTCTGGCTGGTCCGCAGGTGAAGGCCCGTCTGTCGGCCTGATCAGTTTGAGGGATTTGCGCGGCAAATCCCTCAACGCCTCCGGCGCGGGGGTATTTTTCCCCAGATGAAGATCAGTCGAGTGCGAAGTCCTGACGGATTTGCGCCAGCGTTTCGGGGTTTGTGACTTCGAATCGCTTGGCGAACCGTTGCTTGAAGCTGACCCGACCGCGGCGGGCACCGAAATTTTCGCCGTGGTGGAGAAGGTAGAGTGCTTTGGGACCGTTGAGCGGTGTCAGGGGACGGCCTGCGAGTTGCGCCAGATAGGGGAACATCCGGTGTTCGTGCTGGGTGGATTCCGCGATGCGGGCGGTTTCGGCCTGCGGGTCGGTGGTGAAGTCGAAGGCGAGTGCCGCGCAGCTGCCGCAGAGTTTCCAGAACGGTTTGCAGAGGGGGTTTGCCGCGCTGGCAGGGGCGGCGAGGGCGATGTGGTTGTTACCCACGTCGAACACGTAGCCTTGGGTCATCAGGTAGCCACCCGCGGCGCGGCGGCTGTGCATTTCCTGAACCAGCGAGGGATGCGCTAGATCGTCGGCGTCAAAGCTCATGGCGTAGCCTTGGGGGATGCCAAGGGTCGGGAGGGTTTCCGCCAGTTGCCGCAGCTTGAGCCATTTGTCGTTTCCTTCGACCGGCGTGGTGAAGGGCACGAAGGTGATGCGGGGATCATCGGGCAGGTCGGGACTGGTCTGACCGCAGATCAGGACGCGCCAGTTCGGGTCGGTTTGGGCGATGAAGCTGCGCAGGGTCGCCATCAGGCGCTGGCAGACCGCGTCCCAATCGCCCACATGGTGCGGGCCGACCAGCGGGATCAGAAAGATCGATATCGGTTTTTCGGGGGCGCGCGTGGGTTTCAGGCTGCGCAGGGTCAGGGCTGCGCGTTCCGAGGCCTGTAGGACGGAGTTCTTGAGCAGTAGGTCTGGCCCAAACAGGCGCGCCGCTGTCAGCAGGCTGAAACGGCGCATTTTCGGTGTGGCGGGAACCTGGGCCATGAACGGGCTTTCTATTGTTTGCGCGCCGCGCGGGGAAGGGCGAGGATCAGCTCGGCGTAGAGCTCTTTGCGCTCGTCTTCGCTCAGAAACGATCCGATCTCAACCTCTCTGCTGTTGCCTTTGAGGGTAACGTAGTTCGGAACGGGGCCGCCGCGGGGGTGTAGGCTGACTTTGGCCCAGTAGATATTGCAGGTCCAGGAACTGGTTTTGCCGGTCTTGTCCCGGTGCAATAGGTCCACGCGGTCGGGCCAGAGGGTCAGGGTTTCAATCACATCCCCGTCGCGGTAACTGCGCTGGAGCAGGTACCACATCAATCCCATCGCGATCAGGATAAAGGGCAGGAGCCCCCACATGACCGGCGAGCCGATCATCGCGATCAGGGGCAGGGCGATAAAGGCCGAGGTGATCGCAAAGAAGGTCACGAACCCTTTGCGCGGCAGGGAACGGTAGGGCCACAGATGCAGTTCGGCCAAAGGCTCGGTTGTCTCTGTCGGTGTTTCAGGGAGTTCTTTGACCCATTCGTAAGGCATCTGGACCTCAGGGAAACGGTGGCGACGAAAAAGGCCCGGACATTGTCCGGGCCTTAGAAGGTCTATGGGATCAAGCCCGGGATTAGTGCGCGTGGCCCTTGTCCCAGTCTTCCTGCTTCGGCAGCTGCTCGAAGGTGTGCTCGGGCGGCGGCGAGGGCAGGGTCCATTCCAGAGTATCTGCGTACTCGTTCCAGTAGTTGGCACGGGTCTCTTTCTTGCCCCAGAAGAGCGAGTAGATCATGACGCCGAAGAAGAAAAGGAACGATGCGAAGGCGATGAATGCGCCGATCGACGAAATGGTGTTCCAGAACGCAAATGCCTCGGGGTAGTCGATGTAGCGGCGGGGCATGCCCTGACGGCCCAGGAAGTGCTGGGGGAAGAAGGTCAGGTTTGCGCCGACGAACATGGCCCAGAAGTGCAGCTTGCCGGCCCACTCGGGGTACTGGCGACCGGTCACTTTGCCGAAGTAGTAGTAGATACCGGCAAAGATACAGAAGATCGCACCCAGCGACATCACGTAGTGGAAGTGCGCAACCACGTAGTAGGTGTCATGGTATGCACGGTCCAGACCTGCCTGCGACAGGACAACGCCGGTCACGCCACCAACGGTGAACAGGAACAGGAAGCCAAGTGCCCACAGCATGGGGGTTTTGAACTCGATCGAGCCGCCCCACATGGTTGCCAGCCAGCTGAAGACCTTCACGCCGGTGGGAACCGCGATAACCATGGTGGCCATCATGAAGTACGACTGCTGACGCAGGCTCATGCCGACGGTGTACATGTGGTGTGCCCACACGACAAAGCCGAGAACACCGATTGCAACCATCGCGTAGACCATCGGCAGGTAGCCGAAGACGGGCTTGCGCGAGAAGGTCGCGATCACGTGGCTGATCAGACCGAAGCCGGGCAGAATGATGATGTACACTTCGGGGTGACCGAAGAACCACAGGATGTGCTGGTACAGGATCGGGTCGCCGCCGCCAGCAGGCTGGAAGAACGCGGTGCCGAAGTTACGGTCGGTCAGCAGCATGGTGATCGCGCCGGCCAGAACGGGCAGCGACAGAAGGATCAGCCACGCGGTGACGAACACCGACCATGCGAACAGCGGAACCTTGTGCAGGGTCATGCCGGGGGTACGCATGTTCAGGAAGGTGGTGATGATGTTGATCGCACCCAGGATCGACGAAGCACCCGAAACGTGAACCGCGAAGATCGCGAGGTCCATCGAGTAGCCTGCTTCGTTGGTCGACAGGGGCGCATACAGAACCCAGCCAACACCCGAACCCAGCTGGTCGTTACCACCGGGGGACAGCAGCGAGGCAACACCCAGCGCGGTACCGGCGACATAGAGCCAGTAGCTGAGGTTGTTCAGACGGGGGAACGCCATGTCCGGAGCACCGATCTGCAGCGGCATGAAGTAGTTGCCGAAGCCGCCGAACAGTGCGGGAATAACCACGAAGAACATCATCAGGATGCCGTGGTAGGTGATCATCACGTTCCACAGGTGACCGTTGGGGGTACAGGTTTCGTCGCTTGCGAAGAAACGTGCACCTTCAAGGCACATGTATTGAACGCCGGGATGCATGAGCTCCAGTCGCATATAAACGGTGAAGGCGACCGAGATCAGACCTACAAACGCCGCGGTGATGACGTAGAGGATCCCGATGTCCTTGTGGTTGGTCGACATGAACCACCGGGTAAAGAAACCCCGGTTGTCTTCATGTTCGTGGCCTTGAATGGCTGCGTCCGCCATACTCTTGCCTCCTGCTGGTTAGACTTAGGGCGCAGAGAAAACTCCGCGCCCGGATTCCATTCGGTTTTTAGATTGCGACTTTAACTTCGGCAATGCACGACTTTGACGCAGATCAAAAAAATGTGGTCAAAGGTGTGGTCACATGTCGCAGGCTTGGTTTATTCCACAACCGAAGCGAGATATGCGGCGATATCCTCGGCGCTCTTGACGCGCTGAGCGGCCATTTTCGACTTGGCAGCGGCGTCACCGGTGACGTCTTTCAGCCATGCGGTCGGGTCGGGCAGGTAGGCTTCCAGAGTCGCCACGTCCCAGACAGCGCCGCCTTCGCCTGCTGCAACCAGACCAGAGCTATAAGCGTAGTCTTCCAGAGTGCCCGCGGGGCGGCCCATGACGCCATAGAGGTTCGGGCCAACGGTGCTTTTGGCGCCGGCTTCCAGTTTGTGGCAGGCTTTACACTTGCGGAATTCTTTTGCGCCCTTGTCAGCGTCGCCTTCTGCCAGTGCAGGTGCGGCCAGAGCCAGAATAGTTGCTGCTGCGGTAAGGATCGTCTTCATTTCTCTTCCCTTTACGTTGCTTAAAGCGAACAAAGCACACTTCCCCCCAGAAGTGCCACTCCAATAATGGAAAGCAAATGCGACCTTTCGCTTAGTTGCTTTCCAGAGGGGGAAACCGGTCT
>CAXQKF010000314.1:0-5360 GCA_964224285.1 Donghicola sp. | reverse complement strand
TGTTCATGGGTAAACAGGGGCGCGATAGGGAACTCCTCTGAGCGGACGCGCCCATCGGGCACGCTCAGAGGCGAGTTAGGAGAAGTAGGGACAGGGCCTGTGCAAGAGCACGGCCAGCAGGTGCGTTCGACGCAATATGTCCCATCATCATCATGGGCGGCATCTATACATGCGGATGCGGGGAAGAAAAGAGCAGATTTGTTGATAGGGGCCGGATCGGCCCTAAGTGCCTATGCCAGAAGGGGTTCGCAGGCTATGGGCCGCGCGCCGTTGAGTATTTATCGCAAAGCAGAAAGCCGAAGTGGGGGCGCATGAAGCGGGCATTGGTGATCGGGGCATCGGGGGGAATCGGATCGGCCATGTGCACCGAGTTTTCGCGGCGCGGGTATGAGGTTGTTGGCGTGTCGCGGTCGGCGGATGGGCTGGATGTGACGGATGAAGCGTCTGTTGCAGGTGTTTTGGGGCGGCTGGAGGGGCCATTTGATGTGGTGTTCAACGCCACTGGGGCCTTGGAGGTGGGCGGCGCGGTGCCCGAGAAGTCTGTGCGTCAGCTGGATGCCAAGGCGATGGCGGATCAGTTTGCAGTGAACTGCATTGGGCCGGCGTTGGTGCTGAAACATGCGGTGCGGTTGTTGCCGAAAGAGGGGCGGTCGGTGCTGGCGGTTTTGTCGGCGCGGGTCGGCAGCATCGGGGACAATCGGTTGGGGGGCTGGCATAGTTATCGGGCGGCCAAAACTGCTGTGAACCAGATCGTGCGCGGTGCGGCGATTGAACTGGGACGGACGCACAAGGATCATATCTGCGTTGCCCTGCATCCCGGGACCGTCGCGACCGAGTTTACGCGCAAATATCTGGGGCGGCATCCAGCTGTTCCTGCCGAAGAGGCTGCGGTGCGGCTGGTTGATGTGGTCGAGGCGCTAGTGCCTGCGCAGTCCGGCGGCTTCTACGATTACGCGATGAAGGAGATCCCGTGGTGACCCGGAAAAAGCGGTTGGTTCTGGTTCTGGGGGACCAGTTGTCGATGGACTTGTCTGCTTTGCGCGAAGGGGACAAGGCGCGGGATGTGGTGGTCATGGCCGAGGTCGGGGATGAGGCGAGCTATGTGAAGCATCACCCGAAGAAGATTGCGTTCCTGTTTGCAGCGATGCGCAAGTTCGCGAAGGCCTTGGAAGAGGATGGCTGGCAGGTTGCGTACAAGCGGTACGAGGAAGAGGGCAGCAACAGCATTTGCGGAGAGTTGATGCGCCGCGCCGAAGAGTTTAGTGCCCACGAGGTCATCGCGACCGAGCCCGGGGAATTCCGGCTGATCAGTGCGCTCGAGAACTGTCCGGTCAGCGTGCACATGTTCAATGACGACCGGTTTCTAGCCTCTCATGCTGAGTTCGAGGACTGGGCCGAGGGGCGTAAGTCCCTGCGGATGGAGTATTTTTATCGCGATATGCGGCGCAAGACCGGATTGCTGATGGATGGCGATGATCCGGTTGAGGGTAAATGGAACTTTGACCACGACAACCGCAAGCCCGCGCCTGATGATGTCAGCCACGATGGTCCCCTGCGGTTTGAGCCCGATGAAGAGGTTCGCGCGGTTCTGGATCTGGTGGCCGAGCGGTTTGGCAGTCATTTCGGCGACTTGGATGGCTTCTTTTTTGCGGTCACGCGGGATCAGGCGCTTGAGGCGATGCGGGACTTTATGGAGAACGCCTTGCCACGGTTCGGGGACTTTCAGGATGCGATGCTGACGGGGCAGAAGTGGCTCTATCATTCGATCCTTTCGCCCTACATCAACGCAGGTCTCTTGAACCCGCTCGAGGTCTGCGAGGCCGCAGCAACGGAGTATGAGAACGGCAATGCCCCGATCAACGCGGTGGAAGGGTTTATCCGGCAGATCATCGGTTGGCGGGAATATGTGCGTGGCATCTATTTCCTACAGGGGCCGGACTATATGACGAGCAACGCGCTGGGGCATAGGCGCAGGTTGCCCGCGTTCTATTGGGGTGCGGAAACGCGGATGAAATGCGTGGAATGCGCGGTCAAAACCACCCAAGAAGAGGCTTATGCCCATCACATCCAGCGCCTCATGGTCACGGGGAATTTTGCGCTATTGGCGGGGGTCGATCCAGCCGAGGTCCACGAGTGGTACTTGGGCGTTTATGCGGATGCCTATGAATGGGTCGAGGCCCCGAACACCATCGGGATGAGCCAGTTTGCCGACGGGGGGCTGTTGGGATCCAAGCCCTATGTCAGCTCTGGCAGCTACATCAACCGGATGTCGGATCACTGCAAATCCTGCCACTACAAGGTCAGCCAGAAGACGGGCGAGGGGGCCTGCCCTTTCAATCTGCTGTATTGGCATTTTCTGGATCGCCACCGTGAGCGGTTCGAAAAGAACCCGCGCATGGGGAACATGTACCGCACGTGGGACCGGATGGACCAAGAGCACCGCGGAACGGTGCTCTCTGAAGCCGAAAGCCTGCTGCAGCGTTTGGATCAGGGCGCGGTCATCTAGCGCGCCCTATCTACGTTACTCGGCGGTCGGAGTTTCCTCGGGCTCGGCGGCTTCGGCGGCAGGCTCCTCGGTGGCGTCTGTTTCAGCAGGCACTTCGGGCGCGTCGGTCGCAGCCTCTGCCGGAGCCGCGTTGGTGCTTTCTGTACCTTCGGTAACCAGTGCGCCATTGTCCCACTGACCCTCGGTCTGCTGGCCGGTCGTATAGCGCATCACGCCAAAGCCCTGACGTTTCCCTTCGAGGAAGGTGCCTTGGTAAACGTCGCCGTTGGCGTAGGTCGCCGTGCCTTCGCCGCTGATCTCGCCGTTTTTCCAGTCGCCTTCGTAGCGGAAGCCGTCGGGCATAGTGATCGTGCCGGTGCCCTCGCGGTTGCGTCTGACGAAATCGCCTTCGTAGACGGTGCCGTCGGCATAGGTCGCTTTGCCTTTGCCCTGACGCTCGCCGTTGACCCATGCGCCTTCGTAGCGGTAGCCGTCGGGCATGGTCAGGACGCCCTGACCGTCGTTGCGGGCGTTCTTGAAGCCGCCCTCGTAGACCAGACCGTTGGTGTAGGTGATCTTGCCTTCGCCCTCGATCACACCGGACAGCCAGCTGCCGGTGTAGCTGTTGCCGTCGGGATAGCGGATGGTGCCGCGCCCGTCGGGCAAGCCCTTGGCGACTTCGCCCACGTAGACCGAGCCGTCGGGGTAGGTCATCTTGCCCCGCCCTTGGATTTCGCCGCTGACCCAGTCGCCGTTGTAGACGTAGCCGTCTGCGCCGGTGAAGGTGCCTTGGCCATGACGCTGGTCATTCTCGAAGGCGCCCTCGTAGGTGTCGCGGTTCGCATAGGTGACTTTGCCCTGACCTTGGCGTTTGCCGTCGACCAGTTCACCTTCATAGACGTCGCCATTGGCGAGGGTCAGCTTGCCCGCGCCATTGATCTGGCCGTCAGACCAGTTGCCCTGATAGGTCAGCCCGTCGGACATGGTCAAAGTGCCCTCACCCGCGCGGGTGCCGTCCTTGATCTCGCCCTCGTAGACTGCGCCATCGGGGTAGGTGATCGTGCCGCGCCCCTCTTTGACGCCGTTCACCCAGTCGCCTTCGTAGACATAGCCGCCGGGGCTTTCCATCCGGCCTTTGCCGTGGTGCATCGCCTTTAGAAAACCGCCCTCGTAGTGGACGCCGGTGGCATAGTCGGCCACGCCTTGACCCGTGATTTCACCCCCGAGCCAGTCGCCCTCGTAGGTGCCACCGTCGGCAAAGGTGATCTTTCCCACGCCATCGGGTTTGCCCTTGGCGAATTGGCCCACATAGACGGAACCATTGGGAAAGCGTGCCTCGCCCTGACCGCGGATTTCACCCGCCACCCAGTCGCCGGTATAGGTAAAGCCGTTCGGCAGACGATAGGTGCCGGTGCCATCCTGAAGACCGTCCTTGAACGTGCCCTCGTAGATGCCGCCGTCATCATATTGCTTGGTAATTACCTCGCCCGTGTCTTGTGCCAGAACCGATCCGCCTAACATCACGGCAAGTACTGTCGTTGCCGCAAAGCTTTTGAAATCGTGCATCTTTCACTCCTTTTACGGGGAAGTTCCCAGTAAACAACCTACATCGGACCCTAATTCACCCCCCGACTTCGGGCAACGGATTTCGCGCGATCTCTTTTCCTCGGGCTGCATTCTGATAAAGCGGTGGGGACGCGACCCCTGCATATGACCGCAAGAGGCTATCGACATGACCCAGAGTTTCCGCCTGACCATGGCCCAGTTGAACCCCGTGATGGGGGATCTGTCGGGCAACGCCAACCGCGTGCGTCAGGTCTCGGCCGAGGCAAAAGAGGCCGGTTCGGACTATGTGGTCTGCCCCGAGATGTTTCTCTTGGGCTATAACCCGCAGGACTTGGTGATGAAGCCCGCCCTGCAAACCGCCTGCATGGAGCATCTGCAAGCTCTGGCTGCCGATTGTGCCGATGGTCCCGCCATCGGGATCGGTGCGCCGGTGATGGTCGGGCCGAACCTGCACAACGGGTATTTTATCCTGCACGGCGGCAAGATCAGCGCTCAACTGCTGAAGCATCACCTGCCGAACTACAACGTGTTCGACGAACAGCGGACCTTCAAATCCGGCGAGATGAACGGCCCCTATGTGCTGAACGGCGTCCGCATCGGCACCCCCATCTGCGAGGATGCGTGGTACGAGGACGTGGCCGAAACGCTGGCCGAAACCGGCGCCGAGTTTCTGGTGGTGCCCAACGGCTCGCCCTATCGCCGCGATAAATACGACACCCGCCTGACCCACATGGTGTCGCGTGTGATCGAGAATGACATGCCGCTGGTCTATGTGAACATGGTCGGCGGTCAGGACGATCAGGCGTTCGACGGCGGTTCCTTCGTGCTGAACCGTGGCGGAAAACTGGCCGCCCTATTGCCCGTGTTCGAAGAGGCCGTTGCCCACATCACCCTGAACCGCACCGATGACGGCTGGGAGGCCGAGCAAGCGCCGCTAGCCGATCACCCCGATGCGTGGGAGCAGGATTACCACGCAATGGTCGTCACCCTGCGCGATTATCTAGGTAAATCCGGCTTCAAGAAGGTTCTCTTGGGCCTGTCCGGCGGTATCGACTCGGCGTTGGTCGCGATGGTCGCTGTGGATGCAATCGGCGCGGACAATGTGCGCTGCATCATGCTGCCGTCGGAATACACCTCCGAACACTCGCTCGAGGACGCCAAAGAGATCGTTGAAAACCTTGGCGTGACATACCACACCGTCCCGATCACGCCCGCCCGCGACGCATTCACCGAGACGCTGGCCCCGATGTTCGAGGGCATGGCTCAGGATGTGACCGAGGAAAACATCCAGTCCCGCATCCGCGGCACC